>JBBSIE010000034.1:0-36513 GCA_038232235.1 Pyrinomonadales bacterium | reverse complement strand
CGTTGATATTTCAACATCGGATGTTTATCATAAACGAGGCAAACCCACAGATAAAGTTGAATTAGTTGCAGTTCCATAAACCGCACTTTACAACTTTTTTGTGAGTTTGCTAATTTACTTTTCTACCCTTGATTCGCATATTAAAGTTTATTTGAAATGTAATTTCCACAGAGTTAGACGCAGTTAATTATGATTTGGTTGAAGAAATATAAAGTTTCGTAAAATTTTGCAGCGATCACTAAATTTGACCTTGAAAACTTGAAAATCAAGACAAAAATATCGAAGACGAAAACATTTAACACTTTTAGCGAACTTGTTTTCTTGTTCAATCTATGACAAATTCAAAGCATAGTTGTTTTACGAAAATTGATTTGCAGGAGTTTAATATAAATGCACAAAATTACTGCGGAAGCGGCAAACGGAACTGTCGCCTTTGAAGCTGAAGAAGGGCGAAAACTCGTATTATGTTTAGAAGATAACGGCATTGATATTTTGCACCGCTGCGGCGGAAACGCCAAATGCACAACGTGCCGCGTTGAAGTTTTAGCGGGCGATCCGGGACCTATCGGCGATGCCGAAAAAACGATTCTCGCTTCAAAAACCGACTTAGGTGATCACACGCGGCTTTCGTGTCAAGTCCGTTTAATGGACGATTTGCACGTCAAGGTCATCCGTCAGGCAAGCGTCGAAGGAATTGATGCGGGCGGAAGACCGAGTGAATAATTAATAAAAAAAGAACAAGGAGAAAATAAAATGTTTGATAGATTAGATAAAATGAATTTTGAGACAGCCGAAGCGCATTGCGACGGTCCGTGCGGTGTCTATGATCCGGCGCAGGCGCGAATCGAAGCCGAATCGGTGTTTATGCTGACCAAAAAGATTCTCGATTTGAAACGTCCCGAAGGCGACGATGCCAAAGCGCACGCCGCTTATCAAAACACTTTGACGCGCTTTATCGCCATCAAAGAAGAACGTGCTGAACTCGCAAAACATCACGTTCTTGTTTTGTGGACGGATTATTTCAAACCCGAACATCTCGAAAAATATCCCGATCTGCACACGCTTTTCTGGAAAACGGCGAAACTCTGCTCGTCGTGCAAACAGGAAGTCAGCCGGGAACACGCGCAGGAGTTATTGGACAATATCAAAAAAATTCACGAAATGTTTTGGGCGACAAAAAACAAAGATGTCGAGTGGTATCTGGCAAGCCAGTAAAAAAGATTTTGGATTTCAGCTTTCGGATTGCGGATTTTAATTTGCAATCCGAATTTTATTTTTATGGAAAACGAATTACCCGAAGCCGGTTGGAAGGAAAGAATCTTGTTTTTTCTCGGCAAACGCACGGGGGTTTTAGTTGAAGGAAACTCGATGCTGCCGACGCTCAAAGACGGCGACGCGGTTTTAATCAACAAAAAAGCCGGGTTTGAAACGGGCGATGTTGTATTGGCGAATCATCCTTTCAAGCAAAGTGTAAAAATTTTAAAAAGAATCGGCGAAATATCAGCGGACAATAAATTTTCTCTAACGGGCGACAACGCGGATGAAAGTTCGGACAGCCGAAGTTTCGGCGCGATCCCGAAAAGCGAAATTCTCGGCAAAGTTACCTGTCGGCTAAAATAATTACAAATCTGCTAATCCGACTGATTAAACTGCGCTTTCAGTTTCCGGTTTCCACGTTTTCGCTTCTTTTCGCATCTCGTCAAGCCTTTTCCAATGCGCCTTAATCGCGTCTTCGCCCGAACCGGTCAAACTGATATTGGTATTCGGAATTTTCCCGACGAATGATTTGACGATAAAAACCATTCCGGCTTCTTCGAGTTTGGTCAAATGACTGGAAAGATTGCCTTTGCTCAATCCGGTCAAACTTTGCAGAAACGTAAAATCCGCCGATTCACAATTTGCCAAAGCCGTCATAATCGCCAGCCGCGCCGGTTCGTGGAGCAATTTATCGAGTTCGGTCATTTCCTTAAACAGACTCATAAATTTTCTCCTCATCATTGCGGGCGATGGGTTTGAGGGTGGTCGTCATCAGATGATAATCAAAAACGCCGATAATAAAATAAATGACACCGAAAAGTGCCGAACAGACAAATTGATAAAATGCCGTTCGCGCCGAATTATTATCAAGCACCGTAACAGACAAATAAATATTTTCCCAAGGTAGAAAACTCAAAATCAGACAAACTCCCGCCAGCCACAGCAAAAAACTAGACACACCGCGCTGGTTTGCTATCCAAAAACCGAACACGAAAACTGCTGTTAGTAATACGGTTACGCTAAACGGCAAGCCGTAATGAACGTCAATCCGAACGCCGCCCAAAAATGCCAAAAGATACGGCGACATATAAAGCATTTCGCGCCATCCTTTGTCCCACCTGTAACTTTGATTTTTCACCTGCCCGTATTTTTTTTGCAAATGAGCGCGAATTTTTGGAAAAACAAGTAACCAGAATAGTGCGAAGAAAATCAAAAAAGTTAATCCGAAGGTCAAATCCTTACTGCGATAATTTTGCCTTTGCATACCCAAATCCGATAAATATCCCAAAACCGCGAGTGCAGCGATAAATATGCCTAAAAGCATTGCCAGAAATCCACCGGAATAACTAACGACTTTTGTTACATATTCAATTTTTTTCCGTTCCCGATTCATATATTTATTCTCCAATAATTTTGATAGGTTTGCATTACAAACTTGTTTATGAATTTCAATATACAGAAGAAATAATAAACTGTCAAGAACAAGTTTGCATCGCAAACCTGTTCTCTAAACATTTCACACAAACATCTTAACTGGCGACAATTTGCATCGTGAATGATAAAATGTATTTATAACGCTTTAAGTTTTTTAAGTGAAAAATTTTTATGATTGAAGAAAAAGTATTAATTGAAAAATTCGTCGCCGAAAGCCGCAAACGCGAAAGATTGCCGAAACCGGATTGGCTGAAAATCAAAATTGGCGATCCGACAAATCAAAATGCCGTTTTGAAATTGATTGAAGGCTTGAATCTACATACGGTTTGTCAGGAAGCTCGTTGTCCGAATATTTTTGAATGCTGGACGGACAAAACAGCGACATTTATGCTCGGCGGCGACACTTGCACGCGGCATTGCGGATTTTGCGCTGTCAACAAGGGAAAACCGATGAATTTAGACCCGATGGAGCCAACGCACGTTGCCGAAGCGGTCGGACATTTGGGTTTGGAACACGCCGTTATTACATCGGTCAATCGTGATGATTTGCCCGACGGCGGTGCGGCACATTGGGCGGAAACAATTCACAAAGTTCACGAAATGAATCCGACGTGCCGCGTCGAAGTTTTGATTCCCGATTTTCAGGGCAACGAAGACGCTTTAAATACGGTTTTAGCGGCGCGTCCCGAAGTTTTGAATCACAATACGGAAACTATCGCGCGACTTTATCGCCGCGTTCGTCCCGACGCGAATTATCAGCAAACTTTAACTTTGCTCGAACGCGCCGCTTTTTATCGTGATACGCAATTTCCGCGGATGAAAACCAAAAGCGGAATTATGGCTGGCTTGGGCGAAGAATTTGAGGAAGTCGTTGAATTGATGAAGGATTTGCGAAGCGTTTCCTGCGACATTATGACCATCGGGCAATATCTTCAGCCTTACGAAAAGCGATTGCCGGTTGAACGCTATGTTACGCCGGAAGAATTTGCCGAATGGAAAAAAATCGGTTTGAGTTTGGGTTTCAAGCACGTCGAATCATCGCCTTTGACGCGAAGTTCTTATCACGCTCGTCAACAAAGTGAATCGGGTGAGCAAAGCAGGGCGAACAAAGCATTTTGAGCAATAACAGATATAATCCTTAAAAATTAATTACTGCGCGGCGGACGCTGGCGATTATTTTGAGGGCGATTGGGGAAATTCATCCGGCGATTATTTAATAAACGATTCGGTGCGTCCGTCCGGCGATTTTTAATCTGTTGTTGCCTGTTTTCCTTTCTGTCCATAAATTGTTGACGCACATCGCGGAATTTTGCCAGTTGTTCGGGCGTTAAGATTTTTCGCACGGCTAATTCTGTTTGCGACCTAATTTTTACAATTTCCGAGTGAGCCGACTGAACTTCCTTTAATCGTGCCTGAATCTCCGCTTCATCTGTTGCGTCGGCGTAAATCGCTTGGTCTAAATTGCGGTTTGCTTCGCGCAAACGCTCCTGCGCTTCGCGTATCTGCGGTTTATTTGATTGATTTATTTGTCGGACTTGATTGATTTGATCCGGCGTTAAACCAAGTTGTTTCATCAAATTCGGACGCGTCTGCGCGGCAGAATTCTGATTCGGCGCGTCCGGCGGCGGCGTTTCATCCTGTGCTTTAATCGCCGTCAGCGAAACAAAAATCAGTAAGCCGGCGAAAACCAAACTCAATAAATTTAATCTTTTCATTCTTTTAACCTTCAACAAAATTATTTGTCGTCAACCTCAGCCAGCAAATCCGAAAGCCGCAGGGAATTGTCTTTTACTTCATCAAAGTCAGCTAATTTCGGCACTTGTTGATTTTTAGCGACGATTTCTTTATTGACTTTGTTAATATCCTTCACTTTCCGAACGGGCGTAGAATTGTTGGAATTCTGCGCGACTAATTCATTTTTCACGGTTTGTTTTGTATTGTTTGAAACTCTTTCAATCGAACTTTTCCGGCTGAATCGCGGTAGATTTTCACTTTTCGGAGCTGCATTTATAACTTCCGGCGCACTGTTTTGATCGTCTGCCGAATTTTTACGAGCGACTTCTTCCGAATCAACTTTTGTCGGCTGTTCAACCGTCGGCGAAACGACGGATTTTATCGGTTTATTATAAATCTTTTCAGCAATTTCCGTTTTGCCGGAGAAATTATACGCAAATAAAGTCAAACCGATACAAACGGCTAAAACCGCAAAAGCCGCGACCATCGTTTGCGCCGGAAAGAGCGTAAAAAGCTGCCGCAAATCGGCGAACCACGAGCGTTTTTCCGTTGATTTTACGCTGATTTCGGAAGATTTTTCAAACGGAATTTCCATCGCCGGAGTTTGCATTGGCGAAAATTCTTCCGTTCGCCATTGCTGAACCGAAGAACGCACGAAACCAAACGCCGAAAGTTCGTCGGCACATTTTTCGCAATTTGTTAAATGCGATTCAAAAACGCTTTTTTCCTGTGCGTTCGCTTCATTGTAAAGATACGAAACGAGTTGTTCGGCAAAGGCACAGGACGAATTTTGATGATTTGTGTCTAACATAATTTTTCTCTAAATAACTTCCAACGGAACATTTTGCAATTTAGAACGAAGCTGTTTCAAAGCCGTATAAAGCCGACTTTTAACCGTGCTTAAAGGCAAATCGAGCGTGTCAGAAATTTCCTGAAACGTCATCTCTTCAAATTCCTTCATAACCACAACCTGTTTCAAATCTGACGGAAGCGAATTTACCGCCTGCCGAATTAATTTCAGCCTTTCATTTTGTTCCGTCGTTTTCGCCGGCGTTAGATGCGCGGGCGCGACAAAAACTTTTTCGTCGGCGTTGGTTTCGTCGTCCAAAAAATCTTCCGAACGACTTTTTGCGCGGCGTTTAGTTGTCAAACATTGGTTGACGGCGATGCGGTGCAGCCACGATGAAACTTTGGCTTCGCCGCGAAATTTGCTCAAATTTCGATACGCGGCGATAAAAGTTTCCTGCGCCGCGTCTTTGGCTTCGTCTTCCCGGAGGAGCATACCGAAACAGAGCGCGAAAATCTTTCGCTCCCATCGTTTGACGATTTCGCCGAACGCTTCCGGGTTTTCGCCAACCGCAAGTTCGACTAATTGTTCATCGGTTAAATTTGCCGTCATTACTCGTGTTTCTCGATAAAAGTTTGCACGAGAAGTTTATCAAACTCGCCTTTGAACGGGAAATTATTCACGCTCAAGTTTTTAGACGCTAAAGTTCTAAGAAAAGTCTGAAAAAACAAAAAAAGACAAGTTCACATTAAACTTGTCTTTTCTAAAATATTGGTGGGTCGTGCAGGTTTTGAACCTGCGACCCGCGGATTAAGAGTCCGCTGCTCTACCAACTGAGCTAACGACCCAATAAACTAACGAAAAAGATTATAGCAAGATTGAAAAGTAAAGTCCAAAAAAGATGCTGATGCAACAAGTTAAAACTTTTTGTGTTCATAATTTGGTAAATGTTCAATAAATAGAGAAAATAAAGACGAATGAAAGAATGTCCGAAATGTGAAGTTTGTTACGAAGATAATGTAAATTATTGTCCGCACGATCAAACACAGACGCGCCATAGTTTGCCCGGCGGCAGACTTCTGGCAAACCGTTATCTGCTCGAAAAGCGGCTTGGGCGCGGCGCGATGGGACAGGTTTATTTGGCGAAGGATACGAATTTGGGAACACGCCGCGTCGCTGTCAAAACCGTTCGCCAGGATATTTTGAGCAATGAAGATTTGGCGGAAGGTGAAGCGATTGTGCGGTTTGAACGCGAAGCGATGGCGGCGGCTTCGATTCGGCATCCGCATATTGTTGACGTTACGGATTTCGGTGAAAGCGCGGACGGCGTTTTTTATCTCGTGATGGAATATGTCGAAGGCGAAACTTTGCATAGACTTTTGCGCCGCGAAGGAACTTTGCCCGTCAAACGCGCCGTTAATTTGCTGCGGCAAATCGCCGACGGCGTGGAAGCGGCGCATGAAGCCGGAATTCTGCACCGTGATTTGAAACCCGCCAATATTTTTATAATGACGAAGGGCAAAGGCGACGGCTTTATCAAAGTCGGCGATTTCGGTCTGGCGAAAATCGTCAATCAAACCGTTACCGACGCGAGTTCAAACGCGACACCTTCTTCGCGCGGAATCATCGGAACGCCGGAATTTATGTCGCCCGAACAAATGCAGCCGGAACTCGGCGTGGACGTTCGCGCCGATATCTACGCGCTCGGCACGATTGCGTATTTAATGCTCGGCGGAAAAACCCCGTTCACGGGCGATATGATGCAGCTCGTAATGCAGAAAATTATGCACGCGCCGCCGCCGCTTTCGACGATTCGTTCCGATATTCCAAAAGATGTCGAACAAGCCGTGATGCGGGCTTTGGATAAAGAACCGAAAAATCGTCCGTCAAGTGTGCTTGAATGGATTGAAGAACTCGAAAAAGCGGCGGAAAATGTTGATGATAAATCCAATGAAGGTTCAGCCAGACTCGTTATTTTAGCTCCGACCGGCGCAGAAATTTATATTGACGACGAAAGAAGGGGAATCATCGGAAGTTCGGGAAGATTGGTTTTATCAACAGTTCCCGCCGGACAGCATATTCTAAGAGTTTCCAAAGCGGGCGAAAAAGACGATGAGCGCGTTATCGAACTGCGTGAAGGCACGGACGAACAGGTTATTCAAGCGCAGCTTAAAACTCTGCACGGGAAAAATAGTCAGCCTTCGCCTTCGCAGGCAAGCAGCAGCGGCGTTCATTCGAGCATAATGCCGGGCATTGTCGCCTGTAATAAGTGTCAGGCGCGCTTTGCCGAAGGCGTGAAATATTGCGGAAAATGCGGTAATCATTCTTTTTCTCTCATTAGCAAAGGCGAAGATAAAAACAGTTTTCCGTGTCCGAACTGTTCGGCAGATTTGCCCGCATCATCCAAATTTTGCGGTCGCTGCGGAATAAATCTCGTTAAAACGAGCAGTCCGGCGGCGGGCAAAACTGCCGGATTTTACTCAAGTGTCGGACGAAATCCACCGCAGCAAGTTGAAAAAATCTGCGGACGCTGCGGCGCAAAGTTTCCGCCGGACATCAATTATTGCGGACGCTGCGGCTTTAATCTAAACTGAAATTCAACAATCTATAAAATTCGCTTTATCTTTTTCGACAAAACATAACGTATAATAATTAAAACTCTCACAAGAAAATAGGAAAAAAGAGATGAAAACTTGTCCGAAATGCCAGAAAACCTATTCAGATGAGAATCTAAATTTTTGTTTGAATGACGGAACGCTTTTAATGCAGATGAGCAAATCCGAAGATTCTCTGCCGGCAACCATCTTTGTCAACCAACCGCCTCCGACAAATCCGAATGAAAATTTCGGCAGTCAACCGGCGGCTCAAAGCGATTGGAACAAGCCGAATCAATTTTCGATGCCGCCGCCGCCAAAAAAATCCAAAACGTGGATTTGGGTTTTGGGCAGTTTGGGCGGTTTGGCTTTACCTTGCGGCGGCGGTTTGGTCGGATTCATCGCTCTGGTCGCAAATATGAATGACAGCAATTCAAATGCTGCCGTTCACGAAAATCGAAAAATTTCCGCTTCTTCGTCCGCCTTGCCGAATAACAAAACCAATGTGAATGACATTGAATTATCTTTGTTCAATGAAAAGTTTTCCGAATATGGAAATTTGAAATACAAAGGCGGCGAATCGATAATGAGTTCAAAAAGAAAAGGAACTTATTTCGTAATAGTTCCGACAAGAAATTATAAAACCGAGAATGCCGTAACGCGGATTACCGTCAGAAATGTCAATGAAGAAAACAGCGATTTGGGATTCGGGTTGGTATTTCACAGCGCAAACCAGCCGTTAAAGCAGGATTACGCTTTTTTAATGATTCGGAAAATCAAAAATACCGCGTTGTCAGACACGATTCGCAGAAGAAAATAGATGAAATAGACTGGGCGGAATTTTCGGCGATAAAGGACGGAACGCAGGAAAATGTTTTGGAAGTGCGCGACGACGGCGACAATATGGAATTTTTTATCAATGGCGAATCGGTCAATTCTTTGTAACGAACCAACAAAATACGGCGGGCGCGGAATGGCGATTGCCGGTTTGATTCTCGGAGCGGTCAGTATTTTGAGTTCGATTGTTTTTATCCTATTTGCGATTTTGGTAAGATAAAAGCCGACGATGTTTTATTAAAAAAGTTTGAAAAAGTTACTTAATTGATGCGCGTAACATTGCGCGTGATCGCGGGACCACAAACAGGGCGCGTTTTCACGTTTGAACAACACGAAACTTTCACAATCGGACGAAGCGAAGATTCACAGTTTTGTCTGCCGCACGACCGTTTTTTTTCGCGCAATCATTGCCTGTTGGAAATCGCGCCGCCGCAGTGTTTCCTTCGTGATTTGAGTTCGACCAACGGAACATTCGTCAATGGCATTCGGGTTGAAACGGCGCATTTGAAACACGGCGACCGCATTCAAGGCGGTGAAACGGTATTGGAAGTTGGAGTTACAACCGATGCGCCGACAGCGGCAGTTACTTCAAAAACGCCGCAAAATTTTAATCAAACAATTCCTTCCATCATCACGATCCAATGTTTGAACTGCGGGATTTTGTCAAAAGCCGAAGCGTCGCGTCCCGATGCCAAACTTTCCTTTGTCTGCGATGACTGCCGCGAAAAATTAAAGAGAAATCCACAGCCGATTCCGGGTTATCAAATGATAAAAATGCTCGGACAAGGCGGAATGGGCAGCGTGATGCTGGCACGCGCCGTGTCTGACGGACGCGCCGTTGCGATTAAAACTCTTTTGCCCGAAGTCGCCGTCAGCGAGCAGTCGCTCAAGCGTTTTATGCGCGAAATCGAAGTCGCCGCCAGTCTTCAGCATCCGCACATTGTCAGCTATATCGAACACGGAACACACAACGGCATTGTTTACCTCGTTTCGGAATATGTCGGCGGAATGGATGCTTCAAAACTCGTCAAACATCGCGGCGGCAAACTGAATTATATGGAAGTCGTCAAAATTATCGAGCAAACTCTTGACGCGCTTCATTTTGCTCATTCGCTGGGTTTTGTTCACCGCGACATAAAAGAACAAAACATTTTGGTTGACGGAAATTATCCGAAATACACCGCAAAATTAACCGATTTCGGTTTAGCGAAAAGTTTCAAACAGACGGGAATGAGCGGCGTTACGATGGTCGGCGACGTGGCGGGAACGATTGCCTATATGCCGCCCGAACAGGTCAGAGATTTCAAAGAAGTTCGTCCGCCGTCCGATATTTACGCCATCGGAATGACTGCTTACAGCCTTTTGACCGGCGCACACGCGCTCGACCTTTCGCCCCGCGCCGGAATTTCGGAAACCGTCAAGGCGATTTTTGAAAAACCGATTGTGCCGATTTCACAGCGTTTGCCTGAAATTCCGCCGCGCGTCGCCGCCGTCATCGAAACTGCCATTGCCAAAGAAGTCCAATTCCGCTGGGCATCCGCCGGAGAAATGCGCGAAGCACTTCTTAAATCAATCAGTTAAACAAATAATTAGCGAGCTTGCGGCATTGGTCGCATAATTTTGAGAACTGTTATAGTTTGATCAATTACAGTTTCTCAGACCGGCAAAAATTCACTTTCCCTTAAAAACAGGCTTTCTTTTTTCCAAAAATGCCGCCACGCCTTCTTCTTTGTCTTCTGTTGAAAAACAAATCGCAAACAGGTCAACTTCACGGCGCATTCCTTCGTCCAAATTTGAGCGCGACGCGAGTTTGACGGCTTCCTTCGCCATTTGCAGCGCAATCGGTGCTTTTTCGGCGATTTTATTCGCCATTTCCATCGTTTTCGCTTCCAGTTCTTCGGGCGCGTAAACGTGATTGACTAAACCCAAACTTAAAGCCGTGTTTGCGTCAATCATTTCGCCGGACAAAATCATTTCCATTGATTTTCCTTCGCCGACGAGCCTTGTCAAACGCTGAGTTCCGCCGCCGCCGGGAATTATACCCAAATTTATTTCCGGCTGTCCGAGTTTGGCTTTTTCGCTTGCAAGGCGAATATCGCAAGCCAACGCGAGTTCGCAGCCGCCCCCCAGACAAAAACCATTTATCATTGCAATGACAGGCTTTGGAAAAGTGTCAATCGAATTAAAAAGCGTTTTTTCGAGAAACGAATCGCGCTGCGTAACGGCGGTTTGACCGGCAAATTCCGAAATGTCCGCGCCCGCGACAAAGGATTTTTCGCCCGCGCCCGTAATGACGACGACGCGAACTTCGTCGTCCGTTCGCAATTCGTTCAAAGCCGCTACGCCTTCAGAATGCACTTTTGAATTTAATGCGTTGAGTTTATCGGGACGATTAATAGTTAAAACGGCAACGCCGCCGCGTTTTTCCACGAGAATTGTTTCGTAATTTGACATAATTTTTTTGGTTTTTGAAATTTTTGCGAATTTACATCTTACATTTTGTCGGTTGTCGGCGACAAATCGCGGAAGATTTTTTAACGCAAAGGCGCAAAGACGCGAAGACGCAAAGAATTTTATGGAAATTTAAAGCGTTCAATGAAAAATTATTATAACTTTGCATCTCTGTACCTCCGCGTCTTTGCGTTAAAAATTATTGTCAATAAAACGACGGCGCATTTGCTTTTTGATTTGCAGAGTTTTAAATTCGATAATTTATTCGCGCAAGGAAAAATAAATGAATCCAATACAAATGGTTGACCTGAAAAGTCAATACGAAAAAATCAAGAACGAAATTGATGAAGCGGTGATAAACTGTATTTCTTCAACGGCTTACATCAACGGACCGGAAGTAAAAGCGTTTCAGAAAAATCTCGAAAATTATCTAAACATCAAGCACGTTATTCCGTGCGCCAACGGCACGGACGCTTTGCAGATTGCGATGATGGCTCTGGATTTGAAAGAAGGCGACGAAATTATCGTGCCGTCTTTTACATTTATTGCGACGGCGGAAGTCGTGTCTTTGCTGAAACTTACGCCCGTGATGGTGGAAGTTGACGAAAACACTTTTAATGTTACGGCGGAGATAATCGAAAAAGTGATTACGCCGAAAACGAAAGCAATTGTTCCGGTTCATCTGTTCGGGCAAAGCTGTGATATGGAAGGAATTATGCGCGTAGCGAATAAGCATAATTTATACGTCATCGAAGACAACGCGCAGGCAATCGGTTCGGATTATACGTTTAGCGACGGGCGTGTGAAAAAAGCCGGAATAATCGGACATATCGGCTGTACTTCGTTTTTTCCATCAAAAAACTTGGGTTGTTACGGCGACGGCGGCGCGATTTTTACTGACGATGACGATTTGGCGCAAAAGATGAGAATTATTGCTAATCACGGACAATCAAAACAGTATTTTCATTCGGTCATCGGCGTAAATTCACGGCTCGATTCGATTCAGGCGGCGATTTTGAATATAAAATTAAAATATCTCGACGATTATTGTGCCGCCCGCCAAAAAGTCGCCGCTTTTTATGACGAAGCGTTTGCAGACATTGCCGAACTGCAAACGCCGGTGCGTGAAGAACATTCGACGCACGTTTTTCATCAATACACGCTTCAAGTCAAAAACGGAAAACGCAATGAACTGCAAAAACATCTCGCGGAAAAAGGTGTTCCGGCGATGATTTATTATCCCGTTCCGCTCTATCGGCAAGAGGCTTTTGCGGAATTCGTCACTTCCGGTTTTGCTTTGCCGGTTACGGAAAAAATGGTCGGCGAAGTTTTATCGCTGCCGATTCATACGGAAATGAACGAAGAAATTTTGAGTTTTATCACGGAAAATGTGGAGAATTTTTTTTGATTAAAAGTCGGAGCGCGGACGGCTCGTCCGCCAACGTCAGCGAAGCGAAGCGTTGGAAGCGTTTGTCTTTCTGAAACACACTGACAACGTATGCAGCGTCGTTTCACTCCGTTGGCGGACGAGCCGTCCGCGCTCCACGTTTCACAACTGCCAAACGAGCGGCAGAATAATCATCACAACGACGAATAAAATTATCGAAAGCGGCAAGCCGATTTTCATAAAATCGCGGAAATTGTAACCGCCCGGACTCATCACCAGAATATTGACCGGATGACCGAGCGGCGTGATAAATGCCATCGAAGTCGCCAACGCAACGCCCATTACCAATGTGCGCGGATTTATGCCGACCTGCTGCGCGATGCTGATTGCAATCGGTCCCATCAACGCCGCCACCGCCGCGCCGTTCATCGCCTGCACGAGCAGCAGTGTTGCCAAAAATAATCCGGCGAGCAGCGCAAGCGGTCCGAACGGTCCGAGAATTGTAACAACGCCGTTCGCCATCATTCCGGCGGCATTCGTCTTTGTCAAAGCGATGCCGAGCGGCAAAATTCCGGCAACCAAAAAAACAGTTTTCCAGCTAATTGCCGAATACGCCTGCTCGGTTGTCAAAATTCCGATGAGCATCATCGCCAATGCACCGCCGAGCATTACCGCGCCCGTAATACTCGGCTCAAAAATAGCGGTTAACAAGGTTGCGACGAAAATCATCAGCGCGGCGCGTCCTTTGTTCGGCACGGTAATGGCTTGATCCTCTTTCGACATCAGCGCGATTAAATCGGGATCGTCGCGCAAAACCGCCAGTTTTTCACGCGAACCCTGAAGCAGAATCACGTCGCCGAACTGCAAGGAAATGTCCGCCAGATTGATAAAAATTTCCTGATCGGCACGCCAAATCGCCAACACCGTCAAACCGTATTTTTCGCGGAAATGCGCCGAGCGCAAAGTTTGATCAATCAAACGCGAACGCGGCGCAAGCATCGCTTCGACGACATCAACGGCGCGGGACTGCAAATCCTGCTCGTGCCATTCGCTCGAGGCGAGATGCTCCATAAACGGTTCGACATCGCGGCGGCGAAAATCTTCTTCATCGCCTTCCAAAATCAAAATGTCGCCGTCTTCGATTAAGGTTTCGGGCGAAATAGAAACGAGCCGTTTGCCTTCGCGCTCGATGGCGACAATGCTTACTTTGAAATCTTCCCGCAAAGTGCATTCGGCAATCGTTTTACCAATCAAAAACGAATTTTCAGGAACACCGGCGCGAAAAAGTTTTTTGTCGAGATGATAAGTTTCGACCAAATCTTCCTGATTTTTTTTGGACGGAGCTTGAGTTCGTTCGAGCAGCGATTCGCCGGGCAAAGATTTTCGCCCGACAAGCGCGATATACGCAATGCCGACGACGACCAGCGGAATGCCGACGGGAGCAAAATCTAAAAGGCTAAAACCTCGAATGTTATTATCCGCCAACAGTGAACTGAGAATAATATTGGCAGTCGTCAAAAGCGTCGCCGTGCCGCCGAGAATCGTGCCGAACGCGAGCGGCATCAAAACCCGTGAAAGATTGACTTTCGCTTTCCGCGCCGCGCCCGAAACCGCCGGAAGCAAAACCGCCGCCGCCGCAATGTTGTTCATAAACAGCGACAAAAACGCACCCGAAATCATCACCACAACAATAAGGCGCAACTCACTTTTGCCGCCGACTTTCAGCAAAATATTTCCGACCTGTTCGGTAACGCCGCTGCGCCGCAACGCTTCGGCGATAATAAAAATCGCCAAAATCGTAATCACGGCGGAACGCGAAAACCCCGAAAACGCTTCCTGCGGAGTCAAAACGCCCGACACGCCGAGCGCGACGACGACGAGCAAAGCAACCAAATCGGCGGGAATTTTGTCCGTAAAAAACAAAATCAACGCGACAATCAGAATCGAAAAAGTAATAACCAGTTGAACGTCCATCGAAATTAAACTACCAAGTATAGTTCGTTCAAATTACGGTTGCAATGAAAGGATTATTTAAGATTGTATTTTGAAAAATATTTGTCAATTTCGCCGCGCAATTCGATGCCGACGCGCTCGAAACAATCGAGCAAATTGTTATACGCGCCGTCGCCGCCCAAGAAATCCCAAAATTCTTCGGCGACCTTTAATTCCTGCGGCAAATCGAGCATTCCGCGCATCGTCCAACGGTTGTAAGGTTCGGGCGTGTATGGATTATACGGAATAGCAATCAGCGTATTTACGCGAACATCCGGCGTGTCGGCTAAAACGGCGGCTATCCATTCGAGCAGCGTTCGTTTGAATTCCTTGAAACCGCCCGCATTCGGTTTCGCCGTTTTGATGTCGAACAAAAACAACTCACCGCTCTCAGCTTCGACGAAAACATCAATCTTCGTCGGCTTGACCTTAATCATTTCTCCGGCGCGGCAAACGGCTCTGATGCGTTCGATTTCCGTTGCTTTGTCGGGCGTTCCCTGCGCGGCGGTCAAATCGGTCATTATCGCCTGAATCACCTGAAACGCGCCCGCGCTGATATATTCGCCTGCCTTCATCTGCGCCTCCGCGTCCGCGAAATTCGACTTCGCCAGCGCGACGGCGACCGGCTCAAAAACGCTCGTCCCGAAATTTGCGTTGAGCGAATGAATAAACGAATACAACGCCAGCCGGTCTGTGCCGAGCAATCTGGTATGAAAAGGCATCACGGCAGGTTCGGGCTTGTAATTGAGAAACTTATTTCTCAAAGCCATTCGCAATACATTTTTTTGCAACAAAAGTTTTGCAAAAGATTAAAGTAATTTTAGGCTAAATATTTTTATGCGATATAATTTCAAATATGAAAAGTGATTCAAATTTACGCTATCGTGTTCTGTCAGTTCTTCATTCTTTTTGTAAAGGAACAACTTCTCAACCAGTTATAGCTTACAAAGTAGCTCAGGTAGTTAATATTATGCCTGCTGAACAATTCATAAAAATAGTGATGGAACTTAATGATGATCTTTTAGTAATTCTTAACAATCAAGGCGCGTTGTGGATGACTCCGCTTGGCATTGAAGAAGTTGAAAATCGAAGAAATCAACAAAACACAACTTCTGGAATCACTCAAAATACAACAAACATTCACGGAAGCAATTACGGCGGAATCCAACAAGGTGGGCAAAATAACACTCAAAATATTACCGTTACAAATAATCCTGAATTTGATAAAGCTATTGCTGGAATTTTAGAAGTAATCAAATCCGCGTCAATAAATAATGAGGATAAAGAAGAATTATTAGCAGATGTAAAAGCCATTAATAATTTAGCTCTTAAAGAACCGTCGCCAAATTTGATAGAAAGAGCCAAGTCAAGAATTAATTTATTGGAGGCTTCTTTCAAAGCAGTAGATTTAGCTATAAAGGTGGCTCCATACATGCCTCAAATTTACGCATTCTTTGAAAATCTTTCACAGCGTATGTAATTTCCTTTTTTTCAGTTTATTCAGCTACAAAAAGCAGAGTGAGTTTCGTCAAAATGGTGGAAGTTTAGAACAATTATAAACCGATTGAATATCGAAGTTCTTTCAAATTCTTTTCTGCTGAATACAAGTCGCCGATGTTTTCGGATTTTATGTGATTGTATCTGGTGTGAAAATCCAAAGTGTCAATTACTTGTTCAAATTTTTTCGGCGTGTTGGAAATGATATACAGACCGACATTGTGATACTCAATTAAAGTTGACAATCTTCCAACGCCCGACCAAGTTCCGGTTGACATCTCAACTTCAAAAGCGTTTTCGGGAATGAAATGTTTTCCTTTTTCACGAAACCAAATTACGTCAATCTTCCGCAACAAATCGTAATTGGAAAATTGCAGTTCGGGACATTTAGTTAAAGTCGAAATCTTTCTTAATTCGACATCGTTAAACTTTTTCGATTTGTCGGGGCAAAATGTGTGAAAGCCGCGAATGTTGCCGATTTCGATTAATCTGCCTTGAATTACCGAGTGCAAACTTTCTTCGACGGTGTTTTGAGTTGCCGAATATTTGTAAGGTTTTAAAAGCAATTCCCAAGCGTTGATAAATTCTGTGCAGTCAAATCTATTACCTCGCCCTAAAAGCGCAATTGTTAGATTTTGGTCAATGTTGATTTTATATTCGCCGTTTCTGTCGTGGCTTATGTTTGGCAAAGCCTGAAATAAAACTTTCGCTGGGATAATTATAATTCGCTCAACCGAACCGCAGACGAAAGCGATAAAAGGATTGTCCAAATTGTTCATTTCTTCGGCGGTCAGATAATTCAATCCGAAAAAATATTTACCTGTTTTGCCTTCGGTCGCGGCTCGAACTAAAACATTAGCTTCGGCAATTTTGTAAGTTCTCGATTTTAGAACTTTTATCGGCTCGATATTAGCTTGAAATTGTTTCGCTACTTGTAAAAATTCATTGGCGAGCGATTCAGCAATAGATTTTGAATTCATATTTTAATTTTGTGTTACGTCGTCAATTGTTATTTTAATGGTATCGAAAACAACATCCCACAAGCCAAATTCAATTAACTTTTTAAATTGTTTCAATTCTTCATCGTTCATTTCTCTGCCGATAGTTGCTTGAGCAGTTTCTTGAACAAACCATTTATCAATCCAATAAATCAATTCTTGTTTATCTATATAATCCGGTGGGTCTAAATATTCCATGATTTTATTATATCTTCCATTCAAACAGGTTTAAGCACATTGTTCACCAAATTTTGAGAAACGGGATTTTTTAGCAAGTTTAACTCAATTACACACCTTTTTCTATCCGACAAATTAAACGCCCGATTGCCACGATTTTATCGCATCGAAAGGATGAATAAGCTGGATAATATTGATTAAAAGACTGTCGTGAATCCAGAAAATCAGGACGATTTCGATCAAAATAAACAAAGCGAGCGATAACCAAAAGCCGAGTTTGCGGACGATGATGAAACCGGCGGCGCAGCTTAGGATGTCGCCGAAGGAATTGAGAACCGAATCGCCGAAATAGTCGAGCGCGAGCGTCGCCGTGCGGTAGCGTTCGATGATTGAGTTGGTGTTTTCTAAAATTTCCCACGCGCTTTCAATGAAGACGGCGAAAAACATCAGCCATTTGAGAGAGATGCGCTTGCCGAAAATTAAGGTTAAAAACCAGAAATATAAAAAGCCGTGAAGAATATGCGTGAAGCTGTATGGATCAAAAAAATGCTGTGAATTGTGTTTGCCCCAAGCGTCGCTCGACCAAATAATAAGCGGCGAATCCCATTTGCACCACCAAATTCTGCCTTGAATGTGAAGCTGAATTAAAGCGGCGATAATAATTAAAAATGTTAGAATCCACGGCAGATAATCGCGCCGGTCGTCGAAGGCGAAAAGGCGGAAATGTCCGGTTGTTTCCGGTTTGAATTCGTCTGACATCTATTCGATTTGTTCCGCTTCGTCGGTTGATTTCAGGTTGCCGGTTTCGACATATTTGCCGCCTTTCTCGCCTTCGTATTCGCCGGTTTGCTGAAGCATTTTGGCGATTAAACCCGTCCAGCCGGTTTGGTGGCTCGCGCCCAGCCCGCAGCCTTTGTCGCCGTGAAAATATTCGTAGAAAAGAATGTGGTCGCGCCAGTGTTCGTCGGTTTGAAACTTTTCGATGTTGCCGTAGACGGCGCGGCTTCCGCTTTTGTCTTTTAGAAAAATATTCGACAGACGTTTTTGTAATTCCTGCGAAACTTCCCAGAGCGTCAGCATTTTTTCAGAGCCGGTCGGGAATTCGACTTTGAAATCTTCGCCGAAATAGAAATCGAATTTTTGCAGCGACTCGATTAATAGAAAATTGACTGGAAACCAAACCGGACCGCGCCAGTTTGAATTGCCGCCGAAAAGTCCCGAACGCGATTCGCCGGGTTCGTATTCGACGGCGTGCTGTTTGCCGTCCAAATCTATCATATATGGATTTGATTTATAATGACGCGACATTGCGCGAATTCCGTAATCGGACAAAAATTCGGTTTCCGACAGCATCGTGCGGAGAATGCGGCGCAATCTTTGTTCGTTGACGATAGACAAAATGCGGCGATTGTCTTTGCCCAAATTTTTCATAAAGGAGATGTCTTCGGTTAATTCGGGAAGATTTTTGAAAAACCATTCGGTGCGTTTTTTAAAGTCCGGCAAGCTGTCAAACCATTTGCTTTCAAAAACTTCGACGGCGAACAGCGGAATCAATCCGACCATCGAGCGCAGTCTGATCGGAATATTTCTTCTGTCCGGCAGATGCAGAACGTCGTAATAAAATCCGTCGCGCTCGTTCCAAAGTTCGGTATTTTCTTTGCCGACGTTGTTCATCGCATCGGAAATATAGACGAAATGCTCGAAAAATTTGCTCGCCACATCTTCATAAACATTGTCTTCTTTGGCGAGTTCGAGCGCGATTGCCAGCATATTCAGGCAATACATCGCCATCCAACTCGTACCGTCGGATTGTTCGAGATGTCCGCCGAGCGGCAGTTTCATATTGCGGTCGAAAACGCCGATGTTGTCCAAACCGAGAAATCCGCCTTCAAAAACATTGTTGCCTTCTTCGTCTTTACGATTCACCCACCAAGTGAAATTTAAGAGCAGTTTGTGAAAAACTTTTTCGAGAAAATCGCGGTCGGCAACGCCGCGCCGCTTCGCTTCGATTTGATAAATACGAAGTGCCGCCCAAGCGTGAACAGGCGGATTTACGTCGCCGAATGCCCATTCGTAAGCGGGAATTTGCCCGTTCGGGTGCATATACCATTCACGCAGCAGCAAAACGAGCTGGCGTTTGGCAAAATCCGAATCAACAATCGCCAAAGTAATACAGTGAAACGCCAAATCCCACGCGGCATACCACGGATATTCCCATTTGTCGGGCATTGACAGCACGTCGTCGTTGTAAAGATTTGTCCAATCGCTGTTGCGTCCCGTCTGGTGTCCAATCGGCGGCGGCGGAAACGGCGCGTCGCCTTCGAGCCACGTTTTGACGACGTAATTATAAAACTGCTTTGACCAAAGCATTCCCGCAAGCGATTGGCGCATCACGTTTTTCGCGTCGTCGCTCAAATTTTCGGGAATAATATCAGCGTAAAATTCGTCTGCTTCTTTGATTCTCTGCTGAAAAATTTTTTCACAGTCTTCAATAAATTTGTCGTGGCTTTCAAACGGCTGACTGCCGACTGCCGACTGCTGACTAAATAATCGCAAATAAATCGTTTCGGACGAATGCGGCGATATTTCAAAATCGTAATGCACGGCGGCTTTTGTTCCGGTTTGGTCGGGGTTTATCGCGTCTTGTTTGTTTTCGACGACGAAATCGTTGATTCCGTCTTTAACAAACGGCGAATTGTTTTTGCCGTCGTAAATTTTCTCGTAATTCGTGTTGTTTTCGGTGAAAAGAAGCTGCGACGAACCTTCACAGTAAAGCCGGTAATCGCCGTTTTTTTCTTCCGACAATTCAATTGCCGAAAGACCGTGCGCGTTGACACGCGCTCTTTTCATCTGCGGTTTGTTCGATTTTTCATACCACGACCAGCGATTGCGAAACCAGACGGTCGGCAAAATGTGCAGCGGCGCGGCTTCGTCGCCGCGATTGTGCGCCGTGATTTTTATGCAGATGTCGTCGTTATCGGCTTTGGCGTATTCGATAAAAACATCGAAATATTTGTTTTCATCGAAGATTCCCGTGTCCAATAATTCATATTCGGGATCGGATTTATCGCGCCTTGCATTTTCCGCGTGAAGTTCGTCATAAGGAAATTCGTTTTGCGGATATTTATAGAGAAATTTCATATACGAATGCGTCGGCGTATTGTCGAGATAAAAGTAATATTCCTTGACATCTTCGCCGTGATTTCCCTCGTTGCCGCCGAGTCCGAACAATCTTTCCTTTAAAAATTTATCTTTGCCGTTCCACAACGAAACGGCGAAACATATCCGCTGTTTGCGGTCGCAAAGTCCGCCGATGCCGTCTTCGTTCCAGCGAAAGGCTTTTGAACGCGCCTGTTCAAACGGAAAATAAGTCCACGCCGAACCGTTCGCGCTGTAATCTTCGCGCACCGTTCCCCAAGCGCGTTCGCTGATATAACAGCCCCAAAGTTTCCAATCCTTTTCGCGTTTCCGCGCTTCTTCCAATCGTTTTTCTTCTGCTTTCAATGTTTTACCTCAAACCATTTTTCGTTTGTAGAATGGCACATTTTGCGGTTTTACGTCTAGTTTGTCAGAGAAGATTAATTAAAAATGAAAATGTTCGGCGCAAGCGGAACACGCAGGAATATATCACAGACCGTGAGGGTTTGGAGCATTTCTCTTGCGATTGTTATAAAGCCGTCAAACAGGAATACGACCGCTTTACACAATAGACACTTAAAATAATTTCCCGCAATTATTGTGTGCATCGGCAATCGTTGTCGTCATCGCTCGAATTAATGAAGTGCGGTTCGATGCCTTCGTCAAACACACGCACAATTCAACCGGACTCGATATGGACGGGCGCGTTGATGTGAAAGACGGCTTGAGTGCATCAGATTCTCGTTTCACAAGGAGAACCGGGCGATTTGCCGTTGACACGCGAAGACATTTATAAAGAATAACAAAGTTTAGACGGATAAAAGTGTCCAAATATTCACGCCAGTGATTAAACACCCGGATTTTTCCGTTTGAAATGGAGAAGACTCGAATCAAAAACTTTGATTCGAGTCTTTTGTTTGATATGAGGTTAAAATCAATTTGACTAAACCGTAATATAAATGGTTTGATTTTGACGATTAATTAACAGCAGCGCGGGTTTTTCGCCCGATTTCGCCAATGCCGTTTTTACATCGTTCAGATTATTTACATTTTGACGGTTGATCTGCAATATCACGTCGCCTTGCTGCAAACCCGCATCTTCGGCTTTGCCTCCTGTCTGCACATCAGTAACAACCATTCCCTGGGAAACATTTTTCAATCCCAACTGATTGGCAATTTGAGGAGTAAGCGGCTGAATTGAAACGCCGAGCTTTCCGCTTGCCGGCGAATCGTTTGAATTACCCGGATTATTTTCGCCGTTATCATTTGCGGCTGTTTTTTCGGGGTTGAATTCCGTTAATTTAACATTGATATTTTGTTCACTGCCGTTTCGTGAAACCGTCAGACCGATTTCAGTTCCCGGCGCGGTGCCGGCAACCCGATTGCGGAGTTCATTCGTATCGCTGACTTTTGCGTCGCCGATTGCCGTGATGACATCGCCTTGTTTGATTCCGGCTTTGTCGGCTGGACTTCCCGCTTTGACGGAATTGATGAGAACGCCGTTTACATCTTTTACTCCGAAACTTTGCGCCAAATCCGAATTCAAGTTTTGGATGCCGACACCGAGCATTCCGCGCTCCACTTTGCCGTTTTTGAGAAGCTGATTCATCACCGATTTCGCCATATTTGAAGGAATGGCAAAACCGATACCGATGCTGCCGCCCGACGGCGATAAAATCTGTGAATTGATGCCGATTAGTTCACCGTCCACATCAACCAATGCGCCGCCCGAATTTCCGTGATTGATCGGAGCGTCCGTTTGCAGAAAATCTTCAAAACTTCCGTCCGAAATTCCCGTTGCACGACCTTTGGCGGAAATAATTCCGCTGGTTACGGTCTGCCTGAGTCCGAGCGGATTGCCGATTGCGAGAACAACGTCGCCGACCCGAACTTTATCGGAATCACCGAGCGGAAGCGTCGGTAAACCCGTCGCGTCAATTTTCAAAACCGCCAAATCCGAAAGCGGATCCGTGCCAATAACTTTCGCATCGTAAGTTTTTCTGTTGAGAAGTTCGACTTGTATCTTTTCCGCACCGTCAACAACGTGGTTGTTGGTTAAAATTGTGCCGTCCGCACCGACGATCACGCCCGAACCCAAAGCGTGTTCGGTTCGCGGCTGCGGTTTCATTTGCGGAATTTTGCCGCCGAAAAACTCCCGAAACATCGGGTCATTTAAGAACGGCGACATATCTTGTCCGCCCGTTTTAGTTTTGATGTCGGAACGAATCGTTACCACTGCCGGCGAAGTCTGCTCGACAACATCGGCATAAGAAGCCGTCGCCGCACGCGGATTGCCGTTTAATTTTGAAGAATCATTTGAGTTGACTCCGCTTGTCGTCGAATTGTCCGCTTTGAGTGCTTGCCCGTTTGCTCGATTCGGCAAAATTACTCCGAATGTTACTGCTAAACCAACAATTATGGCAAGACAACCGATAAGAACTGCCGTCAAAGAATTTTTCCGTATGAATTTTGATGAATTTTGCCTTCTGTAATAATTTTTCATAACTTTACCTCACTTTAAAATATAAAAACAGCCGATTACCTATCATTAACCGGCTGTTTCCCCCTTGTTCTGCCCTTGTTCTGCCCTTCTGTCGATCATCTCTATCTCTTTTCCGATGGGTGTTTGCTTTTTTACTTGACCATCTTCCGTTTCCTTCGTAAATAATAATTGCAAAGTGCGTGC
The DNA here is from genome assembly GCA_038232235.1 of Pyrinomonadales bacterium. GTDB lineage: Bacteria > Acidobacteriota > Blastocatellia > Pyrinomonadales > Pyrinomonadaceae. The sequence continues at coordinate 13,544 of JBBSIE010000034.1, read as the reverse complement.
CAGTCTTTCCAGCTAAAATACAACCGCTGATCTACTGGATTTTGCTGAAAAAACCGAAGAATTTCATCTCTGACAGATGTGTCAAAATAGTTTGTTTTACCTTTTCGCCACAGTTTTCGACACCGGATAAAATTAGAAAATACTTAACGTATTTTGATAATTGATTTTTGATTTTTCTCAGCAAACTCAATCTTTCGCTCATTGTTTCCCTTTATTTAGAATAATATGGCATATATTTTGCCATATTGGTTACAGGATTATTTGCAATAAATTTGCTGTGTCTGAGGAAAAAAGGTTGTTTGATTCTAAAAATAAATTTACCTTTCAAAAGATTGCGGCGGCAATAATTTTCGCTAACTGTTTAATCAAATCACCCGTCGTAACAATCAAAACTCTTTCAATTACGCCGTGTATCTTTCTTGCACCATTTGTGGAAAATAGTCACGTAATGCAAAAACATTATTGGCACAGATAAACTTCTTTAAAGTAAGCTATTTGATTAAAGTTGAAGACTTTAGGAATGTATTAAAGAATGCCGAGGGTCGGAGTCGAACCGACATGGGATTGCTCCCGCCAGATTTTGAGTCTGGTGCGTATACCAATTTCGCCACCCCGGCGTGAATAAAAAACTATAAAACTTATCATTCTCCGCGTCAACCGAAAAGAAAAGATTTGCAGGAAAAATATGATTAAAAACTTGGGAAAAATGAATTTCGCAAGTTTTCCGAAACTTTTGATAGAAATAATAAATTTCAACTTATTGATTGAAGAATAATTACGCTTGAATTCAAAAGTTCTTGACTTGTGATGTATTTTACTTATACTCGACGAATATGAAGATGCCAAAATTTTTGCTGCGCGGTTTCAATCGTCCGAGCGAAGCGATAATCGCTTCGCTCGGTAAGTTGGAGCGCGAAACAATGAGTGAAGTTTGGAAACGGAAAGAAGTCAGCGTCCGCACCGTAGAAGCAGCTTTTGGTGAACGCATCGCTTATACGACGATAATGACGACGCTCGACCGCCTGTATAAAAAAGGCTTGCTCAAACGGCGTAAAGAAAGCCGCGCTTTTTTGTATTCGGCGCGTTATTCGCCCGAAGAGTTGGAACGCGGCGTAACCGAAGATGTAATCAGCACTCTGCTTGATGCCGGAACTGAGCGCGTCGAACCCGTTTTGGCTTGTATTGTTGATGCGGTCAGCGACCACGACCGTGTTTTACTTGGTGAACTTGAGCGGCTCATTCAGGAAAAACGCCGCAGTCTTGAAGATGAGGAATAATTGCAAATGTATTTTTTGCTTGGAATTTCTTTGATGTTCGCGCTGCTTCTGGTCTTAAATTTATTAATTTCAGCAGCAGCAGCTTTTCTGTGGCGCGTTCTTTCGCCAATTGCCGAAAATTGGACAGCGCGGCGGCGGGCGCAAACTATTTTCGCATTACGTATTTTTCCGTTTATCGGCACATTTATCTTTGTAGCTGCTATTCTTCTTCCTGCGTATCTTTTGTTTGAGCCGCATTCGAGCGGCGAAAATGTCAGCTTCAAACTCGGCGCGATTGCCGTCGCTTCGACTGTCGGAATTACGGCGGCGTTTTACCGCATTTTCGGAACTTGGTGGAAAACGCGCCGACTTGTTTCCGATTGGCTCGAAAATGCCGAAGCAATCGAAATTCCCGACGCTGCCGTTCCGGTTTTTTGTATAAAACATTCGTTTCCGGTAATTGCGGTTGTTGGCATATTTCGCCCGCAAATGTTCATCGCCCGTCAAATTTTCGAGTCGTTAAATGAACGGGAATTGCAGGCGGCGATTGCTCACGAATACGGACATCTTGCCGCCCGCGATAATTTCAAACGCACTTTGATGCGCGTCTGCCGCGATTTGCTTGTGTTTCCGTTCGGGCGCAGACTTGACGATGCGTGGGCGAAAAATGTCGAATCCGCCGCCGATGAATACGCCGCGCAAAAAGGTGGCAATTTAACAGCACTCAATCTTGCTTCCGCACTCGTCAAAATCGCGCGAATTGTTCCCGACAATTCAAAACCTGCAATGCCTTCGGGCGCATTTTTGTTGACCGAACAAACCGATTTTGTAACGCGGCGCGTTCGCCGTCTGCTTCAATTAGCGGAAATTAATTTTAATTCGACCGCGTTTAATCTGTTCGATTTTGGAATTATATTCTGGATTTCAATAATCATCGTTTCAACAATTATTTTGTTATTAGCGACGAATCAAAGTTTTCTTCAGCAAACTCATTCGTTTCTGGAAAATATTGTTTCCCTTCTCGCTTAAATTCGCGCTTTCATTATCTCTCTTAATTCATCAACCGCGCTTCCCAACTTTCATTTTTTACGGAATCGCTGATCTCCTTTTGCGAACGCGGATTTTTCAATGCTTCTTCAATCTGCCGAATAAAATCTTCGTGATTTCGTCCGATGCGGCAACGATTTAAAATTGCGACTTCCGGTATATCAGTTGAAGTAACCGGCAAACCTGCGGCGAGATATTCGCGCACTTTCAGAGGATTTGCCGCCAATGTTAATTCAGTGATGGCAAAAGGGTTAAGTGCGACATCAAAGCCTTTGCAATAGTTCGGCAATTCCCAATATGGTTTTCTTCCGAGAAAATGCACATTTTCGACATCGCTCAAAATTTTAACTTTCTGCTCGGCATCAACCGCGATTTTTCCGATTAAAACAACCGAACCGTTTTTAAAATGTTCGGCGATTTTTTTATCAATTCACAAATCCCGATGGCAAACATTCCTTCGATTTTTTCGGCTAAGCAGTCAATTCCCCACTCTTTGTAACCGTGAATCAAAATTTCCGTGTCAGTTTGGCTTTTGAAATTGCATCCGGCGGCTTCGAGTTCGCGGCGCAGCGGACGAAAATTGTAAATCGCGCCGTTAAAAACCACGCCGGTTTCACCGTCTTCGGAAAGCATCGGCTGATGTCCGGCGCAGCTTAAATCTAAAATCGAAAGCCGGCGATGCCCGAAAACCGCTTCGTTAAAATCTAACTCAATACAGTAAAAACAAATAATATTTTATCGTATAAACACTAAAAATAACTTTTCGACTTTACAAAGAAATTCCTTTTTGCATCTATATTTCTGAAATAAGCGAATAAATTATTGGAAGGCAAATAATAATACCAAATTTTTTGCTTTCATTTATAGATTATTGAAAAAGGAACTATTGTCATTCAAAGGGCGTTTAATAAAATATCCTGACTGAAATTTAAATTTCTAATTCACTTATCGAAGGATATTAACCGCAATGTCAGTGTTTGCAGACTTGGCAAAGTTTATTGAATAGGTTAGCTTTAAGTTAAAATCCGAATAATTTTTAGGAATTTTAATTTGTGGCTCAATCTATCTTAAAACGCATCGCATCAGGAGAAAAAAGTGCCGTTCAAGAGTGCTTGAACGCTTACGGCGGGTTAGTTTGGTCATTGGCTTTGCGAATGTTGTCAAATTCAGAAGAAGCCGAAGATGCCGTTCAGGAAATTTTTATTGACGTTTGGAAAAATTCCGAACGGTTTGACGAAAATCAAGCATCTGAAACGACATTTGTGGCGATGATTGCGCGGCGCAGACTGATTGATCGGTTGAGAAAAGAAAGTCGGCGACCAAATATTGATTCTTTGGAAGATATTTTAAGTGAGCCTGAAAACAGCGATCAGGATATTCAGGTTTGCGTAGAAGCAAAAGAAGCAGCGCAGGCAATGAAAAATTTGCGCCCCGAACAAAGACAAGTTCTGCACCTTTCGATAGTTCAGGGATATTCGCACCAAGAAATATCAGACGCTCTTGATATGCCGCTCGGCACGGTTAAAACACACGCCCGACGCGGTTTGATTCAAGTTAGAGAAGATTTGGGGTTAGGAGACTCAGAAAATGGTAAGGAGGTAACGGCATGACTAACGAAATAAAAGAGAGAATGCTGGAACTTCTTTCCGACCAAGCGATTTTTGACTTGAACAAAGAAGAATTGATGGAACTCGAACAACTTAAAAATCAATTTCCCGATTGGGTTAATAATTCCTCATTTGAATTAACGGCGGCGGCTATCGGAATGTCTGATGTTAAATTGGTCGTTATGCCTGAAAAATTGCGGGCAAAAATTTTAAGTAATGCTGAAAATTATTTCAGCCCGGAAGTTGTAAATTCCGAAACAAATAACAGACAAAGTTTCGGTTCGTTGAACACGGAAACGGTCGGAATTAACCTCGAAGCAGCCGAAAAGCGTCCTTTTTGGCAATGGTTAGGTTGGGGAATCGCAGCAGCAGCGTGCGCTTTATTGGCTATAAACTTATGGGCAACCCGTTTTCAGCCGCAACAAGAAATTGTCAAAGAATCTAAAACAATTCAAACGCCGACACCGGAGTTATCTATTCTTCAAAGACGTGATCAGCTTATCGCTGCCGCACCGGACATTGTTAGAACAAAATTGGAACCGCCGAAAGGTGAGAAAAATATTTCGGGCGATGTGGTATGGAGCAATTCACTGCAAAAAGGATACGTAACTTTTCACGGTATGCCTGTCAATAATCCGGCAAAAGCAACTTACCAACTCTGGGTTTTTGACGAAACGCAAAACGATAAATATCCAATTAGTGCCGGAATTTTCGATGTTAATGAAAACGGGGAAGTCATCGTTCCGATTGATACGGAATTGAAAGTTAAAAAGCCTAAAATGTTTGCCGTAACCGAAGAAAAACCGGGCGGGGTTGTCGTTTCCGACCGTGAAAATTTGGTGGCAATCGCAAAAGTTTAAATACTCATTTCCCTTTAATAAAACATCTGAATTCAATATAAAAAGCGCGGCGTAAAATAAAAACCGCGCTTGTAAGGTGAATTCGTGAGTTGTGAACATCATTTAAGTTTTATTAAACGATATTGCCGGAGGATAATGAAACGGACCCGAAGTTTTTAATGTTTGCGTATCGAAATGTTTTCGTGCGCCGCAATTTAAACAAGCGCGATATGAAGCGTTCCTGTTTGTAAAAGGACGACTCAACTGTTTATGCCAGCATCCGAAAATTTTCCCGACAATACCGATTTTATTGCCGAACGCGCCGTTTGTGCGGGTGATATATGCTTCTGCTATCCGATTTTGATCTAAAACTGCCTGCATTTTCTTTTCTCCTTATAACTATTTTCAATAAGAGTCATCGTTTGTAAGACGTATGACGGGGAAAGATCTGCAATAACTCTGATGATTATTTCCCTTCGATGTTTGTCTTTCAACAAAATTGATAAATTACTAATCTTTAACTTTTTCTTTTTTTTTTCTTAGCTTTCTTATTTTTTTTATTTTCGCTAAAATAATTTATGTAAATCAGGAAAAACATTATGAAAAATTGGCTTTCTAAAATTTTTTTAATTTTTATAATTATATTTACTTCCGTTTCATTCGCATCGGCTTGGGACGACACGGGACACAAACTCGTCGCATATATCGCTTGGCAGCAAATGTCGCCGCACACGCGTGAACAGGCTGTGAAATTACTTTTGAGTGCGCCCGAAGATTCGGATTTAAGCGTTTTTTATCTTCAGGATTCGCGTTCTGATGCCGCCAAACAGCTCGAACTTTTTATGATTGCCAGCACTTGGGCAGATATTGTGCGGGACAAAAAATTTAAGACCAGATATGCCAAATATCATCACGGAACGTGGCATTATCTCGACACTTTTTGGCGTGAAAATAACGGAAAAGTCGAAATTGTTACGGACTTGAAATCCGACGAAGAAAATGCGCTGGAACGCATTCACACATTTGATAAAATGCTGCGCGATAGTTCTGTGTCCGACGAAGACAAAGCCATTGCTTTAGCTTGGATTCTGCATCTCGTCGGCGATATTCACCAACCGCTGCACGATTCCGGGCGCGTTACCGACGTAGAACCGAAAGGTGACCAAGGCGGCAATCTTTTTCTTCTTTCGCCGAAAGATGCGACCGGCGAAAATCGTTTGAATTTGCACTGGTATTGGGATTCGATCATCGGACGAAATATTCCGCGTTTCTTCGACGCTTGCGATTCGGATTATATTCCGCCAATCGCGCAGGAGATTATGAAAAAGTACCCTTATTCAACAATGCAAAGTCGTTTAGAATTCGGTCAATTCGACAAATGGCAGCAGGAAGGTTTCCAAATCGCTTCGACAAAACTTTATCCACTGACTCTTATTCGTAACGAAGCACCTTCGGAAGCCTACAAAAAACAGTCGTTTCAAATTGCTCAGGAACAAATTGCGCTGGCTGGTTATCGTTTGGGACAAATGCTAAACCAAATTTTTGACAATCAGTTAACTGAAGAAAACACAAATAAGACTTATCAAGGAACAAAATCTGCTAAAGCTACTGCTGAAATAGGTGATATTGTAGTTCACTCAGGTTGGTTTGATATTTATACGAAAGTCAACTTGGAAGCAGAAAGAGCGCATTTGGACAATTTTGCCTATTATTTGAAAAACGAACCGAAATTAATTGGCTACATCGCATATTTTACGGGAAATGGCGATGAAGCTGAATTGATTAAGCGACGGGCAATTAAAGCAAAAAATTATTTGATGAAAGAATATAATTTACCAAATTCTCAAATTGTCTTAATTAACGCTGGAAATTACACTAAAACTACGTTTATTTTACAACCTATGTTATCTTCACAACCTCCTCCGAAATTTTTTATGTAATTAAAGGTTTTCTACTTCAACATCAGTTTGTCTTTTCTTAGCAAAAAACCACGCGATAAATATAGAAACAACATACAAAACTATCATTGGCGCGGCAAAAAGCATCATATTCGGAATATCGGCGGTTGGTGATGCAACCGCCGCGACAATCAAAATCACGATCAGCGAAATTTTCCAGCTTCTCACCAAAAGTCCCGCTGAGATTAAACCGATTCTTGCTAATACGTATGCAATCGCCGGCATTTGAAAAATAATTCCCATCGCCAGCATTATTATTGTAATAAGATCGAAATAATCGCTTGCCTTCAAGAATAAGCGAAAATCAGAGCCTAGTCCAAGCAAATATTTCGCCGCCGGTGGAAAAAGCACATAATAGGCGAAAGCCGCGCCGACAACAAACGAAATTGATGAAAGTGCAATGAATGGAGTAACATACGAGCGTTCGTGCTTATAAAGTGCCGGAGAAATAAAACCCCAGACTTGTAGAAGCAGAAATGGAATGGAAATAGCTATTGCCGCGTAAAGCGAAACCGTAACATAAAGCGTAAACGGTTCCATTGCAGTAGTTACAATCATTCTCTCTTCTGCGCTAGGCTGGCTTTTATCCAGTGCGCTGAAATCTACCGGAAGCCTTATGCCTTGCGGAATGATCGCATTACTCGTAATTATTTGTTCATTTGTGAAAAGACCTAATCTACCTTTTTCATCTTTTGCTACATTTGCTGTTACGGAAGTTCCCGGCGATACGATAGTAATTCCGAGTTTTGTGGCACGATCAAATACATAACGCCCGGAGTCGCCTTCTTTTAAATTATTAAGCGATAAAACTTTTTCATTTCCTGTTAAACCTTCCACCGGGATTTCGCGTCTTTCAGCATCAGATAGTGCCTGCCGAATCGGTATTGACAAAAAATCATAAATTTTATCTGAAACAAACCAACAAAGTGTGAATGCAATCACCAGAATTATTACTGAGTTTACAAGCCTTCGGCGCAATTCGTCCAAATGTCCCAAAAATGACATCTGTCCGCCCAGTTCTTCTTCCTTTAATTCTTCAAATTCCATTATTTGATCGAAATTCTTTGATAAATTAGAGCCAATCGCTTTTATTTGTTAAGTTTTCTTTGACCTCTACCGTTTTTTGAACTATTTCTTGCGGGAGTTTCCTATCAAAATCTTCCTTGTTTATTTGTTTTATTTCAGGTGAAAAAATTTCTTGATTATTCTGTATTCCGGTTTCAACTTTGTCGGAATTTCCTAAAAAATTATTCAAACGACTTTCGATATTTCCGCTTCCCGGCTCTAATCCCGCTTCACGCTCCCAGGTTTTTTTAAAGTCATCCGTCGAACGTCTAAATTCGGTCATCACTTTTCCTACTGTTCGCGCTAATTCCGGTATTTTTTTAGGACCGAATACTATTAACGCAACTAACCCAATCAGCATTAATTCCGAAGTCCCGATTGATTCAAATATAAATAAGTACTGCATATTATTACTTCCAAATCACTTTCTAAAATTCAGTAAACTCCTTAGAATAAGAAACTTACGTTAAATTACTTCCAACAAATTTTGTTTTAGAGCTTCAACTTTCCCGATTATTTTCGCTCCTTCAATTTCTTCAACCAATTTTTTGGCTTTCTCTGACTCAAGACTTATTAATAAACCGCCTGCGGTCTGTGGATCAAACAATGCGCTCTGCATTTCTCCGGCTATATTTTCTCTAAATTTTATATTATCTCCAACATACACACGATTATTTTTATCACCTCTCGTCAACATTTTTCCTCGAATTAGTTCTATTACATCCGTTAACAACGGTATTTTTTTCGATTCTATTACTAATGTTACGTTGCTCGCCTTTGCCATTTCAAAGGAATGTCCCAAAAATCCAAATCCTGTAATATCCGTGCAAGCATTTGCCCCTAATTTTTGCATTACTTTAGATGCTTTTTTCGCTGAAGTAGTCATTATTTTTAATGCTTCATTTTTAATTTTTTCGCTTGCCTTGTTATATTTGATTGCTGTGCTAATAACCCCTGTTCCGATAGGTTTTGTCAATACCAGAACATCTCCTTCTTTCGCCCCTGAATTTTTTATGATCTTTTGCGGATTGATTATTCCTGTTACTGAATAGCCGAATTTTATTTCTTTATCATCCACCGAATGTCCGCCCAAAACCACTACGTTTTCTTTATTTAACTCTATTTGTCCACCCAACATTATTTCTTCCAGCACGTCCCAGTTACCTTTTTGAGGATAGCAAACAATAGAAAGTGCCGTCAGCGGTTCTCCGCCCATTGCATAAATATCATTTAGTGAATTTATCGCCGCGATTTGTCCAAAGATTTGTGGTTCATCAGCGATAGGTGTAAAGAAATCAACTGTTTGCACCAGCGCGATTTCTTCATTCAATTTAAATACACCTGCATCGTCGGAAGTATCAAAGCCGACTAATACATCCGTCGTAAAATTTTGTTTAGGTAATTTGCTCAAGACTTGAGCAAGATCGCTTGGCGCAAGTTTTGCCGCTCAACCCGCGCAAGATACCATTTCTGTTAATCGTTTTTGCTCCATATTTATTCAACCCTTTCTTTAACAATTATTTGATAGATTCTATCTAAGTCCGATTCTCCGTAATATTCTATTTCGATTTTACCACCTGTTCCTCTTCCATCAGGTATTATTTTAACTTGTGAACTTAAAATCCTTTTTAATTTCACTTCAGCTTTTTGTGTGTCCGCATCTATTTTTGGGATAAACTGTTTATTTTCAACAGTTAAGTTTGCGTTTCTTTTCAACCTTTTTACAATTTTTTCAGTTTCTCTAACTGATAAAGACATTTCTATAATTTTGTCTGCAACATTTCTCTGGGATTCTATATCTTCCGCCATTAATAATGCCCTCCCATGTCCGGCTGAGATTTTATCTAATTCAACAAGTTTTTGAATATCCTCGGGCAATTTCAACAATCTCAAACAAGTTGTTATGACCGTCCGATTTTTGCCGACTCTATCCGCTATCATTTCCTGAGTTAGTCCTAACTTGTCAATTAAATTTTTATAAGCTTTTGCCTCTTCTATTGAATTTAACTCCTGTCTTTGAATATTTTCTATTAATGCCAACTCTAAAAGTTTTTCATCAGCTATCTCTTTTATTATTGCCGGAATTTTCTGCAAACCCGCTTTTTGAGATGCTCTCCACCTTCTTTCTCCTGCTACTAACTGATATTTTCCGCCCTTTCTTCTTACAATTATTGGTTGGACTATTCCGTTAACTTTTATTGATTGAGCTAAATCATCTAATCCTTGTTCTTCAAATCTTAATCTAGGTTGTTGTGAATTCGGTTCGATTAAATCTAAATCAATTTCAATAAATTCTTCTTTTGTATCTTTTCCATTTTCTTCACCTAATAACGCACTAATTCCTCTCCCCAATGCTTTTCTACTCATGACTCAGTATCTCCTTGGCTAACTGGATATAACTTTCCGCACCTTTTGAACGAATATCATATAATATAATGGGTTTTCCGTAACTGGGAGCCTCCGCAAGCCTTACATTTCTTGGTATTACTGTCTTTAAGACTTGTGAACCGTAAAAATCTCTTAAATCTTTTGTTACTGCCGCTGACAAATTTGTTCTCTCATCATACATTGTCAATAATAATCCTTCTATAGTTAATTTTGGATTTAAACCTCTTCTCAATCTAGCCAATGTATCAAATAATTCTGTTACTCCTTCAAGAGCATAATATTCACATTGTATCGGAACAAGTAACGAATCTGCCGCTGTCAAACCATTTATTGTTAGTAATCCCAACGATGGCGGACAATCTATAATTATGTAGTCATATTTTTCTTTTACCTCATTTAATATTTTTTTCAATCTAAATTCGCGTTCATTTTCTTCCACCAGTTCCACTTCTGCACCAACTAGATTTTTATCTGCCGGTAATACCCATAATAAGGGTAACTCTGTTTTTTGAATTACATTTTCTAGTTTTTCTCCTAATAACAAAACGTTATATAGAGTTTTTTGCGCCAATGTACGTTTTATACCTGATCCGGATGTCGCATTTCCCTGTGGATCTGCGTCAACTAATAATACACTTTTTTCCTCAACTGCTAATCCTGCTGCTAAATTTACTGAAGTTGTTGTTTTTCCCACTCCTCCCTTTTGATTTGCTACAGCTATTATTTTTCCCATTTTTTTAATTTTTTCTATTTATTTGTTATTATAACTTACCATAATTTATTTTTTTAGCCTATTTCTATTTGCTAATAAATATGTGGCACGTTTTACATTACACATTTTATTAATGTAAAACGTGCCACATATTTATTAGCAATATTGAAACAAAAAATTGTTATTTTCCTAAGGACAAGCCAACTAAAACAGTGGATATTGCGGAGTGTGTTAAACCCGGAATATTACGAACTTGACCAAAAGTTTGTGGATTCGCTCTGGTAAGCCTTTCAGACATTTCGTTTGAAAGACCACTTAATAGGGAAAAGTTAAAATCTGCCGGAATTTTTAGGTAATCATTGTGATTGATTCTTTCATTAGCACTATTCTGTTTTGAAATATATCCAGAATAGAGAGAATCAGCTAGAGATGTTTCAAGATCGGCAAAATTAATATCCGAACGAATTTGAGCAGGCAGAAGCCGATAGATAAATTCCGGGGTAATACCTTGTCTGTGAGATAATTGCGACAATGTAATTGAATCACCTAAATCACTATTTAAAAATTGAGAAACAGCAGAATATGTTACATCTGATCGTTTGTATCGAGTATTGTCTAAAGTATTACGTAGGTTAGCAATACGATTACGTTTTTTATTAAATTTAATCCAATCTGAGTCTTCCAAAAGCCCAATTTCTTTAGCAAAAGGAGAAAGTCTTTGATCTGCATTATCATGTCGGAGAGTTAAACGTGCTTCAGCGCGAGAGGTAAAAATTCGATATGGTTCATCTACACCATTTATTATTAAATCGTCAATTAACACACCAATGTAAGCATCATTGCGTTTTAAAATAAAGGAACTTCTATTTTGAAAATGAAAGGCTGCATTAATTCCAGCCATTAAACCCTGACAACCAGCCTCTTCATAACCTGTGGTTCCATTTATTTGACCAGCTAAGAAAAGTCCTGATATACGGGAAGTTTCCAAATTAGGTTTAAGTTCTTTAGGATCAATAAAATCGTATTCAATTGCATAACCGGGGCGAATAATTTTAACATTTTCAAAACCATCAATCATTTTAAGTAAAGACAGTTGCAAATCCGAGGGAAGAGAAGTTGAAAATCCATTTAAGTAAACTTCATTAGTAAATTGTCCTTCAGGCTCAAGAAAAAGTTGATGACGATTTTTATCCGAAAACTTTACAACTTTATCTTCGATAGAAGGACAATAACGTGGACCAATACCTTTAATTTTACCGGAATATAAAGGAGATTGATGTAAATTTTCACGAATTTTATTATGTAATTTATCGTTCGTAAAACCAATATAACAATTAATCTGAGGTTGCAAAATTTCTTCAGTTGAAAAAGAAAATGTAACTGGTTTCTCATCAGGCAATTGGATTTCAAAGGCATCCCAATCAATTGTTCTGCCATCGAGTCTGGGCGGGGTTCCTGTTTTTAAACGTCCAACCGGAAAACCTAAATTTTTTAAACTTTGGGCTAACTCAATTGAAGCGGGTTCACCGGCACGACCTGCAGAAAATTTTCTTTGTCCGGTGTGGACAGTACCATTTAGGAAAGTTCCTGTAGCGACAACAACAGCTTTAGCACTAAATTTACGAGTATCCTGAAGTTCAACACCGATAACTACATTATTTTCAACGATTAAATTAACAACAAGTCCTTGGCGCAGATGCAAGTTAGGAGTAGCCTCCAAAACACGGCGCATTTCAGTTCTATAAAGTGCGCGATCAGCTTGAGCGCGGGGTGACTGGACAGCAGGACCACGTGAACGGTTTAGGAGACGAAATTGAATACCGGTGCGGTCAATAACTCGCCCCATAATACCTCCGAGCGCATCAATTTCTCTAACAATATGTCCTTTGGCAATTCCACCAATAGCAGGATTACACGACATTTGACCGATTAAATCTAAATTAATAGTAATAAGTGCAGTTTCAGAACCCAAACGTGCTGAGGCTGAAGCAGCCTCACAACCGGCGTGTCCGGCACCAATAACAATAACATCAAAAATTTCATCAAAAAACATAATTTTATCAATTAAAAAACAAACACAAAATCAAATCTAAAAACACATTTTATTCGATTTGACTATATTTGCCAACAAAAGAAATAGTAAATGAACTTTAACTGTTATAGATAAATGACTTATGTGTTTTACAACCGACTATTCAAGTAATGTTGGATGTTGGATTTTAGATTTAATATAAATAATCTGATGTGTAAAATCAGGTAAATACCGAAGTGATTCTAAAAATTATAAATATGTTTGTTATTTCATTTAATTAACTGGAAATTTAATATCAAAAAAATTACTAATTGAGCAAAATATTAGCCGGACAAAATTCTTTAAATACTTTAGTTTTAATCATTTAAGGTAAAAAATATAAATAGTTTAAAATAAGAACTTAACCAAGCAAATTACAAAAAAAAATTACTGAAAATGAAAGTTTCATTTCATCAAAAATATATTAAAAAAATAATAATACAAAAAAATGATTGAATATTTTTAGGGTCAAGACTAGATAAGATCATTATCATTACAAATTTTCAAAAGCAAAGCGTAGAGATTTTCTTTTCTGTAATTGAATCGAAACTCACACTCTTTCAAGTGAAATAAAAACTGTTTTTTGACAATCCGCGAAACT
>JBBSIE010000033.1:0-36729 GCA_038232235.1 Pyrinomonadales bacterium | reverse complement strand
CTGAGTCCGTCAGATTATATTGATAAAGCACAATTGCACTACTCGGTCAGACAGATTCTCGGAGCAGTGGGAAGTATTTTAAGAATCAATTTTTCGGACTTCAACTATTCTATAAGATAATTGTGTCCGACTACTTAAAACGAATAATTCAATGTTTTTTCCAAAAAAGTTAAAAATTTTTTACACTTTTTAAACAATTTGAGTTATAATTTTTTTGCTGAACTTAATTATTCAGCAAAACCTTTCGATTTCCCGCTAAAATACAATAAAATTTCGGAGACGGCAATTATGTTGAACAGCATATTTCTCAAAAATATAAGTCCAAATTTATTTTTTTACGCAGTAATAATTTCGGTTTTACTAAATTTCGGATGTGCGGTCGAAGCCGCGAAAGAAAAAAGCATTGATGAAAAATTGAGCGTTCAGACCGGAAAAATTCCAAACATAACTGAATCAAATATTTCAGAAAGCGGCACGAAAATTTCAATTTCTCCAAATTCTCCGGCTGACACGGTTAGAATTTTTTATAAAGATTTACGCGAACAGCATTTTCGTGAGGCGATATTTCTGACAAATTTGCGTCCGGCGATTGAAGGTTTGACGGAAAACGAGTTGAAAGATTTGCAAGTTGATTTTGCGCCACTCGCCAGCCGGATTCCGGCTGATGTTTCTATAAGCGGCGAGATAATTTCCGGCAAGTTTGCAACCGTTACTGCCAAATTACCGGATAACGATACAAATCAACTCGGACTACAGGAAATAAAATTGCGGCGGGAAAATGATGTTTGGGTGATTTTGACGGTTAACGAAGAAGCGGAAAAAGTGATTAAAAAAGAAGGAAAAAATTATTTCTTCGGGCTGAAAATTGAAACTCATCAAAATGAAGCAAAGCTAGATGCTCAACCGCATAAATAAAGCGCAAATGGTTTATGCGATGCAAAATAAAGGAATCTACGGAGACATTCCGACTTTGATCGGAAGCGATTTTCTCCCCGAAGATATTCTAGCTCCCGATTCTACCGGATACGTTTATAAACTTTGTCTTTCGCCCGGATAACAAAACTTTTACGGCAACTGCCGAACCTGCCGTTTATGGAAAAACAGGTAAATTGTCTTTTTGGTTTGAGGTGAACGCCGACAAAAGTTATGCCTTACAAAGCAAAGATAATAACGGAAAGACTTTGAACGGTATAAAAAATAAAAAAAGTTTAAAAAGGTAAAAATTTAATTGAAATTTCTACAAAAAAAGTTTATAAGTATTTTATCCGACAAAAATTATTTTCAGACCAATTCAATAAATAGGCAAATCTATTGTTAGATTTTCTATAAAATTACAATCAAAAAAAATCAAATGATAAGAGAATTTTTCGCCCAATTTAACAAAACTTTAGCAAAACGAGTCGTCAGCTCGCGCTATTCGTATCAAGTGCCGATTAAATTAACTTTTGAACAGGAAAACAAAACGGGCAGACTGCAAATGCCGAAAATTCCTCTTTATATCAATGGTGAAACGAGGGATTTGAGTCAGTCCGGTATTGGCTTTATGGTTTCTTCCATTCGTTTGCAGGAAAATTATTTGGTCGGCGAAGAACGGATTCTTAATGCCGAACTTGATTTGCCGAACGGGAAAATTAGTATGAAAGTTGTCGGGCGGCGATATGAACAACTTAGTGAGCCGACTTCGTCCGGTAAGTTTTTGATCGGCGCGAAAATTTTGGAAATGTCAGATGAACATAAAGAATTTTATGAACACTTTTTGATAAACGGCGGCAAACTAACGCAAGGCAAAGTCTTGAAATTCGGCGTTGATCAAAGCTGAACTAAGAGTAAATTGTGGATGATTAATGATGGACGAAATCTTTTCATTTTGACTCAGGCGCGTTCTATTTGACTCAAAACCTTCGCACAATTTGTTTTAACATCTATCTTTTTTTATTTTCTATCAACCTTAAATTTTAAATTAAGACCGATTCCGTTGATTGTTTTCGGCAAACTTATATCTTTTACAAAAAGATAAAAAATATCGGCTGAAAAGTTTTTGTTAAATTTTTTTCCGATTCCGGCAAACAATTCGTTTCGCGTAAATCTGTGAGTCTGAAAATCGTAATACGGTTCGTCGGAAATAAAAGGCGCAAAAATCTCTTTTTTATTTTTAATTACGGGAATATTAAAACGAATTCTGTTTTTATAACGAACCGAATCCCGGCGCGAATTTCGCAGACGATATTCGATTTGATTACGGTCATTCAAAGAAAAGTAATTCCATTTATTTTCCAAAATGACCGCAAACCGAAAGCGGCTCTCATAATCTCTTCTGTTTTTAATCGGCTGACTGCCGCGATAAAGCGCGTCCGGCGCAAAACTTATGTATTTGTTAAACCGGTAATTAAATCCGATACCGATTCGCTCGTCAACCGGACGCGAAACATTTCGTCCGAAACGCAAAGTTCCATTGATAGAAACCGCCATACGTTCAAACTCTTTACCTTTTTTGTCTATTGATTTTTTTAACGGAATTGAAACGGAAGATTCATTCCACAACTGAAAATCGCTGTTGTCCGTTGTGGTTTGTGCGAATACTACGGTCAAAAATATAAAAAAGAAAATAAACGCCGGTAAAATTAAATTTTTCATCGGATATGTAACAAATTTGTTACAAACAAAATAATTGTTTTCAATGAAATTTACAAACCGAGAATAAATCCGCAAATAATGAGCGTAATTCCGAAAGCCAGAGGCAGAAAATGATTGAGATCAATCATATCTCCTTTTTTTAGCAGACGGTGGAAAATTGCAAATGAGGGTAAAGCTACACTTCCGACAATTCCGCCGAGAAATGCGCCGGGGAATGCACCGATTATTAAAATGATGATCCCGCCCGCGCCGCCCGCCATTATACCCCAAAACATACCGATAAAAGGCAGAAGAAGAAGCATTTTCAACCACGAATATCTCTCTGTTTCGAGAACAATTTTCCCAACCACTCTGCCTGAAAAAAAACCGACGACGGCAGAAATTATGTTGACGATGGCAACAACTCCGAGAATCCATAAATCTTCGCTTCGCAGACCTCTCGAATCAACCAAGAAGCGCGTGAACATTGTCACAGGCATAAAAATTCCGAGAATCAATCCTAATAATGAAAATGTTTCAACGCCGGAAAGCGGCTCTCTCATCATCGCCGCTTCGGTTTTTTCACGTTCCGAACAATACAAAGATCTTTCGCGGACGTTTTCGGCATTGGCGGCGAGGAGAAAATCTAATCTTTGCCGGGTGAGTTCGTCACACTCATAGTTTGCAAACGAGTCGAAATTGGATTGACGGGCGGCGGTTTTTGTATTTCTGAATTCCATAAGTCTTTCTCCAAATATTTGACGGCAAAATTTTTATTCGTTTGCGAATTGTTTGTGAATTTTTCTTCAAGTTGCGAAGCCTTTGTAAATATTTTTTCAAGTTTTTCCTTCGCTTCAAAATCCTTTAAAAGTTTAACAAATTCGAGCGACAATTTGCCAAGTTTTTTTTGGTTTGAATTCAATTCCGACAATTCAGCGATAGTTTGCAAAAAATCCTGCCGCGCCAAAGTTTGATGAAAAAAAAGTCGCTTTTGGTTGCGCCTGTGTTGACAAATTGCCGCTATTTCGACGTTTGAGTTTTTTGAGATGCAAAAAATCTCTTTTTCCGCGTCGGTTGATTTGTTGTTTTCAGCGTAAATTGCCGAAGTTAAACCGATGTATCGCTCAAAAGTTTCACGGAGATTGTAAATCGAGATTTGAGAATCTATGTGTGGCAAAATTGCTTCAATTTGTTTTTTAATGGAAAAAATGCGTTTTTCTTCGTTTACTGTCAGAAGCTGCGAACGATCAACACTTATTTTATTGCAAAGCAAATAAACAGCGAAGGGAAACCACAGAACGAAGGCGAGCGTCGTATAAATCCAAAATATTTTTTTTTGTTCGATTCGGCGATTTTGTAGAAAATAATAAACACCGAAAGGCGCACCGCAAGCTAGATAAATTATTGTCAAGTCCATTTGATTCATCATCAGAAAAATTTGCAACGGTTATGCCAAGTGTATTCATAAACGATTTGAATTATTGAACTCGCGGCGGAGGGCAGCAAATGTCAGATTAGAAGAAAAAAAATTGGAACAAACGGAATTAAAAATCGTTATTAAAAATTAGCAAAGCGCAAAAATAAATCTTTAGCTTTGCAGATTGCAAAAGTAAAAAATTGTTTTTCGACAGGACAGCAAAAAATAGAAATCACAAACGTCTAAAAGTGGCATCAAAATTGCTAAGCAAAAAGCATCGGGAATAAAAATCCGTACATCCTGCATTTATAGTATTAGATTCATACAAGAAGGAAGTTGGAATAATGTCAGCAAAAGCTAAAATTAAAGTTATCAAGAAAAATGAAGTGAAAGCCGTAGAAGCACCGGTTGTTGAGGAGAAAATTACAAAACAGCAGGCGGCGCGTGAAATGGTTTCAACGGTTTCAAATTGGGTCAATGAATTTCAACAGCGACGACGCTTTGAAACAAACCAAGCAATTGAAAAGTTTCTAGTAAGCAAACCGCAAACAAACGGTGTGTAATTTTTCATTACAGAATGTGTTGAAACGCACAGTTTTCTTGCGGAATTAGTAAATTTGGAAAATGTTTTAAAGACGGTCGAAATTCGGCTGTCTTTTATTTTTTTAAATAATTTTCATCCAAAAACGTATTTAACGAAGTCAATATTATGCAATTCTGTACAATATCTCGAAGCCGCCGCTGACGGCGACAAGCGGCTGTTCGTCGTTAATGGCAAGCCGCTTGTAATTGATGGTAATTACGCGGCTCTTCGGTGCCTCAGCAAAAAGGAGATGCGAGAAGCAACTTGAGTTCCGGCGGCACAATTGCCAAAGCTAAAATTACCGATGAAACGTTGCGTCTCGCCGGAGTCGTCCGCCTAAAACTTGTCGCCGATGGAACATTTATGGTCGGTTTAGATATTATCGGCAATAAATTGATGGAGATAAACGGTGCTTAGTTCGGGCGGTTTGAGCAGCGCACAAAAACTTGAAAACGTAACGAAATTCAGCCGCACCATCGTCGAAAAATTGGAAAAAAGGTCTGCTATCGCAATTTCAGCCAGGATGATAATTATCGCCGCGGCAAAATTGATAACAAAGCTTTGGCAATTTTATAACAGTCCAAAGTCCAATGTCATTTTATCTGTACATTGGATATTGGACTTTGGAATTGAAACACACGCTACTTTCGCAGCCAGCCGAAAAGAGCGTTGACCGTAATATCGCGGTTAGTTTCATAAATTGCGCGCGTCAGCGGAATTCCCATTGGACAAACCTGAATGCAGTTTTGCGCGTTGCCGCAATTGGTAATGCCGTCTTCCTGCGTCAAACCTTCGAGCCGTTCGTCAATCGTGATTTTGCCGGTCGGGTGCATATTAAACAGCCGCGCCTGAGCTATCGCCTGCGGTCCGATATAGTTGTCATCCGAATATTGCGGACACGCTTCGAGACAGCAACCGCACGTCATACAGCGCGAATAAGAGTAGCGTTCAGCCTGCGTTTCCTGCGAAGTATGAGGTCCCGGACCTAAATCATAACTGCCATCGAGTTCGATCCAAGCGTGAACCTGCTTCAAATGATCGAACATCCGCGAACGGTCAACTACCAAGTCGCGGACGTTCGGAAATTTAGACATCGGTTCGAGCGCAATCGTGTTGCCGCCGGACGCGACCAGCAAATCATCAACCAACGCCGAACAGCTCTGCCGCACGCGACCGTTAATGACCATCGTGCAGATGCCGCAAACCTGTTCGAGACAATTCATATCCCAAACCGGCGGCGTGGTCAGTTTACCAGCTTTGGTCACAGGGTTTTTGCGAATTTCCATGAGCGCGGAAATCACGTTCAGATTTTTGCGATACGGAATTTCATAAGTTTCCGTATAACTCGGCGCGTCGGGGTTTTCGCGCCGCTGGATTTTTATCTCCACCGTTTCCGGCGGATTTGTTAATTTCTTTTTTTCTCCGTGTCCGTTCGTTTCGCTCATAGATTTATTTTATTTCAACTCGCTGATAAATTTCGTCCAGCTCCAATTCAACTCCGATAGATGTAGATTTTACCTGACTTTTCAAACCGATTGTCGCCTGATATTTCCAAGTTCCGTCATTTTCACGCTTAAAATGTTCGATTTTCGCTTTGTCCTGCGAAACCAAAATATATTCTCGTAGGTTTTCCAAAGTTTGATAAGCCGCAAATTTCTCGCCTCGATTTCCGGCTTCCGTACTGTCGGGTAAGACTTCGACAATCAAAAATCTGTCAAAAACTGATTTACATTTCACCGGGCTTTTCTTCGTTTTCTCTAATGTTTTCTTCGGCGATTTCTTCAAAAGATTCACCGTCTTTGATTTTGTCCCCTTCTTTCTCCCAGTATTCTTCGCCGCTCGAATTTTTCGGTTTATCGCTGTAACCTTGCTGGATAAATTGCGCCGCGCCGCCCTCTTTCAACGGCAAACCTTCTTTTTTCGCTTCCGCCGCGCCTGCCGCTTTCGCTTTGCCGCTCGAATAATCGCGTTTGCGCGGTTCTAATAAACTGATGTCAACCGCTTCGTAAGACAGAACGGGTCCTTCGCCTGAATATTCCGCAATCGTCGTTTTTAGCCATTCATCATCGTTGCGTTCCGGGAAATCCGGTTTGTAATGCGCGCCGCGCGATTCATCGCGATTTAACGCGCCGAGCGTAATGACACGCGCCAGTTCGAGCATATTTTTCAATTGGCGCGCCTGCGGAACGGCTTGCGTCGCCCACAAATTTGAATCATTGATCGAAATGCGTTTATATCTGTCCATCAATTCGAGTATTTTGTCGTCCGTCGCCTGCAAACGGTCGTTGTAGCGCACGACCGTTACATTGTCGGTCATTACTTTGCCCAATTCTTCGTGGATTTTATACTGATTTTCCGTACCCTCGTTTTTAATAATCTGCGTGTTGATCGTCTGCTGTTTCCGCAGTTCGGCATCGTAGATTCCATTTGTTTCGGTATTTCCGCGTTCGACGTTTTTTGCGTAATTGATTGCCGAAGGCGCAGCGGTAAATCCGGCGTAAACGCACGAAAGAAGCGAGTTCGCGCCCAGACGATTTGCGCCGTGAATCGAATAATCGCATTCACCGGCGGCAAAAAGTCCTGGAATGTTAGTTTTCTGCTCGAAATCAACCCACAAACCGCCCATCGAATAATGAACGCCGGGAAAAATTCGCATCGGTACATAGCGCGGATCGTCGCCGACAAACATTTCGTAAATTTCTAAAATCGCGCCGAGTTTAGCGTCCAAAACCTCCTTCGGAATATGCGTCAAATCGAGAAAAACCTGATTTTCGCCGCCGACTCCGTAACCGTCCAGACAAACTTGAAATATCTCGCGCGTCGCAATGTCGCGCGGGACGAGATTACCGTAAGCCGGATATTTTTCTTCCAAGAAATACCAGCGTTCGTTCGTCGGAATGCTCTGCGGCGCACGTTTATCGCCTTGATTTTTTGGCACCCACACGCGCCCGCCTTCGCCGCGAGCGGATTCCGACATCAGACGAAGTTTGTCTTCGCCCGGAATCGAAGTCGGGTGAACCTGAATAAATTCACCGTTCGCATATTTCGCGCCCTGCTGATAACACGCCGAAACCGCACTTCCGGTACAAACTTGCGAGTTAGTTGATTTGCCCCAGATAAGTCCGGGTCCGCCGGTCGCCATAATCACCGCATCGGCTTCAAAGGCTTTTAGTTCAAGCGTTTGCAGATTCATCGCAATCAAACCGCGACAAACCTGATGATCGTCCAACACGAGCGACAGCATTTCCCAGCCTTCATATTTATTGACTTTGCCGTCGGTTTCAAATTTGCGAACCTGTTCGTCGAGCGCGTAAAGCAACTGCTGTCCGGTTGACGCGCCGGCAAACGCCGTGCGATGATGCAGCGTTCCGCCAAACCGCCGAAAATCAAGCAGACCTTCCTTCGTGCGCGAAAACGGAACGCCCATCCGGTCAAAAAGATGAATAATCTGCGGAGCCATTTCGCACATCGCCTTGACCGGCGGCTGATTGACCAGAAAATCGCCGCCGTAAACCGTATCGTCAAAATGTTTCCACGGCGAATCGCCTTCGCCTTTCGTATTGACCGCGCCGTTAATTCCGCCCTGAGCGCACACCGAATGCGAACGCTTGACTGGAACAACCGACAGCAAATCCACATCGTGTCCGGCTTCCGCAATTTTCATTGTCGCCGCAAGTCCGGCAAGTCCGCCGCCGACGACCGCTATTTTTAGTCCGTTACTGGTTGCCATAATTTTTACTGATTAATCAAAAACACTTTATAAATTTGTCTTTAGAACTTTTGCGGAATCACAATTTCGCTTTTCTTAGCTTCGCTGCAAAATGCGGTCGGCAGCAAGCCGCACGGACGAACAAATGCGACAGCCGCGTTTGTTCCGACAAAAAACAACAAAATTGATACGGCAACCGAAGCGTAAAGCGAATATTTCTGCGCTTTTTCACCAATCACAATTCCCCAGTCAACCGCAAATAAAAATAAGCCGTAAGCCAGATGCCACGCCGTCGCCGCCACACCTAAAATATACAAAAGCAAAATTCCGATGTTTTGAAATTCACGCGAAACAATTGAAAATGCTTCGTTTGCGTGTCCGGCAACCGGCGTTGTATTTAATCCCGGAATCATTCCGAATCTAAAATTCAAGATGTGAAACATTAAAAAAAAGAAAAGAAAAATGCCCGTTATACGCTGAAAAAGATAAAACCAATTGCGCCCGTATCCGTAATTTAAAACATTCGGGCGCGTTTCCGCCGAGATAAAAATGCCGTAAACCGAATGATATAAAAGTGGAATAAAAATCCCGAAAATTTCCGCGAACAGCAAATACGGAATATCGTGAATGCCTTTAACGTGTTCGTTGAAACTTTCCCTGCCGCCCATCGCCGCCGAATTTGTATACAGATGCACGAGAAAAAAAGTGCCGAGCGGAACGATTCCGGTTATCTGGTGCAATTTTCGGAGCAGAAATGTCCTGCTTAATTTTATCGCCATTTTTCGAGCCTCTTTTGAATTTTTGATTGTTTATTTT
Source organism: Pyrinomonadales bacterium (assembly GCA_038232235.1). GTDB lineage: Bacteria > Acidobacteriota > Blastocatellia > Pyrinomonadales > Pyrinomonadaceae. The sequence goes on along the minus strand of JBBSIE010000033.1, from coordinate 27,591 downwards.
GAACTGCGTAAGATATTTTGGAATTTTATTGTCAAATCCGCAAATCCACAATCAAAAATCATTTAGTTTTAATAATACTTCCTTTTTTTAATTAGATAAAATGAATTCGCTTGCACTAATTGTTCAGAAATTCTTATAATTAAATAAATGCACATAGAAACATTAAAAGTATTTTGCGATTTGGTCGAGATGCAAAGTTTTTCATTGGCAGCGGAGCGGAATTTTGTTACGCAATCCGCCGTCAGCCAGCAAATTCGGACATTAGAGGACAAATTTAAGCGTCGTCTGCTGGAAAGAGTGCGCGGAAGGCGCGAGGTTCGTTTGACACCTTCGGGCGAGGTTTTTTACCGCGAATGTAAAAATGTTTTGGAAAGTTATAATCAACTCAACGAAAGTATGAGCGGACTCGTCGGCAAAATCAGCGGCACGGTCAAAGTCGCCACGGTTTACAGCGTCGGTTTGCACGAATTGCCGCCGAAGGTACGCGAATTTATGACAAAATTTCCGGCAGCGAAAATTGATTTGGAATATTCGAGGACGACACGCGTGATGCGCGATGTTCTCAACGGCACTGTCGAACTCGGCGTTGTCGCCTTTCCCGAACAAAAACGCGGATTGACGATTGTGCCGATGGCAAGCGACAGACTCGTCGTGATTTGTCCGCCCGACCACGAATTTGCCGAAAGAACGCAAATAAAAGTAACGGAATTAAAAGAACGCGATTTCGTTTTGTTTGAACGCGATATTCCGACGCGCAAGGCAACCGATAAAATTTTAAAATCCTACGGCGTTGAAGTCCGCAAAGTCGCCGAATTCGACAATGTTGAAACCATCAAACGCTCTGTCGAAGTAGGTTTCGGTCTGGCAATCGTCCCGCATCCGAGCGTGATGGACGAAGAAAAAAACAACCAACTCGCCGTCATCGAACTAGCCGAAAAAGATTGGGTTCGCCCCGTCGGAGTTGTCTATCGAACCGACCGCACACTTTCGATTGCGGCGAAGAAATTTGTTCAGCTTTTGGAAAACAAAGATAAGAAATAAGTTGATATTGTTGAAATTTTTCTTGAATTACAAATTATTGGTTTATAATAATTCCGCATATTTCGTATATTATGCGGAATCGTTCCGCATAATATACGAAATATGCGTGTTATGCCGAATGAATACCGTATAACACACGAAAAAGAGTGTTATGCCGATTGGTTCGGCATAATCATTAGTTATGTGCTACGCTGAAAAATTAAAAGCCGTGTAAATTTGGATTGATTAAAGGTGATAGAATGAATGTTTTTGTTAGTTGTCACAAAGCAGATGAGAAATTCTATAATTGTCTAAAAGATTTCTCCATTAACAGAGATGAATTTACTGTTTATCCGCATGACCTTCGGGTTGACTTCAAAGAAAAAACATTACGCCTTTTTAACGCTAATAAATTATTTGCAGTTTTACGTAAACCAGACCTTGCCGTAGTAATTCTTTCTCCAATCTATTTAAACGACGCTTGGTTGAACGAAGAATTACGCGCTCTTTTTGCGGTCGAACAATTATTGAACAAGAAGTTTATATTACCTATTTTGACAGGGCATTTTGAAGACTCAGAAATACCCAGATACTTTACTGAGCAACAGCGCAAATACATTGATTGCAGAGATAAAGAAAATTTTGAAGTGGAAAATCTTATTGAGGTAACTACACTTATTTCCAGTATGGCAGTGCCGACAGGTAAAGTTTTTATCGGTCATGGTCGTTCGCCTGTTTGGAAAGATTTGAAAGAGTTTATTGAAGACCGCTTAAAATTGGAGTGTGAAGAATTTAATAGTGAGTCTGTAGCAGGCAAGAGTAATAAAGAGCGTTTGTTGGAAATGTTAAACAACGCGGGGTTCGCTTTCCTTATAATGACTGCGGAAGATGAACACGCTGATACAACGCTCCACGCTAGAGAAAATGTCATCCACGAAGCTGGACTTTTTCAAGGTAAGTTAAGTTTTGAGCGTGCAATTATTCTGTATGAAGAAGGTTGTAAAGAATTTAGTAATATAAATGGATTGGGACAAATTCGTTTCCCTCGCGGAAATATTGGTGCTTGTTTTGAAGAGATTAGGAGAGTTCTCGAAAGAGAAGGAATTATTAGTTGAAGATACTGAAGCGATACCGCACATAACAATTTAGTGGACGTGAGGGCGAAACAGCGACTTTCTTATCAACGTCTTTCGTTAAACTTTGGCGGGCTTTCTGGCGGTTTCGCCCCACGTCAACTCAATCGTTGGGCGGTTTTCTAGTATCCTCGAACAAACTTGTCTTTTATGTGATAAAATTTAAATTCGGAAGGCACAAAAATTTATGTATCAAGTAAGCATCGAAAAAACTTCTGCTGTTCAACTATCCGATCTGATCAACTCTGTTATCAATGGTGAAGAAGTCGTCTTTACTCAAAACAATTTGCCGATTGCAAAACTCGTCGCTGTGCGTCGGGAAAAGCCGCGCCCGCAGTTTGGCAGTGCCAAAGGTTTATTTGAAATGGCTGAAGATTTTAACGAGCCGATTGCCGATTTTGATGAATATCGAAAATGAAACTGCTTCTTGATACGCATACTTTTTTGTGGTTTATCGCGGGAAGCGCGAGTTTGAGCGCGGATGCTCGAAGTTTGATTGAAGACGCTGAACACGAAAAATTTGTTAGTATCGTCAGCATTTGGGAAACGGCAATCAAAGTCAGCATCGGAAAAATGTCTTTGTCCGCGCCGTTTGACGTTTTGTTTCCGCATCAACTGGAAATCAATGGATTTGAATTATTGCCGGTCAAAATTGAGCATACCTCGGTGGTTACAAGTTTACCGTTTCATCATCGAGATCCGTTTGACCGTTTGTTGATAGCGCAAGCAATTGAGGAAGAGATGGAACTGGTGAGTATTGACGAGTTTTTCGACGACTACGGAGTAACTCGCCTGTGGTAAAAAGCGTTTTGAATTAAACGCACTGTTCAACAAGTAATTAGGCGTGATGGATTATAAAAAAGGCTTTCAAAATTGAAAGCCTTTTATTCCATCTTTTACTTTCTATCTTTGAAACTATCAAAAAGTTCAGTATGCCGACTGGTTAGCGGCAGCATTCGACCGTTGATGAATAAATGTTTGATGTTGGTGCGCGGCTGTAAAATATCGCCGTCGGTGACGACGATGTTTGCCATTTTTCCGACTTCGATTGAGCCGAGTTTATCGGCGATTCCCAAAATCTGCGCCGGATAAAGCGTGACCGATTTTAACGCTTCGTCCTTCGCCAAACCATAAGCACCCGCTAAACCCGCGTGATATGGCAAATCGCGCACTTCCGAGCCGTCGTTGCCGGTCGAGATGCAGAATTTTACACCGGCTTGCGCCATTTTCATCGGCGCGGAAAACAGATAATCATACGGATCGTCGTCCTGCACGGGCAAATTATAAATGTTCGTGAAAATAACGGGAATGTCGTTTTTCTTCAAATCGTCCGCCGCTTTCCACGCTTCCTGTCCGCCGAGAATAATTCCTTTGACCTTGGTTTCACTGACGAATTTCGCCACGCCGCGAATGTCGCGCTCGCGTTCTGCCGTAAAAATTACCGGCTTTTCGCCGCGCATATACGGAATCAACGCTTCCATTTTCAAATCCACCGGAACAGCGGGCAAAGTTTTATCTTTGGCGTAGGCTTCTTTAACACGCGCGTAATTTTCCGCGTCGGTGAAAAGTTTTTTCAAATCTTCGAGCTTTTTATCGCGGTTTTTGACGGCTGCGCTGAAATCCACCGTTTGCGGTCCGGCAACCGGATTAAAACCCGCGAATGTCGTAACGCGCGGAAAGTTTATGACCAATCCGAAAACCGGCACAATCGCCATTTCAGATTGCGTCGAACCGTTGAGATTGATAACCGCCGATTGTCCCGAAATAATTCCGCTAACCGGCAAAGTCATCACGGTCGTAATGCCGTTGACGCGCGTTACTTCGACGTGAACGCTGTGCGGATTGATGCCGAGAAGCGCCTTGATATTGGAATTCATATCGCCCGTTTCAGCGACATCAACCGAACCCGGCATTCCCTGTCCGACTTCGATTAAACCGAGATTCGTTCCCGCGTCAATCATTCCCGGATAAACACTAAGTCCTTTGCCGTCAATTCGTTCCGCGCCCGCCGGAATCGCCGCATTTGCTCCGACCGCCGAGATTTTTCCGTTGCTGATAACGACCGTTCCGTTTTCAATCGTCGTGCCGGAAACCGTGACGATTCGCGCATTCGTAATCGCAAAAGTTCCCGCTTTTCCGGTTACATTCTGCTCCGAACCGTCATTCTGCGCCAAAACGGAAGAAATTTGTCCACAGATAAACACGGATAAACACAGATAAAGAAATGATTTAATAAATTTGGAATTTGGAATTTGGAATTTGGAATTAATCATTGATTTCCTCCGTCGCCGTATTCGGCATCATCTCGGTCGCCGCGCCGTTTTTCAGCCGGAATTTTCGGCGAAGTGCCGCCGCTTGCCGGTGCTTTGTTGACATCGAGTTTTTCCAATGCTTCGCGTTCTTTTTTAATTTCGTCGCGCTGCGCTAAATCCTTTGCGCGATCAAAGAAAACTTCGCCTTCGATCATCGTGATTTCAGGATGTGAATAAACGCTGAACGGATGTTCCGACCAAATCACGATGTCGGCATCTTTTTTCTCTTCAATCGAGCCGGTGCGTTTGTCAATTCCCAACTGCTTCGCCGGATTGAGCGTAATCATTTGCAGCGCGTCCTGTTCGGGAACGCCGCCGTATTTTTCGACTTTCGCTGCGTCCAGATTCAAACGGCGCATTCTTTCGTCAGAATCGGAATTTATCGAAACATTAACGCCCGCTTTCCACAAAAGATATGCGTTATACGGAATCGCGTCGAAGGCTTCGAGTTTGTAACCCCAACTGTCGGTGAAAATCGAAACACCCGTGCCGCGTTTGGCGATTTCCGGCGCGATTTTGTAGGCTTCGAGTCCGTGCTGCAACGTGGCGACTCTGAATCCGAACTCGTCGGCGAGCAGCATCAAATTCAAATGTTCGTCGGAACGATAACCGTGCGCGTGAACTAATCTTTTGCCTTCCAAAACTTCGACGAGCGGTTCGAGTTCCAGATCGCGGCGCGGCGGTATGGCGGTTTTGTCGTTTTTGGCAACTTTGGCGCGATATTCGTCCCACGACTGTTTATAAGTTTGAGCGCGAAGAAATGCGTCGCGCATAACTTCCAAAACGCCCATTCGTGTGCGCGGATAGCGCGTTTCCTGTCCCGGACGCGGCTGAAAATTTGTGCGTCTGACGTTTTCGCCCATCGCAAATTTTATTCCCGGCGGCGCGTCTGGAATCGGAAAATCTTCAACGGGATGACCGTATTTGAATTTGACAACCGAATTTTGTCCGCCAATGGAATTTGCCGAACCGTGCAGCAAATTCGCCGTCGTAACGCCGCCCGCCAGTGCACGGTAAATCGCAATGTCCGTCGGATTCAGAACGTCGCGGATATGCGTCATTGACGTAACCGAATACGAACCTTCATTAACCGCGTCAATCATCGTGTGCGAGTGGCAGTCAACGATTCCGGGTGTTACGAATTTGCCGGTCGCGTCAATAATACTTGCGTTGGAAGACGCTTTCAAATTTTTGCCGATCTTCGCAATTTTGCCGTTTTGAATCAAAATGTCCGTATTTTCAAGCGTTCCGCGAACAGCCGTCAAAATTGTCGCGTTGCGAATCAAAACATCATTTTGCTTTTTCGTTTGCGCCGAAACTGCGGCGTTTGAAGCCGTCAGCAAAAATATGCTCAAAAGTAAGAAAGCCGTTAGTTTTCTCATAATTTATTCCTAATAAAAATGCGGAAACCCGCACATAATTCATATATTGGAGCGCAAGCAGTCTGCTGCCGTCCTTTCGAGCGAAGCAAGAAAGGACATACGCCGCATTTGCTTCGAAGTTAAAATTTAATCAAGCAACCTCTCGTTCTTGCTTTCGCTCGAACGAAGCAAGCAGACTGCTTGCGCTCCAATTCTACGGAGTTTTCGTGCCGCTAAACGGAACTGCACCCTGCGGCGTTGTAAATGTGCCGCTGACCTGATTGCCGCTGACCGCGCCTTTGACGAAAATTTCGACTTCAGAACCGCCGAACTGAACCGTTATGTTAAATGTAAAACCTTCCGTCGTAACTTTTCCGTCTTTGATCGGCACACTGCCGAGCTGTGATTCGAAAGTTCCGGTTAAATTTTCGTTTTGCTGAGTTAAGTTCAGTGTTCCTTCGATTTGCTGTCCGGGAATTTCGACGTTTATCGAATAATTTCCGCCGACAGCCGCCGAAGTTCCCGGCTGAGTCGTGCCGCCCGGAGTTTTGCCGTCAGGTTTCGCCGGAACTTTCGGCTCGAAAAGTCTGCCGTCAACGAAAACCTTCGAAATCACTTTATTTTTATCGAAAACGTCGCCTTTGCTGATGACCAAATTGGCGATTTTTCCTTTTTCAATCGAGCCGAGGCGATTTTCTACGCCGAAGATTTCCGCCGAAGATAAAGTCATCGCGCGAATCGCATCGTTTTTATTCAAACCGTTTTTGACGGCTTCATTGGCGTTCGTCAGAAAATCATTAATATTTTTCATTCCGCCCGATTGAAAAGCGTATTTCACACCGGCTTGCGTCAGACGCGCCGCCGTTTTCGGCGTTTCAGCCCGCAAACGAAGCAATTCTATCGGTTCTTCATCGGCTTCGGGCGAAGCGGCAGTCGTGCGTTTCGGAAAATCGAGCGACAGCAAAACCGGCACATTTTGCGCCTTTAATCGGTCGGCGACTTTCCACGCTTCCTGTCCGCCGGAAATAATTGCCTTCAAATTAAATTCCCGCGCAAAATCGAGTGCGCGAATGATTTCAATTTCCTTGTTGGCATTAAATACAACCGGCATTTCGCGGTTCAAAATCGGAATCAACGCTTCCAGAGATTTATCGTTGTCCGGTCGCTTCATTCCGCGCGGGTCTTTTTCATACATTTTTTGAATCGTCTGCAATCTCTGCGCGTCGAGAAACATTTGGCGCAGAGCCGAAAAAGTTCCGAGCAGCGAAACCGGATATTGTCCGCTGCGAAGCGTCGTAAAAGTGATGTGTTCGGCAAACGGCGATTTGATAATCATTCCCGAAACCGAATCTCCGGCGAGATCAATCAGCGCGGATTGTCCGTTGAAAATGCCATCTTTCGGCACGGTCAAAGCGGTTGTAAATCCGGCATTGCGCTGTGTTTCAAACTGAGCTTCGCCCGCTTTTATCTGCTCGGCAGCAGTTTCATCAGGATGCAGCCCGTCGGGATAATTTGAATTTGACTGCGGCTGATTCTGTGCTGTCTGCGCCTGACCGCGCGGCTTTGGCGCGGCGGCGGCAATTCCGAGACTTGTATAAGCATCAATAAATCCGGGATAAACGACCAAATTCGTGCCGTCAATAATCCGCGCGTCGGCGGGTACTTTGACATTTTCGCCGACGGACTCAATCAAACCATCGCGGATCACAATTGTTCCCTTTGCCAGATTCGGACCCGAAACCGTCACAATTTGGGCGTTCGTAATTGCAAAAGTATCAGTACGCGTTTGGGCAAAAGCAGACAGACCGAGAACAGCAAACGCAAAAATTGCGACAGAAAAACGCAAGATGAAATTTTTCATAAACTTTTTAGCGGAAAGAAGATCTTAAAATGAAACTGCGAATCTTTTTACGCAGTATAGAACAAAAGGTTTCACAAGCAAAATTGAATTTTTATTTTGCCTTTACTAAAAAAATTGCTTCTTCGCCATTATCACCTAAAAATTTTGTTTCAATCGAAGGATTTTCCGTCAAAACTTTTGCCAAATCTTTGTGCGGGACGAGAACTAAAATTTTGCCGTCAATCGAATTTTTCACATCATTAGCCAAAACGGAAAAATCATCATAACGCTTTTGCGTTCCGTCGTTGTTTCTGACGAGTCTGTTCGGCGCGTAAAATTCCAAATTGTGCGAAACCGTATAAAGATTGACGATTTTCTCGGAGGAGTAACCGTTTTTATTCGCCGCCGCCACCAATTCTTTAACCGAATCCTGCGAAGAGTATTTCGGCGCGGCAAATTGTAAAAGTACAATAACAATAAAAAACGTCAGAAATGCTAAAAGCTGCAAAGCGTATTTTCTATTCGCGGATTTTTGAACAAATTTATCAACATATAAAGCCGTTAAAATCAACGCGCCGGGCAAAGCGGGCAAAATATAACCGGGCAATTTCGAGCCGGAAACCGAAAAAAATACGAGCGGAACGAGCATCCAAGCAAAGGCAAAGCGTCGTAAATCGTCAATCGTCAATCGTAAATTGTAGTTTTGATCTTTGGACTTTGGACTTTGGATTTTGGACTTTGGACTTCTAAGAAAATCCCAAATCGAGGCGAAAAAAAACGGCAGCCAGGGAATTGTCATCAGCGGCAGAACGAGAAAGAAAAACCAGAAAGGCTGCGGATGCTGATATTTGTTTGAAAGATACCGCTGAAAATGATGCTGAATAAAAAATTCATCAATAAATTTCCAACCATTCGCCTGATACATCGGCACATACCAAAGACTTGCAATGAGCAAACTCAAAATCATTCCCCACAACAAACTCAAAATAAATGTTTTATTCGGCAATTTCCACGATAAAAGATAATAAAATCCGACAATCGCAAATGGAAAAACGATTCCGATCAAACCTTTGGCAATCAGCGCAATACCGATGAAAAAGTAAAAAGTGAAAAGTGAAAAGTGAAAAGTGAAAAGTGAATTTTGACTCGGTTGCGGCTGTGCGAATTTGCGGCTGTTTGTTAAGTCAAAAATAAAAAATCCGACTAAAGAAGCAGTAATTGGAAAGGTTAAAATAATATCGAAACTCGCGCCGCGTGAGAATACGATTAAACCGATTGATGAAGCAGCAATCAGCGCGAGCCAGTTTGCGAATTCCAAATTCCAAGTTCCAAATTCCAAATCATTTTGCGTCTTTGCGTCTTTGCGTCTGTTTGTTAAATTTCTTCCCAAAATCCACAAACTGAAAACTGTCAAAAGTCCGAAAATAGCCGAACCCAAACGCGCGGCAAATTCTGAAACGCCGAATAATTTATAGGAAATAATTTGCAGCCAATAAAGCAGCACGGGTTTTTCAAACCAATCAAAACCGCCGAGTTTCGGCGTAATCCAGTCGCTGCGTTCTAACATTTCACGCGCAATCTGCGCGTAACGCGGCTCGTCAGGTCCGACCAACGGAATCGTCAAACCGAAGAAATAGACGAAAACCGTTAAAAACGCGAATAAAATCCAGATAATTTGGTTTTTGGTCTTTTGTTTTTGGTCTTTTGTTTTTGTGTTTTCCGACATCTTCAATGAAAATATAAAGTATCGCTAAAAAAGGATTGTTATTCAAATATGCAGGAAATCCAAAATCCAAAATCCAAAATCCAAAATCCAAAAACTGCCGTCATCGGTGTCGGTTCGCTCGGACAGCATCACGCGCGGAATTTCGCTGAATTGGCAAACGAAGGTAAAGGCAAGTTCGTCGGCGTGTGTGATTCAAACGAAGAAAACGCGCGCACGATTGCCGAAGCGAATAACTGCGAATATTTCACCGATTGGCACGAACTGCTTGATAAAGTTGATGCGGTTTCAATCGTTACGCCGACGAAAACGCATACCGAAATCGCCTGCGAATTTCTCGAAAAAGGCGTTCACGTGCTGGTCGAAAAACCGTTTGCGAAAACTCTCGAAGAAGCCGACAAAATGATCGCTGCGGCGCAGAAAACCGGCGCAAAACTGATGGTCGGACATCTCGAAAGATACAATCCGGCAATGGTCGCGCTGCGTCCACACGTTACAAAACCGCTGTATTTTGAAATTCATCGCGTTTCGCCGTTTCCGAATCGCAGTTTGGATGTTGATGTCGTTCTGGACGTGATGATTCACGATTTGGACGCGATTCAGTGGCTTGTCGGCGAAAACATTGAAGTTTCCGACATTCACGCCGTCGGAATTCCGGTAATTTCCGACAAAGTTGACGCGGCAAATGCGCGAATTGAATTTGAAAACGGCGCAGTTGCAAATATTACAGCTTCGAGAATCGGCACGGAAAAGATTCGCAAAACGCGCTTTTATCAAACGAATTCTTATGTCGTTTTAGACTACGGAACAAAGTTCGCCTCTTTAACTTCGCTGAATCCAGAAGCCGCGCATCCGCTTTTGGGAATTTCAATTAATCGTTTGGAAATTAACGACATTGAACCTTTACGCGCCGAAATTTCCGCGTTTTTAGACTGCATTATCAAAGATGACGCGCCGCCAATCAACGCGCACGACGGGCGACGAGCTTTAGCTTTGGCTTTGGGCGTTTTGGAAAAAATCGCAATGCATCGAAGCCGTTTGAATGTATAAATAACGGAAAAATTTATTGATTTCTATACAAACTCAAAACTTTATAAGAATTTAATACTGAATTTATTAAAATAGATACCAAAAAGTGTTAAAAAAATTGTAAACTTTGTTTAATTCTGTTTTACTGTTAGATGGTAAAGTTATTGAAAAATAACTTTACTGAGAAAAAAATATGAATTTTCAAGATTTACAAAAACATCTCTTTAAAAAGCATTTCACATTTCAATCTGAATCCTGATTTCACTCTCAGTTTAATTATCACTTTAGTAATTTAATTGGAGAATTAAAATGTCCCTTCCACTGCCCGCTAACGAATCACAGCGTTTAGAAACGCTGCATAATTTAAATATTCTCGATACTCTCGGCGAAATCGAATTTGACGATCTAACCCGGCTTGCCGCGCAGATTTGCGAAGTTCCGATTTCAGTTGTCAGTTTAATTGATGCCGACCGTCAGTGGTTTAAATCAAAAATCGGACTCGATGTCAGCGAAACTCCGCGCGAAGCGGCATTTTGCACACATACTATTCTGGAAGATAAACTTTTTATCGTTCCGAATGCTACGGAAGATAAAAGGTTTGCCGAGAATCCGTTAGTAATCGGCGATCCGAATATCCGTTTTTACGCCGGCGCGCCACTGATTACCGACGAGGGCGACGCGCTCGGCAGCATCTGCGTAATTGACAGAGTTCCGCGTAAATTAAAACCGGAACAAAAAGAGGCACTTCAGGCTCTTGCGCGCCAGACGATGAAGTTGTTCAATCTGCGCCAACAGGCAAATGAAATAGCAAAAGCAAATGAAGAATTAAATCGAGAAATAATTGAAAGTCATCTAATGGACAACACTGCGGCGGCGATTTCGATTATGGAAAACCTGCACTCGCTCGGCATCAAAATAAGCATTGACGATTTCGGCACGGGTTATTCGTCGCTGAGTTATATTCATCGTCTGCCGATTAGTTTTCTGAAAATTGACCGCTCTTTCGTCAGTCAAATACAGTTCGGCTCTGAAAACGGCGAAATCATTCGGACAATCATTATGCTGGCGAAAAATTTGAACATCAAAGTTGTCGCCGAAGGAATTGAAACGAATGAACAAGCCGAATTTCTCAAGAATTTAAGTTGTGATTTAGGACAGGGATATTTATATTCAAAGCCGGTCAAAGCCAAACAAGCCGAACTTTTATTTAAAGATATTTATCAGATAAATGCGAACCGGACTCTGGAAGTAGGTTAGATTTTTAACTTCTGATCCACAGCAAAGAATAAAGTTAAAGTTAGACTATTTCACTGATAAATAATCAAGTTCGCGTTATAATTCAGTAACCCGATTTAATCATCCGGCGAAACTGATTTAAAATGATTACGTAATAGTTTCTTAAAGCCGTCAGCCGACAAAAGAAATATTTTTAATGAAAAACGTAATCATAAATACTTTTCTGGAAAAGCGAATTGCCGCGAAAGATTTCCCGTCCGCTGTTTATTTAGTCGCGGAAAAAGGCGAAATTATTTTTACCGACGCGCTCGGTTTTGCAGTTGTCGAACCGGAAAAAATCGAAGCTAAGATTGATACGATTTACGATTTGGCGAGTTTGACGAAAGTTTTAGTTACGGGTTTGCTTTGTGCAAAAGTTATTGAGAATGGCGAGTTAAGTTCAGACACCAACATTTACAAATATTCTGCGTCCTTTCACACCAAAGAGGGCAATAAAACCACAATTAAAAATCTTTTGACCCACACTTCCGGTTTCCCGGCTTGGAAACCGCTTTATTTTGTGACGAAATGGAAATTATTCTCTAGCTTGATAAACATAGTTTCTGAATATCCGACTGAAAACCCTATCAATACAAAAGTTACATACAGCGATTTGAATTTCATCACGCTCAGTTTTGTGCTTGAAAAAATTTACGGGAAAACGCTCGATGAAATTGCCCGAACGGAGATTTTTGAACCGTTAAAGCTGAAAAACACTTTTTATAGTCCGCCGAAAGAATTACGGAAACGAATCGCGGCTAGCGAAAAAGGAAACGAATTTGAGAAAAATACTTGTATGGAAACAGGATATTTAGATTACACAGCAAGACCTTACGCTGAAGCAAAACATTCTGACAAGTTTCGTGATTATCAAATCTGGGGCGAAGTTCACGACGGGAACTGTTATTTTATGAATGGCGTTTCCGGTCACGCGGGGCTTTTTTCGACGGCGGAAGAAACCTTCAAAATCGCGCAGCAATTTCTGGCTAATCAAACTACACTTTTGAAACCCGAAACCTGCAAACTTTTTCGCACAAATTTTACAAAAGGCTTAAACGAAGCGCGTTCGATGGCGTTTCAACTCGCCGAAACAAAAGATTCAACCGCGTCAAATGCACTTTCAAAAGACAGTTTCGGACATCTGGGTTTTACCGGAACTTCTCTTTGGATCGAACCGGAAACCGAACGGATTTTTATTTTGCTGACAAATCGCACACACGCCCGCGACCTTCCGTTTGCCAATATCAATTCCGTGAGGCGCAGATTTCACGAACTTGCCGTCGAAAATTTGAACAAAATATAGTTTTATTTCGACTTTCTCGATGTTTCAGGCATCTAAACTTACAAAAAAATAATCACAAAAAATGCTTTCCCTGAAGTATAAAATTCAGCGTGGAGAATCGAAAAATGAAAAGGATTTTGTTTATATTAGTTTGTTTCGGACTTTTGGGAATAACGGCGTTTGCACAAAGCAGCAGAAGCACACGCCCGCGCGTCGCGCCTTCGCCGACACCGCCGACGATAAATAACGATTCTCCAAATCAAACCAAACGCCCGCCGGTTTTGATCGGCGATAAGAAGAATAATCAAACCCAAACTCCGACTTCAACGGAAGAAACTCCGGTTGAAGAAGATGAAGTTATCCGCATCGAAACCAGTCTTGTAACTTTTCCGGTTTCCGTGCTTGACCGCGACGGCAGATTTATTTCCGGTTTGCAAAAACAGGATTTTCAGATTTTTGAAAACGGCGTTGAGCAGAAAGTTGACAGTTTCGGTTCGGTAGAAGTGCCTTTTACGGTTGTTTTACTGCTTGATGTAAGTCCTTCGACGCAGTATAAAATTAACGAAATTCAAGATGCAGCGATTTCCTTTGTCAATCAACTGCGGCGCGACGATAAAGTTATCGTTATTTCTTTTGATGAAAGAGTCCGCGTTTTGAGCCGCGCAACCAATAATCACAATGAGTTGCGAAACGCGATTTTAAGAGCGCAGTTCGGCGACGGCACGAGTCTTTACGAAGCGGTTGATACGACAATCAATCAACAATTACGCGGCATCGAAGGTCGCAAAGCGGTTGTTTTATTCACCGACGGCGTTGACACGACTTCGCGGCGGGCGACTTACGAAAGCACGGTGCGCGAAACCGAAGAAGTTGACGCACTTTTTTACCCGATTCGTTATGATACTTATTCGGGAATGAATCGCGGAAACGGCGGCGGCGGTTCGGCGCGTTATCCGCAACGGCGGCGCGGCGGAAATAACGGCAGAATCGGCGGAATTCTCGGCGATATTTTAGGCGGAATGATTGTTATTGACGACGACAACACAAATATCGGCGGCGGCAGATTTCCGCGCGGCGGCGGCGGAAGTGCTGGTTCGAGTCGTGGTGAATATGAAACAGGTCGCCGTTATCTAGAAGAACTGGCGCGAAATAGCGGCGGCAGAATTTTTGATGCCGATTCGACTTACAATCTCGACGCGGCTTTTTCCGGCATCGCTGAGGAATTGCGCCGTCAATATACGCTCGGTTATTACCCGGAAGCCGTCGGACAAAAAGGCGACCGCAAACAAATTCGCGTCCGTGTCAAACGTCCGAATTTAGTTGTCAGAGCAAAAAACAGCTACATCGTCGGCGAAAACGATAATAAATTCGCGGGCAAGTAGATCAAACACAAATTTAATCAAAAAAGGCGCGGCTCACATAAGCCGCGCCTTTTTTGCGCGCTGCATCTTTTGATGGATGAAAAGACATCATACACTTACGAATCGAGGTCAAAAAATAATGAAAAAATTGTTAATTCTTTCTTTGGCATTTATTTGCCTGAGTTTTAATGTAAATTTCGCACAATCGCGTTCCGTTTCGCCGGATTCCAATAATCAAAAAGCCAATAAACGTCCGCCGCAAACTCAGCCAAGTCCGACTCCACAAGTTGTCGAAGATGACGATCCGAACACGACCAACATCGAAAGAATTGACACGCCAACTGACGAAGATGTTATCGGTATTAATACAAAACTCGTGACGATTCCCGTCAAAGTTTCCGACATGCGCGGCAGATTTATCGGCGGTTTGACGAAAGAAGATTTTTCGGTCGAAGAGGACAAAGTTCCGCAGGAAATCGCTTTTTTCTCTAACGAAGAACAGCCTTTTACGGTCGCGCTGGTTTTGGATATGAGTTATTCCAGCACATTCAAGATCAACGAAATCCAAAGCGCGGCGATGACTTTTATCGCTCAACTGCGCCCGAATGACAAGGTGATGGTGGTTTCCTTTGATGAAGAAGTTCACGTTTTAACTTCACCGACCAACGACCGCGAAGTTTTGCAGCGAGCCGTTAAAAGCACCAAAGTCGCTTCCGGCACGAGCCTTTACGAAGCGATTGATTTGATTTTCAATCAACAATTCAAACGAATTAAGGGACGCAAAGCCATCGTATTGTTCACCGACGGAGTTGATACAACCAGCCGCCGCGCCAATGATTTGTCAAACGAAAGAGATGCGTCGGAACTCGACGCGCTGGTTTTTCCGATTCAATACGACACTTTTGCCGACGTTCAGGCGATAAAAAACAAGCCCGTTATCATTCCGCCGACTCAGCCAAATCCGATTCCGTCAAAAAATAAAAGCCCGTTTCCCTTCCCGATTCCGACCGGCGGCGTTGGTATGCCGGGCAGTCAGGGAACATCGGCGGAAGACTACAAACGCGCCGACGAATACTTAAATGAAATGGCAAACCGCACCGGCGGCAGTCTTTACAAAGCCAGCACAACCGCAAATTTGGCGACGGCATTTTTCAATATCGCCAATGAACTCAGACAATTTTATAGTTTGGGCTATTATCCGGGTGATGAAGCACAGGAAGGCAAACGTCGAAAAATAAAAGTGCGCGTCAACAAAGCCGGATTAACCGTTCAGGCGCGGGACGGTTATGTCGTCGGCAAAAAATCTAAAGGTGAAAACTGAAAAGTATTTATGTGAGAAGTCTAAAATCTGATCCGCAATTACCAACCGCTAATAAATCTTTGGGTTTTCACCTTTCAGTTTTCACCTTTAGATTTTTCAAATCACTGTTCTGTCATTAATAACCGCGTTTTTCGGGACGATAATAATTCCTTCGCGGATAAAATAGCAGCCGTTTTCGCCATCGAGATTTTCAATACCTTCCTCGTTTATTAGCTGCACATTGCTGCCGATACGGGCGTTTTTGTCAATAATCGCGCGGCGTATAACTGAGTTTGAGCCGATGCCGATATGCGGAATTTTTTGAGTCGCTTTGGCATTTATTTCATCAAACGATTCGTAAAAATCTGCTCCCATTATTATTGAATCTTCGATTTTTACGCCGTCGTCAATGCGGCTTCGCAAACCGATAATCGAATTTCTCGCAAACACGCCGTTCAAAATGCAGCCTTCGCTGACCATCGTATTATTTATATCGCAATCGTGTAGTTTTGACGGCGGAAGGTAGCGGCTGCGCGTGTAAATCGGCGCGCTGGTGTTGAAAAAATCGAATTTCGGCAAAGGAGCTGAAAGATCAAGATTGGCTTCGTAAAATGAGCGAATCGTTCCGATGTCTTCCCAGTAATCTTTGAAAAGATGTGCCTGAACATTCAGTTTTTCAATCGCCGACGGAATAATTTCGCCGCCAAAATCATATCGCGCTTCGTCCTCGTCAAGCAGTTCGGTGAGTTTCTTATAATCGAAAACATAAATGCCCATCGAAGCCAAATAAGGTCTTTTTTCCGACTCTTCTTCGGTCAAACCGAAACGGGTCGTGTCCACGCGCATTGACTCCAAAGCATCGCCTTTCGGCTTTTCCTTAAATTCAATGATTCGTCCGTCGTCGTCGGTTTTGAGCAAGCCGAATCCGGTTGCGTCTTCGGGAGTCGAAGGAATCACGGAAACGGTTAAATCGGCGTTTGTTTCAAAGTGCCGTTTGAGAAATTTGCGATAATCCATTCGATAAAGATGGTCGCCGGAGAGAATCAAAACCGTATCAACTCGCCAATCGCGGATGTGCGGAATCATCTGCCGCACCGCGTCCGCCGTTCCCTGAAACCACTGCGGCGAATCGTGCCGCTGTTCGGCGGCGAGAACTTCGACAAAGCCGGTTGAAAAACTGGAAAAGCGGTAAGTTCTGGAGATATGACGGTTTAACGAAGCGGAATTGAACTGCGTTAAAATAAAAATTTGTGTAATGTTGGAGTTAATGCAATTGGAAATCGGTACATCAACCAGCCGATATTTCCCGCCAAGCGGAACGGCGGGTTTTGCCCGTTCTTTCGTCAAAGGAAAAAGTCGTGTTCCCGCGCCGCCGCCCAAAATTATCGCAACCACATTTTCGTATTGTTCCATAAATTAAAAAGTTTTTCAGATTTTTCCGCTTTCAGAATAGCCGTAATCAATTACTTTTTTCAAGCACAAGCAAATGATGATTAATGGCAATTAATGAAGAATCAATTAAAATCTCAATTTTAGAAGCATTTATAAATCTTATCCGATTTGAAAACCTTTTTTTCGCGCTTGATAATTCTTCTTTGACATTTTTTTTTTGGCGTGATAGCTTCAACATTACCATTGACTTTGCTTATGCAATTCATTGGCATAAGTTGTTCTTTTTCAGTCTAAAATTCTTCGGAATACACTTTCTTTTGAAGGTGTTAAAAGGGAAAGCGGGTGAAATTCCCGCACGGTCGCGCCACAGTAAACGAAAGGCGAAAGGATAAAGGATAAAGGATAAAGTTAAGATTTAACTTTCGCCTTTCGCCTTTTGCCTTTCGCCTTTAAGAAGTCTGGTAACCTATCCGAAGTTTTTTAGCCTAAACCGTCTCGCGTCAAGACGTTTGGCTGAACAGGTGAAAATTCTTTTTCTCTTTTTGATTGGTGAAAAGTCCTGTCGTCCTTGCTGTTTATGTTTCGAGGCAAGTTTCGACAGGGCTTTTATCGTGAAGATTTTCACCCAAAAACAAATTTTTTATCCATCTTTGAGTTCTCGCGGAAAGATTCTCTTTTTTTTAGCGTTTATTTTTCTTTTCACAAATTGTCGAAATGAACCGATCAAATTGCAAACTGTTTTGCCGACGCGCGAAATTACCGATGATTTAGGTCATAAAGTCAAACTTCCCGACACAATTGAACGCGCCGTTTCGCTTGCGCCGAATTTAACGGAAATCATTTTTGCCGTCGAAGCCGGAGATAAATTAGTCGGCAGAACGAGTTACGATAACTTTCCTCTCGAAGCGCAAAAAATTCCAACCGTCGGCGACACACTAAATCCAAACATCGAAAATATCATTGCTCTAAAACCGCAAGTCGTTTTAGTTTCAACCGCTTCGCAAATCGAAACATTTACAAAACAACTCGAATCACAAAATATCGCCGTTTTCATCACGAATCCGAATAGTTTGGTCGGAATTTACAAAACTATTTACCAAATCGGCGAAATTTTTAATAAAACCGAAAAAGCGCGTGAAGTTGTGGACAATTTAAAGCAGCGCGTCGCTGATGTCGAAGCGCGAACAGATACCGCCGAAGATATAAAAGTATTTTTGCAAATCTCGAAAGAACCGCTTTTTACTATCGGAAAGGAATCTTTTTTGAATGATTTGATATACCGCGCGGGCGGCATTTCCGTTACGGAAAATGTGGCGACGGCATACCCGAAACTCAGCAAAGAAACGGCTTTGGCGTTAAATCCCGAAGCGATAATTTTATCGGACAGCGAAGACAACAAAGAACCGAATGAAGTTTTCAAGAATTCTCCGGCGGTGAAAAACAACAAAATTTTCAAAATAAATGCCGACATTATTTCGCGTCCAGGACCGCGAATCGTTGACGCGCTCGAACAAATCGCGCGTGATCTGCATCCTGAAAGTTTTCAATGAATGTCCAAAATTCAAAGTTCAAGGTTCAAGGTTTTCGCTTTGGAATCGCTTTAATTTTCGTGCTTGGGCTGACGATTTTTCTCGCCACGCTTTTGGGCAGCGAGAATCTTTCGATCTTTGACTTAAACGAACAGCAGAAAACAATTCTTTTCGATATTCGCCTACCGCGCATTCTGCTCGGCGCGAGCGTCGGCGCGAGTTTGGCGTTGGCGGGCGCGTCTTTGCAGTCGTTGCTTAGAAATCCGCTTGCCGAACCTTATCTTTTGGGCGTTTCAAACGGCGCGGCACTCGGCACGATGCTGGCTTTTGTGTTTTTCGCACAATTTGAACTGGCGCGTCCGGTTTTCGCTTTTGCAGGCGCGAGTCTGGCGACTTTTGTCGTTTATCAAATGGCGAAAAGCCGCGCCGGAATGAATGTCGAACGGCTCGTTTTATCCGGCGTGATCGTAACGACTTTTTTGTCGTCAATTATCGTTTTGCTGACTTCCCTATTGGACGCGGCGAAACTTCGCAGTTTCACATTTTGGCTTTTGGGCGATTTGTCGCAGTCAACAATCAACGGTTTTTATTTAAGTTTTGCCGCCGTCATCATCGGCACAATTATTTTAATCAAGAATGCGCGGGCGTTAAATTTAATGATGATCGGCGAACGCGACGCTTTTGATTTTGGCGTGGAAGTCAACAAAACACGGTTGGCGGTTTTTGCATCGTCGAGTTTGCTGGTCGGAACGGCGGTTGCGGCGAGCGGTTCGGTCGGCTACGTCGGTTTAATCGTGCCGCATCTCGTTCGGCTGGCAATCGGCAGCGATAATCGGTTGGTAATTCCCTTTTCGGCGTTGGCGGGAGCGATTTTTGTCGTGCTGGCGGACACCGTTGCGCGTGTCGCAATTGCGCCGCGTGAATTGCCCGTCGGCGCGATTACGGCATTGATCGGTGCGCCGATGTTTATCTATTTGTTGCGGAGAAACTAGCCACGAATTACACAAATAACACGAATAAAATTTATAAAAAAACATTCGTGTTATTTGTGTAATTCGTGGCTCAAAAAAATGTTAGATGTTCAAAATATTTCGATAAATTATGGTGTTTGCGCTGTCGTGCAGAACACCTCGTTCTCGCTTGAAGCAGGAAAAATCATTGCCCTTCTCGGCGCGAACGGTGCGGGAAAAACGACGCTTTTGAAATCTTTGAACGGTAGTTTGCCGATTGCGGACGGCGAGATTTTATTGAATAACAAAGTATTAAAAAGTTTTTCACGCCGCGAAATCGCGCAGAAAATTGCCGTTATCGCGCAGGAAAACGAAACAAAATTTCCCGTTTCCGTTTTGGAATTTGTTTTGTCGGGAAGATTTGCACACGGGACGGCTTTTGGGTGGGAAACGGAAAAGGATTTACAGATTGCGCTCGATTCTTTGGAAAAATGCGATTTGCAAACTTACGCAAATCGCACAATGAATCATCTTTCCGGCGGCGAACGTCAGCGCGTCGTTTTAGCCAGAGCTTTAGCGACCGAAGCCGAAATTTTGCTGCTCGACGAACCGACGGCGAATCTCGATTTGGCGCATCAGGCGTTGATGTTTCGGTTAATTAGAGAAAAATGCGAAACCCGAAACGGCGCAGCGATTGTCATCACGCACGATTTGAATCTGGCGGCTGAATTTGCCGATGAAATTCTTCTACTCAAAAACGGAAAAATTTTGGCAAAAGGTGCGTCTGAAAAAGTTTTTACCGAAGAAAATTTACACGAAATCTTCGGCGTAAAAGTCTTACTGGACAAAAATCCGGCAAGCGCAAATGTTAGAGTAACGACACTCTATTGAAAAGAAGTTAGCTACGAATTGCTCGAATAACACCAATAAAATCATAAAATAATTCGTGTTATTTGTATAATTTGCGGCAAAAAGTTGAAAACAAACGGCGCAAAGGAACGCGGCGCAAATCCGCGACTGCCCACGCAACAGTAATCGAAAGGCTGAAGGCGAAGGATAAAGGCAAAAGTTTTAATTTTAGCCTTTATCCCTCATCCTTTATCCTTTCAAAGTCTGGAACTTTGTCCGTTTGTTGAGAATTAAAAACCACGTTCCGCGCTGGGCGGACAAGGAGAAATATGAGAATTATAAAAATTTTAAGTTTGATTTGTTTTTTGACAATCGGTATTTGGGCGCAAACGGGCGCAAGTCTTGAAGGTGTTCTGAAGGAAGCAAACGGGCAGCCGCTTGAAAATGCAGTTATTGAACTGGAAAAAGACGGGAAAATTTTTCGTCAAGGCTCGACAGACAATAACGGCGAATATTTTTTGGAAGGAATTCCCGACGGAACATACATATTTAGATATACAAACAAAAACAGCATTAAAGTAAATGAAACGATAAGAATTATCAACGGACAAGTATTGCGCGGCAGAAATATCAACGAACTCGTAACGGTTTCGGCGAACACGACGCAAACAATTGACGAAGTTTCCAAAACCGTCAACATTATTAACGCCCAAGAGCTGCGCGACCGCGCCGATTTCGCTCTGGTGGAAACTTTGCGGACGATTCCCGGTTTTCGCGTTCAACAATTAGGCGGTTTCGGACGGACGGCGAATATCAAAACACGCGGTTTGCGAAATCAGGACACGGCGGTTTTGATTGACGGCATTCGTTTCCGTGACGCTTCGGCGATTACGGGCGACGCTTCGCCTTTTTTGTCGGATTTTACTTTGACCAGCGTTTCGCGCATCGAAGTTTTGCGCGGTTCGGGTTCGTCGCTCTACGGCACGAACGCGATTGGCGGCGTGATTGATTTTCAAACGCCGAAACCGCAATCAGGTTTTCACGGACAAATCGGCGGCGCAGTCGGCGGTTTGGGTTTGGGACGTTTTCGCGGCAATGTTTCCGACGGCACGGACGACGGCAAATTCGGTTTTAATCTCGGCATCTCGCGCACGGTTTATACAAAAGGAATTGACGGCGAAGACGACGCTCACAATACGAATTTTCAATCGCGCATAGAATATAATCCGTTTCAAAAAACGAATATTTCAGCGCGTTTTTTCGTTTCCGATGCGTATGTGCGGCTCAATTCGAGTCCCGATACTTTCGGTACTCCGCCGAGTTCAAATGCGGCGATCATTGATGCGCGGCAAGGCGTGAATTTTGTTTTCGACCAAAACGATCCCGACAATTTTCAGAAATCGAAATTCTTCGACGGGCAGCTTGTTTTGACGCAGGTTTTCAACGACAAATTAGTTTTTCAAGGTTATTATTCCGGTTTGAAAACGTCGCGCAAAAACGATAACGGCGTTTTGGGCGTTGGCTTTCAAAGTGCTTCGACTTCCCTTTTTGAAGGGTTGATAAACACGGTCAACGGACATTTTAACTGGACACCGAACCGTTTTAACGAAATCACCGCCGGTTACGAATTTGAACACGAAAAATACGGCAACGACGGTTTTACGCCGTCCGGCGCAGGCGATTTTTTCACCCGTGCTTTTCAGTCGAGCAATACTTTTTACGCGCAGGATTTACTGAAATTATTGAACAACAAACTGCAAATCGCGGGCGGCGTTCGCGCACAGTTTTTTAATTTAAAAACGCCGAAATTCAGTGTGAATAACGCGCCTTATACAAATTTGACGCTTGAAAATCCGCCGACGGCTTACACTTTTGACGGCGCGGTTTCTTATTTTTTCAAGACCGGAACAAAAATCCGCGCCCACGTCGGCAACGGCTATCGCGTTCCGTCGCTTTACGAAAGGTTCGGCACTTTTTACGCTACATATTTAATGCCGAATCAATTTGTCGCACTCGGTGCGCCTGATTTAAAACCCGAAAAAACACTCGCTTACGATGCGGGAATTGAGCAAAATATATTCAAAAATCGCGCAAAACTTTCTGCCACGTATTTTTACACGAAGTTGATTGACACCATCGGTTTCGGAAGTCTGCCGCAGTCCGATCCGTTCGGACGCGACAATCTTGCATCCGGCGGCGGTTTTCTGAACACAAAAGGCGGCATCGCCCGCGGCGCGGAATTTAGCGGACAAGTTAAAGCGACGAGTTCGACCGACATTTTCGTTTCCTATACTTTTATAAATAGCGATCAGCGCAAACCGCAAGTTCCGGGAAATCGGAATATTTCGACGCTCGGTATTCCGAAAAATCAATTTACGCTAGTGGCGACGCAGCGTTATAGACGCGCATGGGTGAATTTTGATTTTCTGGCGACGGGCGATTATCTCGCGCCGATTTTCAGCAATACTTCTTTTTCAACTTATGTTTATCGCTTTAACGGCAATCGCCGCGCGGATTTAACCGCCGGTTATACGTTTCCGCTCAGAAATGAAAAATTAAATTTGCGGATTTACGGCACGATTGAGAATTTATTTAATTACGATTATTACGAAAATGGTTTCAGAACCGTCGGACGCAACGGGAGAATCGGTTTGAGCTTCGGCTTTTAAAAGTTATTTTTTAAAGGAATTTATTGGCTTTTGTACCGAAAAGTTGTGTTATGATCTGAAAAACTAAACCACTCTGCACTATAAGTGCAGAGGTTTGAAAATGGACTGAAAGTCCTACTCAAGGATGAATTCGTCGTTTTCCTTGTTTGATTTGCGCCGATGATGCTCCAAGTGTTCTTGGACGGCTTTTTCCGTGATATTGCCGGTTGACCACGCTCCGTAGCCCGTCGCCCAAAAGTGCCGCCCCCAATATCTTTTCCGCAAATGCGGAAACTCTTGTTCGATGAAACGCGACGAGCGACCTTTGAGTCGCTTGAGTAAATTCGCCGGTGCCATCTTCGGCGGATACTCGATGTGCATATAACGTGGTCTTTTGATACTACGCCCTTGAGAATTCGCACATCTTCGGCATCACAAATTTGAACCAGCAAGTCCCGACATCTGAGTTTGATGTCGCCTTGCAAAACGTGGTAACGATACTTTGTTACCCACACAATATGCGCGGTCAGTCGGCTGGTCGTATGCCAGCCTTTTCCCAGTGCGCGAAAACCGCATTTCGCCTATCAACTGACCGATGAAGCCAGACATCTTTTTCCGAAAGCCTATCACGCTCTTTTCAATCACTTACTGACGGTTTAGAAATAGCAGCAGCTCGCGCCCGCTGAAATGCAGGAAGTTTTAAGAGAAGTGGCGCGCGGGCTGGCGGCAGACCGAACTCCGAAAGCGATTGACGAAAACATCGAGAGCCGGACTGAAAGAGCCGTCGCTGTGATGGAAAAATTGGGCGGCGTGGCGATTTCCGAGAAAGTTGATGATAAATTGCTGCTTCAAAGCGGCAGCGGCTGTCCTTTCTCCGATTCGATGGTGGAACACCCGGAAGTTTGCCGGCGCCGAAACGCTTTTGTCGGAAATCACGGGTCTCGAAGTGCGCGAGCATTGCAAGCGCGGCGACGTTCCGCGTTGCGCTTTTGAAATTATTGCAGATAATTAAAATATGAAACCTGTGCTTGAAACTGTCAGCGGTGATTTGCTCGAATCTCTAAAGAAAGCGGGACGAGCCAAAACTTTCAAAGCGGGTGCGGAAATTTTCGCCGAGGGCGAGCAAGCTGATTTTTTGCCGGTAATTTTATCCGGCAAAGTAAAGATGATTCATTTTCTCGAAGCCGGAAAAGAAGTGATAATCGGTATTTTCGCTCGCGGCGAAATGTTCGCCGTGCCGCCCGTCTTTGACGGCGAACCTTATCCGGCAACTGCCCTTGCGATGGAAAAATCGAAAATACTTCTTCTTTACCGCAAGGATTTTTTGCGGCTTTTAGAAGAATCGAGCGAGTTTTCGTTTGCCGTCATCGGTTGGATGTGCGAGATGCTTAGGGAAAAAACCGGAGCGATTCAAAATTTGGCGACCGCTTCGCCGGAGCATCGCGCTGGAAATGTAATTGTCCGATTATCAAAAAACGAAAGTTCTCAAATTGAACCGATAATAATCACCGTGCGCCGCCAGGACATCGCGGAAATGGCGGGTCTGACGACCGAAACGACGATTCGCGCCGTCCGAAAATTAGCCGGAAAAAATCTCATCCGAATCGAGCGCGGCAAAATTATTATTGATGATATTCAACCTTTGCGCGAATTTTTAGCGAACTGAAAAATTAAAAAAGTCCGACCGGCTGACGGCTGACATATTCGAGCATTCGATTAGCAATGGCGTTTGCACGCATTTTCAGATAATCGGTTGTTTCGCCTGCGAAAGTTTCGTCAATTGTTTCGCAAAAAATCTCCAACCAGCGATCAAAATGTTCAAAGGTGAGCCGCGATTTTCGGTTTAATTCGCCGTGAACCTGCATCGGATTACGACCGTGTTTTTGATAGTCGCCAGTGCCGAAAAGCATCGTTTCCCAAAAATCTCCGATGATCGGCAGATGATGTTTTAAATCGAGTTTCGCCACGTCGGTAAAAATGTAGCCGATTTCGTCGTCGGTTATCGCTCTGGCGTAAAAGCGATTCAACAAATCGTCAATATCGGCTCTGTTTTCAATATCTTTCATCGGCTTAACCTCAAATTGTCCTTCAATAAACTCGCGCCCAAAATAAAAAGTAAGATAAATTTCAAAATCTCAAAAGTAATATAAATCAAATGATTATACGAAGGCAGCGCGGTCATTCCGGCGATTATCTGTTCGGCGCGGGCATCCAAAAGCGGCAGAAGCCAACCGGTTTGCAAGATGAGTAAAACGAAAATCGCGCCGAAAATATACAAAGCAAACTTCGTCGCCGGACGCACGAAAAATAACGAAATGAGCATCAGCAAAGCAAAGACAATCTCAATGCGGTTAAGCATTTGAAAAACGATTTTTCCGATGCCCAAACCGAGCGCGAGCGTGATATTCGGAGCGCGAAATTTGAGCGGTGCTTCTAAAAATGAAATTGCGCCGACCATTCCGAACCAGATGAACGGAATCGCCATTTGCAGAACACGAATAATCATTTTTCTATTATAAACATTAAGAATATAAGCCACGAACAAACACGAAAATAACACGAAATTTTTGAAATCTTTTTTGTGATATTTCGTGTTTGTTCGTGGCTGAATAATTTACGCCGCTTCAGTTTCTAGTTCGGCAATAGTTTCGCCTTCGGGATTTTTTTGCAGGAATATCAAATCCAGCGCGAAATAAACAAAAACTATCGCGCCGACGGCGAAAATCGTGTCGCCGACCATTCTCAGCCAGCGCAGAGTTTGCATAATATCGGTCTGCATGAATTCAGACGAACGCGCCGACCAATAACCGACTGAAACCGATTGATACGTTTGTATCAAACCGACGGGCAACAGACTCAATAAAATTTCCATAAGCATTCCGATATTGATCGCCCAAAATGCAAACCAAATCGTTTTTTCCTTCCATTTCGTTTCGGGACGCATTGCACGAAGACAAAATAACATCAAACCCAAGCCGAGCGTTCCATACACGCCGTAGAGTGCGCCGTGCGCGTGAACCGCCGTCGTGTTCAAACCCTGCATATAATAGAGCGCAATCGGCGGATTAACCATAAATCCGAAAACGCCCGCGCCGAGTAAATTCCAAAAAGCGACGGCGACGAAGAAATAAACGACCCATTTATATTTTGCCAGCCACGGACGCGCCTTTGCGTGGCGCAGATTTTCCGTCGCTTCGTAGCCGACCAATAACAGCGGAACGATTTCAAGTGCCGAGAAAACCGAACCGAAAGCAAGTGCAATCGTCGGTGTTCCGGCGAAATAAAGATGATGAAGTGTTCCGACGATTCCGCCCGAAAGATAAATCGCGCCTGCAAGTAATGCCGCGAGTGCCGCTCGTTCGGGGCGAATCACGCCGAGTTTTGAAAAAAGAAACGCGATCACGGTCGTGGCGAAAACTTCAAAATAGCCTTCAACCCACAAGTGAACAACCCACCAACGCCAGTATTCGACCGTCGTCAGATGCGAGCGCATTCCCCAGAAAAGTCCGGGCGCGTAGAAAAACGCGATGCCCGCCGTCGTTAATAAATAAAGCATCGTCAGAGATTTCGGCGCTCCTTTTTGCCGCAATGCCGGAATCGCAGTTCGCGCAATCAGGAAAAACCACAAAACCAAACCGACAAACAGCGCGGCTTGCCAGACTCGTCCGAGATCAACATATTCGTAACCTTGATGACCGAACCAGAACCACAAATCGCCCGGCAGATAGTGCATCACCGACAACCATTGTCCCGCCATCGTCCCCAAAACGACGATGAGCAGCGCGAAAAACAAAACATTCACGCCTGCCCGCTGATATTTAGGCTCGTAACCGCAAACATACGGCGCAATAAAAAGTCCGGCGGCGAGCCACGCCGTCGCAATCCAGAAAATCCCGAGCTGCGTGTGCCAACTGCGCGAAATGACATATGGCAGATAATCCTGCAACGGAAAGCCGTAAAAACCGCCGCCTTCCACGCCGTAATGCGCCGTGATAATTCCCATTATTATTTGAATTAAAAACAAAAGCGAAACAACGACGAAATACTTAACGGTCGCTTTTTGCGACGGCGTGGGTTCAAGTCCGACGAGCGGGTCTTGGTATGGCACGTCTTCGTCTGTATATTCCATTTTTTTGCCGGCGTAAAACCACACCATCCAGCCGATTGAGGCGAGCAGAAGAATTACCGACGCGCCCGTCCAGACGACCGCGCTGTCGGTCGGAACATTGCCCACAAGCGGCTCGTGCGGAAAATTGCTCGTATAGGAAATAGTGTTATCAGGACGATTTGCCGCCGAAGCCCACGCCGTCCAGAAGAAAAACGCATTCATTTGGCGAAGTTTTACCGGATCGCTCTGCGCGTCGCGCTGAATCGCGTAATCCTTGTTCCCGTTGGTAAAAATCTCCGAATAATGTTTCAAGTTATCTTCAAATGCAGCAACGCGAATTGAGGTGGTTTAATTAACAGGACACGAAACTCTCTGTAAAATGAGATGATGCGAAAATATGATGATGAGTTCAAACAAAATGCCGTTAGGAAGATTTTAGACGGTCAATCGGTGGCAAGCATTTCACGAGAATTGGGCGT
>JBBSIE010000032.1:0-37000 GCA_038232235.1 Pyrinomonadales bacterium | reverse complement strand
AGCATTTGTCAGACTTGAAAGTCATTGTTATCGAGAAAGAATCAGTTGGATCGAAGCGAAAACAAGTATCATTCGAGATGCCGTCAGAGCATATTTGTCGAATCCTCGTTATCTGCTTCTGCCAACTGCGTAAGTTCTAATTACAAAAATCAAGGATAGATGTTGAGTGATTCAAAAAATCGGCGAAATTGTAAATAAATACAGCCAGATTTTATTGGGAAAAAGAATGATTATCGCCAAGTCGAAAAAGGATTTAGACCGGATGCGCGAAGTCGGGGAATTGATTGCCGAAGTTCGTGAAACTTTGCGTAAAATGGTCGAGCCGGGAATAACGACGCTTGAATTAAATAATATCGCAGAGAAAATGATGCGCGGATTTGGCGCGATTCCTTCTTTTATCGGTTATCACGGTTTTCCCTTTGCGATCTGCGCGTCGGTCAACGAAGCGGTCGTTCACGGGTTTTCAACTGATACTCCGCTGAAAGAAGGCGACATCTTATCGCTTGATATGGCAATGTCTTATAATGGTTTTGTCGGTGATACGGCGGCGACAATTCCCGTCGGAGAAATCAGCGACGATTTGAAACAATTGATTCGCGTAACGGAAGAGTGTCTGGAACTCGGAATCAAGCAATGTCGTCCGAATAACAGAATCGGCGACATCGGTGCTGCGATTCAGGCGCACGCGGAAAAATATAATTACGGAATCGTGCGCGATTATACCGGACACGGAATTGGGCGCGCGATGCACGAAGCACCGCAGATCGCCAATTACGGCAGAGCCGGAACAAAAGAAAAAATTCGCGCCGGTTATACTTTCGCGCTTGAGCCGATGTTAAATCTCGGAACGTACGAAACAAAAACTCTCGCTGACAAATGGACGGTTGTAACTCTGGACGGCAAGCCGAGCGCACACGCCGAACACACCGTTGCGGTAACTGAAGACGGACCGGAGATTTTGACATTAACGAAAGAGCAGAAAGCACAATTAAAACAAACAAAATCGGAAACTGTGTCGGCATAACTTGAAAAGTTTTAAATAAAGAAGTAACATTGATAGTTTGTCAACTCGTTAAAGCTTGACTCTGTAAATATGTCAAAAGAAGAAGCGATAGAAGTAACGGCGACCGTGCTTGAAACTTTACCGAACGCGATGTTTAAAGTTGAACTGGAAAACAACCAGCATCAGGTTCTGGCGCATATCTCCGGCAAAATGCGGAAAAATTTTATTCGTATTTTGCCCGGTGATCGAGTTTTAGTTGAGCTTTCGCCCTACGATTTAAGTCGCGGAAGAATTACTTATCGCTACAAATAAAAGGCGAGGTAAAAAATTATGAAAGTTCGTCCATCAGTAAAGAAGATGTGTGATAAATGTAAAGTTATCCACAGAAAAGGTGTTGTTCGAGTGATTTGTGAGAATCCGAAACACAAACAACGACAAGGGTAAGATTTAAAAATTAAAAGTTGAAAATTAAAAATCAAAAATTCAAAATCAAAGTTTTAAGATTTTGAATTTTACATTTTTAATTTTTAATTGGAGAAACTTATGGCTCGTGTAGCAGGAGTTGATTTACCGCCGAATAAAAGGGCGCAAATCGGGTTAACTTATATCTATGGAATCGGCAAACCGCGGGCGACTGCGATTTTAAACGAAGCCGACATAGATATTAATTCAAAAATTAAAGATTTGAGTGAAGATGAATTGACCAAAATTCGCGCATTGCTCGATTCGCAGGGAAATATCGAAGGCGATTTGCGAAAGCGTGTGCAGATGGATGTCAAGCGTTTAATGGACATCGGCTGCTATCGCGGACTTCGCCACCGGCGCGGTCTGCCGGTTCGCGGACAGCGCACCAGCACAAACGCTCGAACCAGAAAAGGTCCGCGCAAAGCCGCCGTTGCGAAGAAAAAAGCACCGGGCAAGAAATAATTACAGTCAACAGTTATCAGTCAACGCTTTTTACTGATAACTGATAACTGATAACTGATAACTGAATTATGGCAAAAGCAACAACAAAGAAAAAGACTTTTCGCAAGAAAGAGAAGAAAAACATTCCCGTCGGAATCGTTTTTATTGCGGCATCGTTTAACAATACGCTGATTTCAATTACCGATACGGAGGGAAACCTTGTCGCGCAATCATCGTCTGGAGCGCGTGGTTTCAGAGGTTCGCGCAAAGGAACGCCTTTTGCGGCGCAGCAAGCGGCTTCGGAAGCCGCCCGTAAAGCGTCGGAAGTCGGAATGCGCGAAGCGGAAGTTCGCGTCAAAGGTCCTGGCGGCGGTCGTGAATCAGCGATTCGGGCGATTAATAATGCGGGAATTCGTGTTACGTCAATTCGTGACACGACACCGATTCCGCACAACGGATGTCGTCCGCCGAAGAAAAGAAGAGTTTGATGGATTTTCGACATTGTTTGAGAATCGGAAATTTTGAAATTTACTATCGAAAGGATGAAGGGCAATAAAAATTGCCCGTAAACTTTTCCGTCAAGTTTTAATTTGGCAGGAAGCAACAAAAAATTATATGGCTAGATATAGAGATGCGGTGTGCCGTCTGTGCCGCCGCGAAGGTGGAAAATTATTTCTAAAAGGTGATCGCTGCTTCAAACCATCGTGTGCGATTGAGAAACGCGGAGTAAATCCGCCGGGACAGCACGGGGCGGCAAGACGCAAGCAATTATCCGGTTACGGTCAGCAGCTTCGTGAAAAGCAAAAAGTCAAGCGCATTTACTTTGTGCTTGAAAAACAATTCCGCAATTATTTCGACAAAGCTCTGCGGCAAAAAGGCGTAACGGGCGAAATCCTGCTGTTTATGCTCGAACGCCGTCTGGATAATGCCGTTTATCGCGCAGGGTTTTCAACTTCCCGCCGACAGGCACGCCAGCTTGTTAATCATGGACACATCGAAGTCAACGGACACAAAGTTGACATTCCTTCTTTTCAAATCAAAGTTGGCGACGAAATAAGCGTCAAAGATAAGAGCGAAAATAATGTACACGTCGAAGGCGCGTGGCAAACTGCCTCCGGTCGCGGTCGTCCGAGTTGGATTTCATTAGGTGCTGAAGAAATGAGCGTTTCAATTTCGGCGTTGCCGCAGCGTGAAGATATTGACGCAAACATCAACGAACAGTTAATCGTCGAACTTTACAGCAAGTAGTAATTAGTTCCGTGAGCAAAAAATGTTTTATCGTAAAGCATTTTTTGCTCGGCGGTTGTTATTTGTTTTAAAAAAACTTTATAAAAAACAGCTATGACACAAAACAATCAATGGAACGGTTTCCAAATACCAAGTCGTTTGAATGTCGAATCCGAAACTTTGACCGAACGCTACGGTAAATTTTTCGCGCAGCCGTTTGAACGTGGTTTCGGCACGACAATCGGCAACTCACTCAGACGCGCTCTGTTATCTTCAATCGAAGGCGCGGCGATTACAGCAGTTAAAATTGAAGGCGTTGAACACGAATTTTCTTCAATCAAAGGCGTAGTTGAAGATGCGACGGATGTAATATTAAATTTGAAGCAAGTTCCTTTCAAACTGCACGGTAGCGATTCAAAGACTTTGACGATCAGCAAAAGCGGCGCGGGAGAAGTAACCAGCGCAGATATTGAAGCTGACGGCGATGTCGAAATTCTCGATGACACTATTCATATCGCAACTATCAGCGCGAACGGCGATATAAGCATCGAAATGCGTTTGAAAAGCGGTCGCGGTTACGTTTCCGCCGAGTACAATAACGACGAAGACCTTTCGGTCGGTTATATTCCTATTGATTCGGTTCACACGCCGATCAAAAAAGTAAATTACAGCGTGGAAAAAACGCGACAGGGTTCCAATACTGAATTTGATAAACTGACGATTGAAGTTTGGACTGACGGTTCTGTAAAACCTGATGATTCAATCGGTTTGGCGGCAAAACTCGTCAAAGATCACATGGCGATTTTTATCAATTTTGAAGAAGAAGAAGAAGATTTCAAATTTGAAGACATCGCGCGTCCGCCGCTTCTTCGTAATGATTTGCTTGATCGTTCGGTTGATGAATTGGAACTTTCCGTGCGTTCATATAATTGTTTGAAAAACGCCGATATTCGCACGATTCGTGATTTAATTCGACGAAGTGAAGACGATATGCTTCACACAAAAAATTTCGGCAAAAAATCTTTGACGGAAATTAAAGACCTTCTGCACGGAATGGGACTGGATTTCGGTATGGATTTTGACGAACAGGGCAATCCGATTCCCGGTTCGGGCGGACGTAGTTTGGGATAATAAAGAGTCCAAAGTCCAAAGTCCAAAGTTTGTGAACTTCCGACTTTAGACATTGGACATTGGACATTGGACTTAAAAAAATATGCGACACTTAAAAGCACATCGTAAATTGGGAAGAACGACGGAGCATCGAATTTCGATGTTGCGAAATATGGCGACTTCTTTAATAAACGCAGATAACGAATATATTGTTACAACCGTTCCGAAAGCGAAGGAACTTCGACCTTTTGTTGAAAAAGCCATTACTTTGGCGCGTAAAGCCGAAAATTTGACCGGCGATGATGTAAATGTTCAGAAAGTTCATTTGCGCCGTCAGGCTGCCGGATTTTTCCACGCCGGAAACCATAAATTCAAAACCGAGCAAAGTCGTTTTCGCGGCAAAAAAGGCGAACCGAAAGACAAGATCGAAAGAACTGCCGGCGTTAAAGCCGTCCAGCGACTTTTCGGCGAACTCGGCGCGCGTTATAAAGATCGCAATGGCGGTTACACGCGAATCATGCGGCTCGGTCGCAGAAGCGGCGATAATGCTGAAATGGCGGTAATTGAATTGGTTGACAGTGTTCGGGAATTAGCTGCAAAGGGTTAAGCGAAAAGGAGTTTGTATGGCGGAAAGTTCGGCAAAAGCGCAAGAGAAAATGACTGAGAAAACTCGCGGCAGCGGCGGTATGTCCGCTTCAAAAAAAGCGAGTCAAACATCAGAACCTTCGCTGAATATGGATGAACTTCACGAACTGGCAAATCTTGTTGATGAACACGGATTTACGGATTTTGAATTTGAAAATGCGAACATTCGAGTTCGTTTG
The DNA here is from genome assembly GCA_038232235.1 of Pyrinomonadales bacterium. Classification (GTDB taxonomy): domain Bacteria; phylum Acidobacteriota; class Blastocatellia; order Pyrinomonadales; family Pyrinomonadaceae. The sequence goes on along the minus strand of JBBSIE010000032.1, from coordinate 31,930 downwards.
AGCAAAAATCCCGCGCCGCAAATAGTTCACGCGCCGCAATACGTTCCTACACCAGCTTCATCTCCGATTTCTTCGACCGGCGTTCAGCAAACTTCCGAAGGTAAAAATGAATCTGCTCAGACGGAGCGATCAGCCGACGAAAACCTGCATAAAATAACTTCACCGATTGTCGGAACTTTTTATAGTTCTCCGTCACCGGATAAAGACACTTATGTTAAAGAAGGTTCGACTGTTTCGGCTGATACAATTGTCTGTATTGTCGAGGCAATGAAGTTAATGAACGAAATTCAGGCGGAAGTTTCAGGTGAAGTCGTTAAAGTTTACGTTGAAAACGGACAGCCTGTTGAGTACGGACAGCCGCTTTTCGGAATTAGGAAATAGGAAATTAGCCACGATTTGCACAGAAAACACGAATTAGACTTGTTATTATTATTCGTGTTGCTCAGTATAATTCGTGGCTAAAAATTATAAGATGCGAAAATTTCGCAAAATTTTAATTGCCAATCGAGGCGAAATTGCCTGTCGAATTATTTGGACTTGCAAGGAAATGGACATTCGCACAGTTGCGGTTCATTCCGAAGCGGACAAAGACGCACTGCACGTTCGATACGCCGATGAAGCTGTCTGTATCGGTCCTGCGCCCTCTTCGCAAAGTTATTTGAACATTCCGGCTATCATCAGTGCGGCTGAGATTACAAATGTTGACGCGATTCATCCGGGTTACGGATTTTTAGCCGAATCGGAAACTTTTGCCAAGGTTTGCGAAGACTGCAACATAAAATTTATCGGTCCGAAAGCCAGCGTTATTGCGATGATGGGCGATAAAGTAGAAGCGCGGCGAACAATGAAGGCGGCAGGCGTACCGATTTTGCCGGGAAGTCCTGAACCGATTGAAAGCGCGGAAGAAGGGATAAAACTTGCAAAAGAGATTGGTTTTCCGGTGATTATCAAAGCGGCGGCAGGCGGCGGCGGACGCGGAATGCGAATTGTTCGCAAAGAAGAAGAACTCGCCGTCAATCTCGAAACAGCGCAAACCGAAGCACTCGCGGCGTTCAAAAACGGCAGCGTTTATATTGAAAAATACATCGAACGTCCGCGCCACATCGAAATCCAGATTTTAGCCGATGAACACAGCAACGTCATTCATTTGGGCGAACGCGAATGCACGATTCAAAGGCGGCATCAAAAACTGCTCGAAGAAGCTCCTTCGCCGGTTATAACAGTCGAACAGCGCGAGAAAATGGGCGCGATTGCGGTCAAAGCGTGTCAGGAAATCGGTTATTGGGGCGCGGGAACTTTCGAGTTTTTGCTTGATGAAGACGGTTCTTTCTATTTTATGGAAATGAACACGCGCATTCAGGTCGAACATCCGGTAACTGAAATGGTGACGCTCGCCGATATCGTGCGAAATCAAATTCGCATTGCCGAAGGCGACAAACTCGGTTATGTGCAGGAAGATGTGATGATTGTCGGTCATTCCATCGAATGCCGCATTAATGCCGAAGACCCTGAAAAATTTACGCCGTCGCCGGGGAAAATCACGGCTTTCAACATTCCGGGCGGTCCGGGCGTAAGAGTTGACACGGCGGTTTATCCGGGTTATGTTGTGCCGCCTTACTACGATTCGATGATTGCAAAATTAATCGTTCACGCGCGAACCAGAAGATTAGCCATCGGACGAATGAAGCGTGCGCTCGAAATGATGGTCGTCGAAGGAATAAAAACGACGATTCCGCTGCATCTTAAAATTATGAACGATGAAAAATTTCAAAAAGGAGATTTTTCAACTAAGTTTATGGAAGATTTTTTGGCGAAAAAATAATTGAACTAAATTGTCGGCTCAGTCGCTTTGATCGGCTTTTAGTGATAAATTAGAATGTGATGAATGAGTCTAAATCAGAGAAAGTTGATTTATTACAGCATTATAAATAAACAAATTTTTCGTGGTGTTCGTTTACAAAAGCGAAATTTCTGCGAGCAACAGGAGAAGCTAAATTTAATAAGTTATGGCAACAACTAAAGAAGTAAAAGAAAATATCGTCGGCGAATACAAAACACACGCTAACGATACGGGTTCGTCACAGGTGCAAATCGCGCTTTTGACACAGCGTATCAATGATTTAACTGAGCATTTCAAAGTGCATAAAAAAGACAATAATTCGCGTCGCGGCTTGTTGATTTTAGTTTCACAGCGCAGAAAATTGCTCGATTATCTCAAACGTCAGGACATCAACGAATATCATACGATTATCGGGAAGTTAGGATTAAGAAGATAAGAATAGTGGATAATTGATAATTTTCTGAATATAACTTTATTATTAACTATCAATTATCAATTATTCAAGACTGCTTCGGGTCATAAACAAAAGGTTCTTGCGAGGAGTTTGCTGAGGTTGCTGAACGTGACAGCGTAAAACCACTGACAACTGAGAATCGGTAAAATAATTAAATATCAAAAGGCGACAGGGCTTCACGGCATAGCAACTGTCGCTTTTTGTTTTAAAATCGTCAATAGTTAATCGTAAATCGTAAATAGAAATGTATTACCCATCTAAACGATTGACGATTGACGATTGACGATTGACGAGGAATAAAAATGTCAAAGAGAAAATATTTGAAAGAATCAATAAAATTGGGCGATAAAGAGTTATCCGTCGAAACCGGAAAGGTTGCCAAACAAGCGGATGGCGCGGTCGTGATCAAATACGGCGACACGATGATTTTGGTCGCCGCAGTTAGCGCGACGACAGCAAAAGAAGGATTGGATTTTTTCCCGCTGACCGTCGAATATCGTGAATCGAGCTATTCAGCCGGACGCATTCCGGGGAATTATTTTCGCCGCGAAGGTCGTCCGAACGAAAAAGAAGTTTTAACCTGTCGTTTGATTGACCGTCCGATTCGACCGCTTTTCCCGGACGGTTATCGTTTTGAAACGCAGATTATCGGCAATGTTTTGTCCGCTGATTCGGACAATGACCCCGATGTTATCGCAATTACGGGCGCGTCGTGCGCTCTTTATTTGTCGGATATTGTGTTTGATACGCCGATTGCTGGTGTGCGCGTCGGTTTGATTGACGGAAAATATATTATAAATCCGACTTACGACGAACGGCGCGAATCGCTTTTGAATCTGATTGTCGCGGGAACGGAAGAAGCGATTGTGATGGTCGAAGCCGAAGCCAATGAAGTTACCGAACAGATTATGCTCGAAGCGATGATGCTCGCGCACAAGGAAATTAAGCGATTGTGTTTGTGGCAGAAGGAATTACTCAAAGCCTTAGACATTAAAAAGCGTACATTCGAACCGGCGCAAACCGATGAAAATCTCAATAAAGAAATAGAAAAGAAATACTCGGACAAATTGCGCGAAGCGATGGACACGACGGGCAAAGACAAATTGACGAGTTACGCGGCGGTTGACGCTCTGAAAAAAGAAGTCGTCGAAAGTTATCCCGAAGATGAGCCGGAAAAACGCCAAATGGCTGGAAAAGTTTACGGGAACTTGAAAGAAAAAATCTTCCGCGAAGATATGCTCGGCAACCGCCGTCGTCCCGACGGGCGCAAATTCTCGGAAATTCGTCCGATTTCGTGCGAAGTCGGCTGGCTGCCGCGTACGCACGGTTCGGCACTTTTCACGCGCGGTGAAACGCAGGCGATTGTTACATCAACTTTGGGAACAAAGATGGACGAACAATATATGGACGATCTGGAAAAAGGCGAACTCAAAAGAAAGTTTTTACTTCATTACAATTTTCCGTCGTATTCAGTCGGCGAAACCGGACGTTTCGGCGGCACGAGTCGGCGCGAAATCGGACACGGAAATCTGGCACGTCGTGCGCTCGAAGCTATTTTGCCGGATGAAAGTGAATTTCCGTACACAATCCGCATCGTTTCCGACATCACCGAATCAAACGGTTCGTCGTCAATGGCTTCGGTTTGCGGCGGCTGTCTTTCGATGATGGACGCGGGCGTTCCGATCAAACGCGCCGTCGCCGGCGTGGCGATGGGTTTGGTAATGGAAGGCAATCGTTACGCGATTTTGTCCGATATTGCGGGCGCGGAAGATCATTACGGCGATATGGATTTCAAAGTTACCGGCACAAACGAAGGAATTACGGCTCTGCAAATGGACATCAAAGTCGCCGGAATTAACGCGATGATTTTGCAGGAAGCGTTGGAACAAGCCAGAAAAGGTCGGCTTCATATTTTGGAAATTATGAAACAGGCAATTGACGAGCCGCGCGAAGAACTTTCGGAATTTGCGCCGCGCATTATCACCATCCAAATTCATCCCGATAAAATCCGCGATGTCATCGGACCGGGCGGCAAAATTATCCGCTCGATCACCGAAGAAACGGGCGCGAAAATTGACATTGCCGACGACGGAACGGTTCTCATTGCAACCGCCGACGGCGAAGCGGCGCAGGCGGTGGTCGAACGCATTCGCGCGCTGACAGCCGAAGCTGAAATCGGTGAAACATATATGGGAACGGTCAACCGCATCGTTGACTTCGGCGCATTTGTCGAAATATTTCCCGGCGTTGATGGACTTTTGCATATTTCGGAGATTTCGGACAGAAGAATCCGCGACGTGCGCGACGAACTCAAAGAAGGACAACAGGTTCTCGTCAAGTGCATCGGCAAAGAAGGCAACAAAATCAAACTTTCGCGCAAATCGGTTTTAAACGAAGAAAAATCCAAAGCCGAAGAGCAGTAAAATTTGAAAGTTTAGAATAAAAGAGATGAAAGAAGAAGTTTATATTTTTCCTTCATCTCTTTTTTACTTTTAAAGAATAATCAAAATTATGGAAGAGTTTACTGATTGAGTCTTTTTTCCAGTTGAACTGCTGATATTATTTGCCGAAAAGTTATAAAAATATCAAAAAAAATTAGTGGAATTTAAAAAATTATTTGGTATAGTTGCCGATAAATTTCGTCAAATATGCTTCTGAAAAGTCAGAAAATATTTATTGCCGTGTTAATTAAGATACGGAAGAAGTTCAGCGTAGGTACATAGGAAATGAAAAATTTACAAATCAGATTTGTTCTTTCGGTCATTACAATATTCTCTGTTTTAATGACGGTAACAACGGCATTTGCCGCGCCCGTTAAATTTAATCAGGTTGTGCAGATCATCAATGCCAAACCGGGTAAGGCAAACACCGGCAGTTTTTCGCAGTTGCGGCTTGCCGGCGGCGAACTCGTTTCGGATGATGATAGCGATGATGAAAAAGACGCTAAAAAGAATAATGATGATAAAAATGAAAAGACTGCTTCGCCGCAGGATGATCGCGTAATTGTGGAAACAACCTCTGAAATCGTTGAAGATGATGTTTGCGATTGTGATCAGCCGCAGATTGCCACGGGTAAATTTCCTTACTGGGCGTTATTGGGATTTGCGGCTGTCCCGCTTCTTTTTTTGATACCGCACCACGACGACGATACACCAACGCCGACACCGAATTTTCCGACAACAATGACACCAACGCCGACGATGACACCAATGATGACACCGACACCGCCGGAAGCCGTGCCTGAACCAATGACGCTGCTGCTTTTCGGTACCGGACTTGCCAGTATCGGAATGGCGGCGCGACGGCGTTTACGACGCGACTTGCCGACAGCGCATTTCCGTGCCGACGATTGTTGAAAAAAGACCGCCGCCAAGTCCGTCCAAGTTCGATGAGTTTGAATCGCTGGCGTTTGACGACGACAAGGCGCGACTTGACGCATTCGCCATCGCACTACAAAGTTAATCTGATTCGCAAGGTTACATCATTAAGTATCAGGGAACCGATAAGTTGAGTATGAAGAGCCGCAATGTTGACAAACTTAGCAAACGAACGCTCAATTATTTGGTCAAAACACGCGAAGTTGACCCCCGCCGCATTGTTATCACAAATTGGGGAACTCGCGCCAAAACGATGTGTGAACTCTGGATTATTCCACCGGGCGCACAACCGCCTGTGCCTCAATAACAAATTTCCAAATTTAATCTTTTAGGACGACTTCGGTCGTCCTTTTTTGTTTACTCCTTTGTCCTTTGTCCGTCATACGTTGTAAAATGCACGTTTTGAACTTAAAACTTTGAACTATTCTTATGACAGCACCAAATATTGAAACAATTGTATCTTTATCAAAACGCAGAGGTTTTGTTTTTCCCGCCTCCGACATTTACGGCGGCTTGGGCAGCAGTTGGGATTACGGCTCGCTCGGCGTGGAATTGGCGAATAACATTAAAAACAGTTGGTGGCGTTGGCTTGTTCACGAACGCGACGACATCGAAGGACTCGATTCTTCGATTATTCAAAATCGTCTTGTTTGGAAATACAGCGGACACGAAACAACTTTCAGCGATCCGTTGGTTGACTGCCGAACGTGCAAAGGAAGATTTCGCCTCGACAAATTGGATGATGTCCAATGTCTGAACCATCCGTCGGTGCATCCGGGCGAAGATAAAGAATGCGATTTGACTGAAGCGCGTGAATTTAATTTGATGTTTAGAACAACCGTCGGCGCGGTTGCTTCCGAAGAAGACGAAAGTGCGCTCGCTTATCTCAGACCGGAAACGGCGCAGGGAATTTTTATCAATTTCAAAAATATTTTGGACACTTCCCGAAGAAAATTACCGTTCGGCATCGCGCAAATCGGCAAAGCATTTCGAAACGAAGTAACGCCCGGAAATTTCATCTTCCGCACGCGCGAATTTGAGCAGATGGAAATGGAATATTTCTGCCGACCCGAAGACGCGCCGCAAATTCATCAGGAATTTATTGACGAATTTCAAAAATGGTTCAATTCTCTCGGCATTTCTTCTGAAAATTTAAAATTATACGAACAAACGCCCGAAGAACTCGCGCATTACGCCGAAAGAACGGTTGATATTTTATATCGCTTTTTTCCTGAACGCGACGACGAAGAAAAACAGTTTGACGAGCTGATGGGAATTGCCAACCGCAAAGATTTCGATTTAAAGGCGCATTCCAAAAAGCCGGAAGACGCGGAAGGAAAAAGAATTAACAGCGATTCGACCGACGATTTATCGTACTTTGACGAAGCGACCAAACAGCGTTTTTATCCGTATGTTATCGAACCGGCGGTTGGCGTAAATCGGACTTTGCTCGCCGTTTTGATGGACGCTTACACGGAAAAAACGAATGAAAAAGGTGAAACGCGCGTGATTTTGAAATTAAAACCCGAACTTGCGCCGATCAAAGTCGCCGTTCTGCCGCTGGCGAAAAACAAACCGGAAATTGTCGCAATGGCAAAAGATTTGAAAAAACAACTACTTCCGGCGATGCGAACGGTTTACGACGACACCGGCGGCATCGGCAAACTTTATGCCCGACAAGACGAAATCGGCACGCCGTTCTGCGTCACGGTTGACCACGAATCATTGAAAGACAACGCTGTAACTGTTCGTGACCGCGACACTTGGGAACAGGAACGGGTGAGTGTGTCTGAATTGAAAGATTTTTTACAGAAGCGTTTGGGATAAATTGATTTTGCAAATAAAATTGTAGGGGCGACGGCTTGTCCTCGCCCGTTTTTTATGTCAAAGATTCCAGAAAAAATTACAAGACTTGCCGAAATCATCGAACAAAACGGCGGACGCGCGATGCTCGTCGGCGGCTGTGTGCGCGATGAATTGATGAATATCGAACCAAAGGATTTTGATGTCGAAGTTTACGGCATCGAACCGAGCAAACTGCGTGAAATCCTCGAAAGTTTCGGCAGAGTTAATGCCGTCGGCGAAGCGTTTACGGTTTATAAATTGGAAGACGATTTAGATGTGGCGATTCCGCGCCGTGAAAAAAAAATCGGACGCGGGCATAAAGGTTTTCTCGTCGAAGGCGACAAAGATATGTCGTTTGAAGAAGCCGCGAAACGGCGTGATTTTACGATTAATGCGATTTTAAAAGATATTTTGACGGGCGAAATCATTGATATTTACGACGGACGAAAAGACATTGAGAACAAAATTATCCGCTACGTTTCAGCCGATACTTTCGCGGAAGATTCACTGCGAGTTTTACGCGCGGCGCAATTTGCGGCGCGGTTTGAATTTACGATTGATGAGAAAACAATTGAGATTTGCCGCTCAATTGATCTCACTGATTTGCCGAAAGAGCGTATTTGGAGCGAACTCGAAAAATTGCTGTTAAAATCTCGAAAACCTTCAATCGGTTTGCAGTATTTTTATGATTTGAACATCGCCGATCAATTGTTTCCCGAACTCGTCGCGCTCGTCGGCGTGCCGCAGGAAGCAGAATGGCATCCAGAGGGAAATGTTGATATACATACACTTATGGTCGTTGATGAAGCGCGGAAATTGATTGACGATCTTCCCCACGCGCAAAAAGTTACGGTAATGCTCGGCGCGATTTGTCACGATTTCGGGAAACCGCCGACGACGAAATTTTTCGACGGTCGCTGGCGTTCGCACGCGCACGACGAAGCCGGTGTCGCGCCGACGATTTCGTTTCTCGACACGCTCGGAATTCACACGCTTGACGGTTACGACGTGCGCGAACAGATTATTCAGCTCGTGCTTTATCATTTAACGCCGGGAATGTTTTACAAATCGAAGCCCGGCGACGGCGCGTTTCGCCGTTTGGCGCGAAAAGTCGAACCGGATTTGCTTTATCGCGTGGCGAAAGCCGATAGTTTAGGCAGAAATCCCGATTGGCTGCCGAAGGAAAAATGGTTCAAAGCCGAAGCGCAGGAATGGTTTATCGAACGAATGCGCGGTTTGAACGTCGAACACGAAGCACCGAAACCGATTTTGATGGGCAGACATTTGATCGAACTCGGCTTAAAACCTTCGCCGCAATTCAAGGAAGTTCTCGATGCGGTTTATGAAAAGCAATTGGACGGAAACATTGATAAACTGGAAGATGCAGTAGAAGAAGCCGAAAAAATGATTAGTGGAATAAAAAAGATATGAAAGAAGGTTGGGAAGCAATTATCGGAATGGAAATACACGCGCAGTTAGCGACGGAAACGAAGATTTTCTGCGGGTGTGCGACGAGTTTTGGCGATGAATCGAACGCGAATACTTGTCCGGTTTGTTTGGGACTTCCGGGCGCACTGCCGGTTTTGAACGAAAATGTCGTTAATTTGGGCGCGAAAGCGGCGTTGTCGCTTGGATTGAGCGTCAATGAAACTTCTATTTTTTCGCGCAAAAATTATTTTTATCCCGATTTGCCCAAAGGCTATCAGATTTCGCAATATGACAAACCTTTTTCTTCAAACGGCGAATTGACGATTTTGACGGCGGAACGCGACGAAAGCGGACGCGCGACCGAATGGAAGCCGATGAAAATTCGCATCGAGCGAATGCACCTTGAAGAAGACGCGGGCAAAAATGTTCACGAAGGTTTGCCGGAAGTTGATAAATATTCATACATTGATCTGAATCGCGCCGGAACGCCGCTCGGCGAAATCGTAACCGCGCCGGATTTTCGCTCAAGCTGGCAGGCTTATGATTATGTCAATCACGTCCGCAGAGTTTTACAATGGGTTGGCGCATCGGATGCCGATATGGAAAAGGGAAATCTGCGCTGTGAAGCGAATGTTTCCGTGCGAAAAATCGGCGAAGAAAATTTTAGAACGAAGGTCGAACTCAAAAATTTGAATTCGGTGCGTTTTATGCAAAAGGCGATTGAATATGAAATCGAACGGCAAATCGCGGCGCACGAAAAAGGAGAAACAGTCAATCAGGAAACTCGTCTGTGGGACGATAAAAACAATCAAACGCGGATTATGCGTTCAAAGGAAGACGCGCACGATTATCGTTATTTTCCCGAACCTGATTTGCAGCCTTTGAGAGTTTCAGCGGAATTTATTGAGAAAGTTAAGTCGGAAATGCCCGAACTTCCCGACGTGATGCTCGACAGATTTATGAAGGAATATGATTTGTCGTTTGACGACGCATCGCAATTTGTCAATGATAAAAGTTTGGCTGAATTTTATGAACGGGCGGCGAAAGCGTCGAACGATCCGCGCGTTTCGGCGAATTATGTTCTGGGCGATTTGACGCGCGAACTGAATAATTTCGGCAAAACGGTTTCCAGTTCACCGGTTTCCGCCGCAAATCTCGCGGAATTAATCAAAACTTTAAGCACCGGCAAAATTAATAATAATCAGGCGAGAGAAGTCTTCGTCGAAATGTTTAATTCGGGCAAAACCGCCGACGCAATCATCAAGGAAAAAGGTTTCGAGCAAATTTCCGATTCGTCGGCAATCGAAAAAATCGTTGACGAAATCATCGAAAAGAATCAAAATCAAGTCGAGGCTTACAAAAACGGCAACGAAAAACTATTCGGCTTTTTCGTCGGACAAGTGATGAAGGCTTCGCAGGGCAAAGCGAATCCGCAAATTGTTAATGAAATTTTAAAAGATAGGCTGTAAACAATAATATGAAAGGTTTTTTCGTATTCATATTTTTAATTTTATCCGGCTTTGCAAATGCTGAAGCTCAAACATTCAGGCAGCTTTCGATTCTGCACCAAAGTATCGAACCGCTTTACCGCAAACCTTCAAGAAAGGAATTAATTGCGGTTGCGCCAAAGCCGGAATTATTTGAAAAACACGCCGAATTTCTTCGCGGGCGAAATACCGGACTTATAAAATTAATCGGCGATTCGGGCTGCGCCGACAACACGAAAATCGTCGTGGCGACGGAAGAATGTTTGAAATATACGATGCCGGGCGCAGGCAGTTCTTATTCTTTTCGCACGGGAAATTACCGTATTCCGCGACTTTCCGACATACTTTTTACCGAAAACAGTTTTCAGGCATCGGGCGTTTTGCTGCATGGAGTTTTCGTCAATGTCGGCAATGTATCGCTTGATAAGTTGGATTTGCAAACGAAAGGTCTGAAGTTTTTGATTGACTTTCAGCCTGAACCCGATTACGAAAAGGCAAAAGTGATTGCCGATAAATTAGTCAAAGGTATCGAACAAGATGGTTTTTTATATCGGCGCGGTTTGTATGCAAAGGAAAATACGACTTTTGTTCTGCGTTCAATCGCTTACGCCGGAAAATATTTTCGTTCGGTCAGCAGCGTAACTTATAACGAATTCGCGTTTGATGAACGGCGCGACATAATCGTCGCTTTTCGCATAGTTGACAAAGACAGCGCGGGGAATGTAACAATTTTGTGGAAAATTCTGGCAGATGAGAAATCGCCACGCGTTAAAAGACCGAAAGACGAAAAATATAATTAAATTCAAATTAGATAAAATAATGAAATTAACTGACAAAATCGCCGTCATAACCGGCGGCACGAAAGGAATCGGATACGCGATTGCGGAAACATTGCTCAAAGGGGACGCGAAGGTTTTTGTTTGTGCGCGCGATAAATCGGAATTGAAAAGTGCGCTGAAAAAACTATCGGAATTCGGCAGTGCCGAAGGCGAAATTTGCGACGTTCGCAGCGAATCGCAGGTTAAAATGATGCTTGACGAAGCGTCGCGCGTATTTGGCGGCGTTGATATTTTAATAAACAACGCTGGTGTCGGTTTTATCGGGAAAACGATTGCGGAAATGTCGCCGGATAAGTTCAGACAAACGCTCGAAACCAATCTTTTTGGCGTTTTTTACACTTGTCATTACGCGATTCCGCTGATGAAGGAACGCGGCGGCGGTTATATTATCAACATTTCATCGCTCGCCGGACAAAACGCGCATCCGAAAATGGCGGCTTATAACGCCTCAAAATTCGGTTTGAACGGATTTTCCGAAGCCCTGATGCAGGAAGTTCGGCAGGACGACATCAAAGTCAGTTATATTTGTCCGGGTTCGGTTAACACATATTTCGGCGGCAGAGAACCCGGCGATGAAGCAACGTGGCAATTGCAGCCCGAAGACATCGCGCAAACCGTTTTAGATTTGTTGAATATCAATGAACGCGCTCTGCCGAGCAAAGTCGAAATTCGTCCGAGCAAACCGCCGAAAAAATGACGTATTTATTAGGAAAAACCACATTACATTTGCTTTGCTGTTTCTAACGCTGTCAATTTCAATCTCCGCGCAGGATAACAATTTGTCCGCGAAAAAAGATTTGAGAGAAATAAGCGTCCAAACCGTCAAATTATTTCAGCAAAAAGAATACGCGGAGGCATTGCCTTTAGCCGAAAAAGCCGTCGCTTTGGCGAAACAGATTTACGGAGAAAAAAATATCGAAACAGTGAACGTTCTCAAAAATCTGGGTTATGTTCAATTGTATAAAGGCGATGGAGATGAAGCCGAAGATGCCTTTTTGAAGTAATGGTTTCAATATAGCGGAATCGTTTTCGGAAACTGAATTATTGACAAAATCATTGTCAATAAAAGGAAGGGGGATGGATTTGTTTCTAATTCTAATTTCATAATTTTGCAAATCAATGGAATTTTTGGATTTATAAAAATAATTGGGAAAGAGAGTCGCGAATACAAAACGCCTTACCTAAAACAGCTTGTTTTACAGCATGCTAGATGCCAAGTTTTCAAAATATGTTAAATTCTTTATAAAGCCTTATCTTATAGAAGATGGTTCGATTATTTCCTCAGAATGTGTGGTTATTTAAGTGATCATTGATTGATGAAGTGACAAAAAACGGAAGATTTTATTGACAAAAAGTGGTAATTTAAGAGTCGGAACGCAGGCAGAAAGCCCGCGCTCCGACCGGATTCTTTAATGACATTTTCTAATTCAATCAGTAACTTTGACGTAGTTGTTATCGGCGGAGGCGCGGCTGGAATTTCATCTGCGCTGTGGTGCGGCGAATTGGGATTAAAAACTCTGTTGTTGGAAGAGAACGACGAACTCGGCGGTCAGCTTTTACGCACTTTCAATCGGATTGATAATTATCTCGGCGCACAAGTGAAAAACGGACGCGAATTGCGCGATATTTTTGTCAGACAAATCGAAAATCGCAGTTTTACAATAAAATTATCAAGTGCGGTTGCGGAAATTGATTTGGAAAACAAAACAATCTTATTCAAAGACGGCGAAAGAGTTTCTGCCAAAGCATTGATAATTGCCACGGGTGTCAGGCGAAGATCGTTGGATGTCGAAGGCGAAAAAAGATTTCAAAAAAAGGGAATTATCGAATCGGGCAAGCGCGACCAAAATTTAGTTAAAGACAAAAATGCAGTGGTTGTCGGCGGCGGCGACGCGGCTTTTGAAAACGCTTTAATTTTGGCGGATGTGGCTTCAAAAGTTACACTCGTTCATCGAAACGAAGACTTTCGCGCTCGTTCGGAATTTATCGAACGAGCTCAGAGCAATTCTAAAATCAAAATCCTGACAAATTCGGCAGTCAAAAAATTTATTGGCAATGAACAAGTTGAAGCGATAGAAATACAAAACTTACAAACAAAAGAAACGCATATTTTATCAGTCGAAGCGGTTTTAATTCGCATCGGAGTCGAACCGAATACGGAAATTTTTCGCGGACAAATCGAATTGGACAAAAGCCGTTACATCAAAATCAATCAAAACTGTGAAACAAATTTGCAAAATATATTCGCCGTCGGCGATGTTGCCAATCCTCTTTCTCCAACAATCAGCAGTGCCGTCGGAATGGGCGCAACCGCCGCAAAAGTTATTGCGGCTTTGCTGCATTCATAATTGAAGATAAACTCAGCTCATTTTTTACGAAATTTTGTATTTCATCCATATTTATTCACTTTCCTTATTTTTATAAAAAACAGAATTTATAACTTGAGCCTTTGTTTTTCGACACTTTTTGTATGGCTTGTGTAGTGGAACGCAAAATGCCTGTAAAATAGTACCATTCTTTAGCAGCAATTTTTCAAATTAAGAATTTACCGATTTTTCGAGTTTCTTTGTCCGGATTGTCAGGATTTCAAGTCGAAAAATCAAGCAAAAATTATCGTCAGTTGTTAAAACTACAAGTCGAAAATCTCGATACAAGTGTTGAGAAATTTTTCTAACCATACAGATAAAAGGAGGAACTATGAATTTTAATATTTTAAAGAAGAAGGCTTTAACAGCTTTGCTAGCGATGGTGTTTTCCGTTTTTTTAGTCGGAAACATCAACGCACAATCGGGAACAACCGGAATTAAAGGAGCAGTCAAAGACCAACAGAATGCGGCTATTCCGGGTGCAACCGTTAAACTGAACAATCCTAATACGGGTTTCAGCCGCACCGTAACCACAACTGATGACGGAATTTATACTTTTCCGGCAATTGCGCCGGGAACTTATCAAATAGAAGTTACGGCGAACGGTTTCAAAAAAACCGTCGTCAGAGATATTCAGGCATTGGTTGATAATCCGATTGAAGTAAATGTTCCGCTTGAACTCGGAGATGTTTCGGTAACTGTTGACGTTACTTCCGGCGACATTGAATCAATTGTTAACACGCAGGATGCGAGTATCGGAAACAATTTCGTGCCGCAACAAATTACGCAGCTTCCGACAAGTTTGCGAAGAGTCAACGATCTTTTGACTTTGCAGCCGGGAGTTACACGCGAAGGTTACTCAGCCGGTTCACGAAGCGATCAGGCGAATATTACTTTGGACGGAGTTGACATCAACGATCAGCAAACGGGTGGACGAACCGATCAGTTTCAAACTACGCAAGACTCTGCTTTAAGAGCCACCACCGAATCAGTAGAAGAATTTCGCATCACGACGACCAATCCGAACGCTAATCAGGGACGTTCGTCGGGAGCACAAATTTCGCTCGTTACCAAAAGCGGAACCAATAGTTTTCACGGCGCGGTGTTCTATTTCTACCGTCCGACGGCTTTTTCAGCCAATAATTTCTTCAACAATCTGTCAGTTGAACCGGACACCGGAAAATCCGTGGCGCGTCCGAGTTTAGCCCGTAATATTTATGGCGGCGCAATCGGCGGTCCGATCAAAAAAGACAAACTATTTTTCTTTTACTCATTTGAAGGGCAAAAACAGCGACAGAGTGTTTCGGTTGTCCGAACCGTTCCTCTGGCGAGTTTAGGTCAAGGAATACTGAGATTTAGCGGAACGGATCCAGACGGAAACAGCGGACTTATATCATTGAATACGGCTACTCTAAACTCTATTTTTCCATCAGTCGGTATTAATCCGGCGGCGGTCGCAATCTTTGCGGATGCGGCGCGACGCTATCCGGCAAATAGTGTCAGCGGAAACGGAGACAATATAAACACGGGTAATTTCCGCTTTAACTCGCCTACGACGGATAATGAAAATACCCATATTGTTCGCTTTGATTACAATCTCAGCAACCGTCAAACGCTCTTTTTGCGTGGTAATTATCAGTATGACACCAGCATTGGGACATCTTTTTTTCCCGATACTCAGGCGACTTCCGCTTGGTCTCATCCATACGGATTCGTGGTCGGTCACAACTGGACAATAAGCAACAACAAGGTAAACAACTTTCGTTACGGCTTAACCCGGCAGGCATTTACAAACTTCGGGGATTCAAACGACAACTTTATCAGCTTCCGATTCGTTTATCAGCCGTCGTTTTTCGCCAGAACTTTGAGCCGCGTTACGCCGGTGCAGAATTTTACGGATGATTTTACCGTTATTAAAGGAAACCACACGATTCAGGTTGGAGGCAATGTGCGGATCATTCGGAACAATCGGCAGGATTTAGGCAGTTCATACGACTCCGCGACAGCTAATCCGTCTTTTTATTCGTCTTCGGGTCGTGTGCTTGACCGCCCGATTACATCTGCCGGTTACACAATCGGTTCGGGACAGCGATCAATCGTTCAAAATGCACTGTCAGCCTTAATAGGACGTTTCTCCCAATATACCGGGCAGTATAATTACGATCTGGAGGGAAATGTTTTGGCGGCGGGAACGCCGACCGTGCGAAATTTCGCCACTGAAGAATATGACGTTTATGCTCAGGACATCTGGAAGCCGTTTCGAACTTTGACCTTGACTCTCGGCTTGCGTTACGGGTTGAGCCGTCCGGTATACGAGAAAAACGGTTATGAGGTTACTCCGTCGGTAAATTTGAGCGACTTCTTCAATCAGCGCGTTCAGAGTGCGGCGGACGGCACACCATACAATGCGCTGATTAGTTTTGATTACGCCGGACCAACTTATAAAAAACCGGGTTTTTACAAACTGGATAAGAATAACTTTCAACCGCGTATCGCGGCGGCTTGGTCGCCTGATTTCGAGAGTGGATTTTTGAAAACTATCTTTGGCGGACAAGGAAAATCCACATTCCGCGGCGGTTTTGCGATAACGAACGATCATTTCGGCGAACAGTTGGCGGTGAGTTTCGACGCGCTTTCGACACTCGGTTTTACGACTCAGAACACTATCGCGGCGAACACTTATAACACTTCGAGCAGTCCGGCTCCGCGTTTCACCGGATTCGGACAATCTATTCGAAGTTTGCCGGGATTGGTTGCGCCGAATCGCTTTACAACCGATGTAACGCCGGGCTGTCTGAACGGAACGGAAGATTGTCCGCAGCGCATCGAATCTTCATTGGATTCGGCGATTGTTACGCCCGTTCATTACAGTTGGAATGTGTCTTACGGTCGGGAACTGCCGAAAGGAATGTATGTCGAGGCTTCTTATGTCGGAAACGCGGCGAGAAATCTGCTGGCGGCGAGAGACGTGAACGCGCTCAACAATTTGGTTGATAAAAAATCCGGCACTGACTGGTATACGGCGGCGCGATTGCTGAATGATCTACGCTCGAATGACACGCCGGTCGGCGCAGTCGGTAATATTCCGTATTTTCAGAATATATTCCCGAATTTAGGACCTAATCTGGCGGCATATTTGGGTGATTCCGATTTTGCCGGATTTACGCCTACTCAAGCGGCATATTATTTGGTGTCCAGAAGCGGCTACGATATTCTCGACTGGACGTATGTTCAATCACTTCTGGACGATCAGGGAATAGTTCCAAATCTATTTTTCCATCCGCAATACGCGGCTTTCTCCGCCTTCAGTTCGGTGGCGAAATCCAATTATCAGGGCGCGGTATTTACTCTCCGGCAGAGGCTTGGAAAAACATTAACGTATGATCTGAATTATACATTTTCGGTATCCAAGGACAATGCTTCAGGTTTGCAGACGGGCGGCTCCTACGGTTCGCAATTTATTCTGAATCCGCTTCGTCCGAATGACAATTACGCCTATTCGGATTTTGATACGCGGCACGTCTTTAACGCGAATTTCATTTTTGAAGCTCCAATCGGCAGAGGTCGCGCTTATTTCAGCAATACGAACAAAATCGCCGACACTTTTGTCGGCGGCTGGCAGCTGACAGGCGTATTTCGCGCTAATTCGGGATTGCCGTTTTCTTCGCCTTTTGATGCTGCACAATGGGCAACCAACTGGAATGTGCAATCAAACGGAACACAGATTGCGCCGATTCAAATCGGTTTAAACCGCTCGACGCAGAATGTTTTTTCCGATCCGCAAGCAGCATTCAAGGCTTTCCGCAACGCACTTCCGGGCGAAACAGGTCAGCGAAATAATTTTCGTCTGCCCGGATATTCGTCGCTGGATTTAGGACTTTCCAAGTCGTTCAAGATGCCGTATGGTGAAAATCATAAACTTCAAATTCGCTGGGAAATATTCAACGTGATGAATTACCAGTATTTGCAGGACGGCGGACAAACGCGAACAACATATGGTTTGCCGCAAGACCCGCAACTCAGCACGGCACCCAATACCTTCGGCAAAATACTTACCAGTATTCAAGGTTCACCGCGTTCAATGCAATTCGGATTGCGATATTCATTCTAAATCAATCGGTTTGGATTTGAATTTAGGCTTGAGCGTAAACGAAAGGGAAAAGGCGAAAGGGAAAAGGCAAAAGATAAGAGTGAAGAAAATGCTTTTACTTTATCCTTTATCCTTTCACCTTTTCCCTTTAATCATCGTGCGCCAAATGAATCGTTTCCGGTAATTTGCAATAAATGGCGCGTGTCGTTAAGAGCCAAAACACGAATGTTGCTCCGACTGCGAATCTCAAAGCGATTGATGCCGCAGTTTGAAGTTACGAGCCACGGCGTGGTTTTAGTTTTGCAGTTTATTGCGCCCATTAAATAAAGCGTCAGATAACAAATCGCGCCGGTGTGTGAAAAAATTGCGATTTTTTCACCTTGGTTGTTACGAATGATCTCGTGCAAAGCTTTGGTTGCGCGTTTAAGCAATTGGCGATAGCTTTCGCCTTCGGTAATAATGTGATGAATGTTGCGGTTAATCAGCGCGTAATAATCTTTTGGAAATTCCGCTTTTGATTCGTCGAAAGTTCTTCCTTCTAAAACGCCGACTTTTCTCTCACGAAATGCCGGATTTTTATTAATCGGTAAATCTAAAATTTCGGCAAGCGGCGTTGCGGTTTGGACGGCGCGATGTAAATCGCTCGAATAAATAACATTTATTCTTTCTTTGGCAAGCCTTTCGGCGGTAACTATTGCCTGTTCTATTCCGAGTTCGGAAAGCGGAGTCGGAGAATGTCCGCCAAAACGCCCTTCGGCATTTCCGGCAGACTGTCCGTGTCGAACCAGATAAAGTCTTGTAACAGGCATTTATTAAAATAAAAAGCGCGAAAATAAAAATGCAAAATCAAATATTAATTTTGCATTATATGTTTTTAACTTTGAATTACTAAGCCGCAACCATTTCGGCTTTTAGTTTCTCGGTTTGATAGTGCGTCGTCAAAGCCTCGATAAATTCGTCTAACGCGCCTTCCATTACGAGTTCGAGTTGGTGTGTGGTTAAACCGATACGATGATCTGAAACACGATTCTCCTTGAAATTATATGTGCGGATTTTCTCCGAACGGTCGCCGCTTCCGACCTGCGATTTTCTTTCCGAAGCGAGCGCGTCGTGCTGTTTTTGTTCTTCGATTTCCTGCAATCTCGCCCGCAAAACGCGCATCGCTTTTTCGCGGTTTTTGATTTGCGATTTTTCATCCTGCATCGAAACCACAACGCCCGTCGGAATATGCGTCAAACGCACGGCTGAATAAGTCGTATTAACCGATTGACCGCCCGGACCGCTTGAACAAAATGTATCAATCCGCAAATCATTTTGGTCAATCTGCACGTCAACTTCTTCGGCTTCGGGCAAAACGGCAACCGTAATGGCGGAAGTGTGAATGCGCCCCGAAGTTTCCGTCTGCGGAACGCGCTGAACGCGGTGAACGCCCGATTCATAGCGCATTTTTGAATAGACATTATCGCCTTCGATCATCGCAAACGCTTCCTTCAAACCGCCAACGCCGGTGTCGGAAGCGTCCATAATTTCCATTTTCCAGCCTTGCCGTTCGGCATAACGCGCATACATCCGCAAAATCTCGGCGGCAAAAAGCGTCGCCTCATCGCCGCCAGTTCCGGCGCGAATTTCCAGAATGACGTTCTTTTCATCGTTCGGGTCTTTCGGAATCAATAAAAACTTCAGCTTTTCATTGGCTTTTTCGAGATTTTCTTCGAGTTCGGCAACTTCGAGTTCGGCGAGTTCGCGCATTTCTTCATCGTTGGAATTTTCGATAATCTCATTCGCGCCTTCGAGTTCTTCCGTCATTCGCTTGACTTCACGATATTCAGCGACAATTTCGCCCAACGCGCTGTGCTGTTTCATCAGCTTCGTATAAGCCGAAATGTCCGAAGTAACATCCGGCTGAGAAATCTGTGCGGTGATTTCTTCGTAATTCTTTTCGATTTGTGCAAGTTTTTCCAACATAAAATTATTCTTTTTCTGACGGTAGATTACCGAAAACTTTGGATAGCGGAAGCCGAAAATTCGGCAGCACATCTTCGCCGTCAAGCGTCTCATTTTCGCGCAAAAGGCTAATCACATTATTCAAACGAAAGACGGTGACAATTTTAGTTTTCGGATAAAATATCCAAACCATTTTGCTTCCGCCCTGCAAATACAAATTAACTTTTTCCATCAATTCTTCGGAAGAATTACCGGGCGAGGCGACTTCGACCGCCAGATCAGGCGCGACCGGGAAGAAACTTTGCGGATAGCCGTATTTTTGAAGATTTTCGGTGCTGATAAAAGCCGCATCAGCCCCACGAAAAGATTTTTTGCCTAATATAAAGCCTGTTTCGGCTGCCACGACTTCTCCCAAATTGTATTCTTCGACAAAATTGCCGATCAATCTTCCAGCTCTGAGAGCGATCACTCCGCGGATGAATCCTGCCGGCATCGTTTTAATTAATTCTCCTTCGACAATTTCGTGATTTTGCGAGAGCGGAGAATGAAAAAATTCGTCAGCCGTCCATTCCTTTTGTGTTTCAACACTCGAAAATGTATTCATAGCTTTTTCCAAAACCTAAACGATAACTTCCAATTCTCGATTAATCGCCGGAACTTCTTCCGCGTTGTCCGGTTCAAATTTCAGCGATTCTTTCAACGCTTTGATGGCGACTTCTAATTGCAAATCGTCCGGTTCCTGCGTCGTGATATTTTGCAGCCAAAGACCCGGCATCGTCATAAATTTGAAAACCGCGCTCGATTCTTTTTTCGCGGCATAGCGAATAATCTCATAAGAAAGTCCGGCGACGAGCGGCATTAAAACGATTCGCACCAATAAGTTAAGCCACATCGCATCAAATTTGACAACCGAAAATAAAACAATCGCCACGAGCATTACGACCATCAAAAACGAAGTTCCGCAGCGCGGATGCTGACGTTTTTGGATCGTGGCGTTATCTGGCGTTAAATCCAAACCTTTTTCCCAAGTGAAAACCGTTTTATGTTCCGCGCCGTGAAATTCAAAAACGCGCCGAATGTCGCGTAGATAAGACATCGTAAAAATCATCACGACGAAAAACGCCATTCTGATCAGCCCGTCAATCAAGTTAAAAGCGATCCACGAATCAGGTTTGATTTCCCAGATATATGCTTTGAATGTTTGCCAATAAGTCAGATTTGCGACGACTTCCGGCGCAGTTGCCCAACCGAGCGCGATGAATAAAATGTTCGTCAAAATCAGAGGCGCGACGATAAAAAGCAAAACATTGAAAAACAGCGCAAAAATAATCGAACCAACCGCACCCGCCGCTTGTGCGGGTTTTTTCGCTTTCGCTTTTTCGGGCATCGTAACTTTAACCGGAGCTTTGGTGAAATTTTTGTCAGTCGTGCCGTCCGCCAAAACCATTTCAGTTTCCAGCCCAAATGCTTTTTCTTTGGCTTCTTCGATTTCCATATCGTCGTGTGCAACGCTCGCCGAAAAATTCAACGCTTTGATGCCCAAAGCCATTGATTGAATCAGCGTTGCGCCGCCGCGCAAAACCGGAATGTCGAGCCATTTATGTTTATCGCTCCACTTCGGCAGAGATTCCGCCGTATGCACAATCGAACCGTCTTTTTTACGCACGGCAATCGCATACGCGCTCGGTGTTCGCATCATCACGCCTTCCATCACGGCTTGACCGCCGACAATCAAATCTTTTTGAAGACTCATCACGATATTCAAAAATGTAATTTTTCGCTGACTGTTTTTCTTTTTCATAGTATTTTTTTTGATTAAACCTCTTTATTTAAAGATGCCTAATCAATTGAAAATCGAAAATAAAAATAACGCCGATTTTTTCCCTGAAATTCGTTCCGGTTTTATTTTACACCAAGAGCGAACCGCGCTGGAAAAGCATCGGCGTTATCTGTAGATGGCTAGTGTCTGTTTGAAAATAAATTCACGATAAATTTATTTTTCACCTTCGGCTTCGGCAGTTGCGGTTGCCGCCGCGCCGCTGCGGGCATAACGCTTGTTAAAGCGGTCAACGCGACCTGCCGTATCAACAAGTTTCTGTTTGCCGGTAAAAAACGGATGACACTCGGAACAGATTTCGATATTCAAATCTTCGCCCGTCGAGCGTGTTTGGAAAGTGTTCCCGCAAGCGCAGGTAACTGTAATGTCTTCGTATTTCGGATGTATTTCAGGTTTCATTAGTTCTAATGGTCTCCTATATTTTAAAAATGCGCTTACTCAAGCGTAAACTATAATAATAAGCGTCTATCAGATAAAAGGTCAAGCCGAATGGTTTGCTGTTGGCAATTTTATTGAAATCGAAATCTATTCTTTAACAAATTGAACTGATTTGAAAATTTTAATTGCCGTTCCTCTATCCTCTGGAGATTTGGAATATGCCCACATCAAAAGATTGTTAGATTTCCCTTGAATTTCGGGAACATCTAAAACTGTTACATAATTTTTACCTTTCGCTTCATTTACCATATCTGTTCCGGTAAAGTTAATCAGTTTCGCTGGTTTTCCATCAATAATAATATTCTCCAAATGAAAATCACGTTCCTTTATAAAACGATTGTTTTCCTGTGGACTCGATTGAATCGTGAAAACTAACCAAATGTCATCATTACCATAGAATCTTGCAGTAGAACCCGGCATCATATGTTTGAGTTTATCTGTGTTTTCAATCAAATCCGGTGGAATGTAAAATTTTACGTTGGAGATATTTATATATTTCCAATTACTGGACAGGATGGATTCATTTTGCTTTGAAGCATTGAAAGATTCTTTATTTTCAGGAACCTTGCACCCAACAAATGTCCACATCAAAACCAAAACAACGAGCATCTTTATTAGGCTTTCCAATTTCTGCTCTTTTATCCCGTAAAATTCTTTAATCGAGTTTATCTGCTCGTCGAATTTCTCCGCGGCAACTTTTTTTTCGTGTCTTGAACCGACAATCATATTATTTTTCGGCGTGTGTTCGGTGGAAACGAATTCGAAAAGTTTGGTCGAATAACCGCTTTTTTCGAGCAAGAGCGCGCGAAGTCCGTCAGTGATTGATTCGGCTTCGCGTTCGAGCATTACGCCGTGTTTGAGAATGTTTTTGAACATTTCCGGTGCTTTAATTTGCGGACGGATTTCTTGATGACAGCACGGCGCGGCGACGATTAAATCCGCGCCGGATTTGATACCGGAAAAAATCGCGTCGTCTGTTGCCGTGTTGCAGGCGTGAAGCGCGATTAAAATGTCAACATTTTTCGGTTCGTAATCGCCGATATAACCGTAAACGAATTTCAAACCGCTGAATTCGCTCGCTTTGGCGATGTCGTTATCAATCTGCACAAGCTGTTCTTTCGTGTCAACGCCGACGACTTCCGTTTCAATTCCGCGCGTGTTTTTGAAATAATCATAAGTCGCAAACGTCAGATAACCTTTGCCCGAACCCATATCAACAATTTTTAGTTTTTTACGATCTTTTAATTCGGATTTATCAAAAAGACCGCCCAAAATTTCGACAAATTTATTGATTTGCTTCCATTTATCCTGCTGTTTAGCGCGAATCTCACCGCGATCCGTCGTAATGCCGAGTGCTTTTAGATAAAAACTGTTCGGATTAACTTGAATTTGTTTCTCGCGGTCGTGTTCGAGCGTCGGTGTCGCTTTAAATGTTGGTTTTCCGGCATTCAAGCGTGATTTTCCTTTTTTGCCGATGTCGAGTTGAAAATCGTTTTCAGTCGTAAAAAGATGACCGCTGAAAAATTCGCTGCCCAAAACTTCGCGGATAATCTTCAGACCTTCGTTAAAATCAAAATTCTTCGCCGTGTCGCGTGTGTCGTAGCGATAAAGGAAGAAAAGCCGCTTGCCGCGTTTTGTTTCGACCAGACGAATCAGCAATTTTTGCAAATGCGCGTCGCCGCCACGATAATTGCCTAACGTCATTTTAACGAAGTTATTTTCGTGCAGACTTCTTGCAAATTCGCTGATAAATTTTTCAATGTTTTCGGTCATAATCAATCAATAAAAATAGTTTAGCGTATCGAAGCGCGATTTGATTGGAGCGCAAGCGAGCCGCTTGCGCTCCCGGTTATTCGGCAGCGCGTTTTAACCTGTCCATCAACGCCAAACCAATTCCGCTTGCTTCAACCGTTTCGCAGTAAATCGTTTCGATATTCCGCGCATCACATTCCCGAAAAAACGCAAAAACTTCGTGCGCGTAATCTTCAATCGTCGCACAAATTTTCATCATATCAAAATTTTCAGCCGGCTCATTCAAACCAATAAATGCACAAAACTTTGGACTTTGGACTTTGGACTTTGAACTTATCAAAGTAACCTTCGCGCGTGGCGAATAATGCCGATGTTTTAAACCCGGACTTTTCGGCTGTTCGTTTTCGGTAATTTTATAAATTTGAGTTTCCGGTACTATTTCGCGCAAATCTTCCAGCGTGATCGCGCCCGCCCGCAAAATAAGCGGAATGTCGGAAGTGCAGTCAACGACTGTTGATTCAAGACCGATTTCAGTCGCCGCGCCTTGTAAAATACAGTCAATTCGTGAACTTAAATCTTCAAAAACAGCTTGCCAATTCGTCGGCGACGGTTTTCCAGACAAATTTGCCGACGGCGCGACGACGGGCGTTTTGCAGTTTCGCAAAAATTCCAACGCCAATTCATTTTTCGGCATTCGCACGCCGATTGTTTCGAGATTTGCCGTCGCAATCAGCGAAATTTTTTTGGCTCGCGGCAAAACCAAAGTCAAAGCCGACGGAAAAAAAGCATCAATAAATTTTTGCGCGTTCGGCGTAATATTACTGACTAATAATTCGATTTGTTCAAGATTTCCGACGTGCGCGATTAACGGATTATCGTTCGGACGCTGTTTCGCCGCAAATATTTTCGCAATTGCCGTTTCGTCAAAAATATTTGCGCCCAAACCGTAAACAGTTTCAGTCGGAAATGCGACAATTCCGCCGCGTTTGATAAATTCGGCGGCTGTTTTCGAGGATTTTGTCAAAACGGTTTTCATTCTTAACAATGGAAAATGAATAATAGATAATATAAAGATAGAATTATCCATTATCCGTTTTCCATTTTCCATTAACGAAATGACTTTAGAAGAAAAACTAAAAACTCTGCCGAGTTCGCCCGGCGTTTATATTCACAAAAACGACGCGGGTAAAATCATCTACATCGGCAAGGCGAAAAATCTCAAAAACCGCGTGCGTTCGTATTTTCAATCAAATCGCGGACACGACCGCAAAACGCGCGAACTCGTCAAACGCATTACCGATTTTGAATATATCGTCGTTGACAACGAGGTCGAAGCGTTGGTTTTAGAATCGAATCTCATCAAAAAACACAAGCCGCGTTTTAATGTTCTGCTCAAAGATGACAAACAGTATCCGCATTTGAAAATGACGCGCGAAGAATTTCCGAAAGTCGTCATCACTAGAAAAATCGTCCGCGACGGCGCGAGTTATTACGGACCTTTTCTGCCCGCGAGTCTGGCGCGAAAGACTCTGGATTTAATCAACCGCGCCTTTCAAATGCGGACGTGCGACATCGAAATTGACGGCAAACTGCCGCGTCCGTGTCTCGAATATCATCTGAAACGCTGTCTCGCGCCGTGCGTCAAAGGGCTTTGCACGAAGGAAGAATATCAGGAAGCGGCGTGCGACGTGAAATTGTTGCTCGAAGGCAAAAACAGGGAACTCGCCGGTCAGCTTGAACGGCGGATGTGGACGTTTGCCGAAAATCAAAATTACGAACTCGCGGCGAAATACCGCGATTTGCACAAAACCGTTCTCGCGCTCGGCGAACAGCAGAAAATGGCGATGACCGCCGATTTGGATGTGGACATTTTCGGCTTTTACCGCGAAAAGCAATTGCTCGCGCTGCAACTTTTTACGATGCGTGAAGGTCGCATCGTCGGGCGGCGCGAATTTTTCTGGGAAGATTTGGACGCGGAAAACTTTGATGTTTCCGAATTTTTGGGCGAAGTTCTCGCGCAGTATTATTCGACCGATTACGTGCCGCTGGAGATCCACGTTCCCGCCGATTTTGAAGACCGTGACGTTTTAGAAAAAGTATTGACAACCCGGCGCGGGCGGCGCGTTAAAATTTTAGACCCGAAACGCGGACAAAAAGCCGAAATGATTTCTCTCGTCGAAACAAATGCGAAAATTGCTTTCGAGCAAAGATTCCGCGTCTTAAAACCCGACACCGAAAAGATTCTCGGCGAATTGCAGGAAATTCTCGAACTGCCGCATCTGCCCGTCCGCATCGAAAGTTTCGACATCTCGAACATCTCCGGCGCGGAAAACGTCGCCGGCATCGTCGTCTTTGAAAACGGCAAATCAAACCGCGCCGAATATCGCCGATTCATCATCAAAACCGTCGAAGGCGCGGACGATTACGCCTCGATGAACGAAGCCGTTTTCCGCCGCTACAAACGTTCCTTAGCCGAAGAAAAACCGCTGCCCGACCTGATCTTTATTGACGGCGGCAAAGGACAAATCAACGCGGCGGCAGCGGCGATGCGCGAACTCGATCTGGAGATGATTCCGATTGTCGGCTTAGTCAAACCGCCGCGTAAACACAGCGAAATTTCCCATCTTCTGCGTTACGGACACGAAGAAAAACCCGTCTATTTTGAAATGGGCGTGCCGGTTTTCCGCCTCGTCCAGCAAATCCGCGACGAA
Source organism: Pyrinomonadales bacterium (assembly GCA_038232235.1). Lineage (GTDB taxonomy): Bacteria > Acidobacteriota > Blastocatellia > Pyrinomonadales > Pyrinomonadaceae. The sequence continues at coordinate 5,522 of JBBSIE010000032.1, read as the reverse complement.
ACACACAAAACCGCCATCGAATTCCACCGCAAACGCCGCGAAACCCGCGATTTCACCTCGGAACTAACGGCAATCGAAGGTGTCGGCGACAAGCGCAAAATGAAACTCCTGCGAAACTTCGGCTCAATCGAACGCATCGCCAAAGCCTCAATCGAAGAACTTTCTCCATTTGTCGGGACGAAGACGGCGAAACTTGTTTTTGACCATTTTGAGCGGCAGCGAAAATTAGCTAACAATTAATTCACGCGCTTTGATCTTCGGCATATTTGATTGTCAGTTCGTCTTCAAAATCAAATAAAGTCAATGCGTGTTTGAGCCTGTCAAATTTCACTGTGCTGCTTAAATGAGATTCAATGAAATAGGTGTCATTTAATGATGCGGGTTGTCTTATGTTGTCTTCAACAGGATTTTTAGTTAAACCGATTTTTTCACCCAAGTCAGTCGTGAAAAAAGTTTCAGGTTGTAAATCGAATAACTGCTTGCAAATTTCTAAATAAAGTTTGGAAACTTCTCTAACTTCAATTTTCTGATCGAGAAAAATTGCATAGTCTAACTTTTTGTGTGTCGGATCATCGGCATCAAAAATGTTGTTTTCACTATTGCCCAAATCGTCTGAAATACCAATTTCGGGAATTTGCCAAACTTTTAAAAATCTTTCGGAAATTAAATCCAAGCGTTTTTCTATTTCAAACTTATCCCATTTTTCTAAACCGGCGAGATATTTGTTCAACCAAAGGTGACTGTCTTTATATCCTGCATTTTCTAAATCTCTTTTAAACGAAAATATTTTATTGCCCAACTTTCCGTTATTACCCGATAAAGTTAAATTGCCAACCGTATTTAAATAATTTTCTTTGATGAAAGTATAATCTTCTGCGCTTATTTCAGATTTCCATTTTTGATCAGGATTTTGCGGAAAAATATGCTCTATTGTTATGTCCGGGTTTTCATCAATAATAACCGGCTCGTTATTTTGAAAATTTTCCAATCTTTCAAGCAAATATGTTCTATTTTTTGCTTTGATGTTGTAAACATCTTTCTCTTTTAGGGCGTTAATTGTTTCAGTATTTTTTGGAAAACGACTATTTCCGGTTAGTTTAAGCAATGCTTTTTGAACAGAATATAAATAATTTTCTTTGTTCACTTTATCGTAAAGTGTCATAAAAATTTTGTTTCTGCCTTCTGTCCCGATACCGACGATAAATCTTCTCCAAGTGAACGATTGAACCAAATCTAAAACTGAAATAAAAGTAGTCTTATCAATAATAGAATTCGCATAATCTTCATATACTTTCATTAAAAAAGGATATGCGACGTTTATTTCCAACCGATTTATATATTCTAGTTGAGTTCTTACATCTCTATCCGATTCGTTTTTCGGATTAATCAGTTTGTTGTAGTATTTTACCAATGACTTAATTTTGGTTAAGACATCTTCCAACTCTTCAAGTGAAGAAGTTGGATATTTTGATTTAAATTCCAAATAAACTTTTCCCTTGTTCGGAATTTTGTTGTTTTCAAGCGTTAAATAATCACGAATAAAATCTGAAACTCGACTAATATTCAAAGATTCATCTTTCGCCAGTCTTTCAATAATTTCCCAGTAATTTTGATAAATTAAATTTTGATCTCTTCTATTCAAACCCATCAAAATATAGTTTCTGATTAAATCTGCCTGTGATAGTTCTAAGCCGGTTGAGTTTAAACTTTCAAAAATTCTTTGCGGATTATCTTTTTCTCTATCCAGCGAAACTTCTACAAACATCAACTTAGATAAGCCTAGCAAAACTGTTTTGAAGTTTTCCTCATTTATTCTTCCTTTGTAATGGTTGAAATTTAAAGTTATTTTTGAAAAGTCATTGTATTCTTCATTTTCATCGTTTCTGAGTAGGTATTTCAACGCTCGATCATTATTATCCGTTGGTCTTAATTTCAGTTTTTCTTCCTCACGAGCAAATTTGTTAATTAAATAAGTTTCATTTATTTCACTGACAAGCCCTTCATCTTTTAATTCAATCGCTAGATGATGAAGAACCAAATAAATTAAAGTTAGCGTAGTTAATCGCTGTTGACCGTCAATGATGGTTAGTTCTTTAATTCTCGAAGCTGTATAAACATCATCATGAACATAAACAATACTGCCAATAAAATGAGCATTCATATTGCTGTTTGTTCCAACTTCAAAAATGTCATCAAGTAATTGGTCACATTGACTTTCCGACCAATCATAATTTCTTTGATAAACAGGAATTACAAATTGAGTTTTGTTAGAAGACAAAAAATCTTCAACCTTCGTTTCATTAGCCTTCATATTTATTATTTTGTAAGAAAATCAATTTTACTTTTGAGGCACAAGCGCAATCAATCCGCGCAAAGCATTATTAACAGATTGCGAATCAGGAAAATATTTCCGTACGTCTTCGTCGAGAAATATCGGGCGCGTTTCGGTTACGACGGTTGAGCCGTCCGATTTGTGTATGATTGTCGTATGACCTTTTTGCAATGCTTTATAATGTTTTCCGCGAATTCCTTTGCTGAAATCATATTCTTCACGCATTTCGTCTTTTTCTTTAGTTTTATTCATAGATTTTATGTTCCGCTTTTGTAGCTTTGCGGACACTGATAATACGGATTCGATCTTCGCGTTCGGTATAAACAACGACCAAAACGCGGTTTCTGTCTGATACTCCAATATCAATAAAACGGTTTTCTTCAATCGAATGATCGGGATCGGAAATAGTTACCGAGAATGTATCCGAAAGAACTGATTCGCCCTCAGCAAAACTGATTTTATGTTTGCGGAAGTTCGACTTCTCCTTATTTTCATCTCATTCAAAAACAAACATCTCCATAATTATAAGCGAAGTCTGAAAAATCACAATAGAAATTGTGAAAAACAACAATCGGCGCAAAGTCTGCGAAACTTGTTTTTGATAATTTTGAATGGCAGAGAAAATCGGTTCAATTTTAACTGTCAGGCGTGTCGCATTCAATTATCTTCGTCCGACTGAAAAGTTTTTTAAATTCCTTTTCCTTCCTTACGTCGTTCCTTTGACGTTTGATTTTGGCGTTGACGCAGTTCCACCAGCCGAACGCCGTCACTTTGACGCGGGCAAACTGTAATCGTTCCGGTGAATTATATTGTTCGTCAAACTCTTTTTCCACAATGTCCGGGCGACTGTGTTTTTTAATGATTTCGGCATACATCGCCCGCCACACCGCGAGTAAATCTTCACCGCCGTTTGCCAGCGGCACGGCGTATTTTTCGATACACGCGCCGGCAAATTCTACATCGCGCAGCGCGGCGGGATTTTTGTAGCTGAGAATGGTCGCCCGCGATAATTGATAGACTTGCTTTAATTCATTCGATTGTGCCTGCCGCACCGTTTCCCAATACGCAGATTTGACGATATTTAAGGCTTTCAAATTTGCAGTTCGCGCCGCATATTCTTCGTCGAGCGTGGCGACGTTCAATTGTTCAATCTCTTCATACTTAAACGGCGAGGGCTGGATATTGTGCGGAAAAAAATCCAGATAAAACAGTTTCGTCGTGTCTTCCAACTGCTGTTCCGTATATTTTTTCGCGTCATATCTGCTTTCAAAAAGACACGCCTCCGTTCCCCATCGAAACTTTTTTGTTTGAGCAAATGCCGATGTCGTGCAAAGCAGTAAAATTAGCGTGGTCAAGATTTTCATAAACTGCTTTATTTAGCCGTTCGCGTGTTTTCCATCTCAAATGCGGTAATCGCCAAAGCCAAATTAGCCGTGATTTTAACTTCTTTACGATTGATTTGACCGGCAAAATATATCGCTTCGTTTTTATCTGTTCTCGCCAAATTACTGACAATGACATACAAATTATAATCAATCGCTATGACCGTCAAAACATAATTTTTAAATTTTTCGCTTCCCGGTTTGTCTTCCGGGTTGAGCGTCGGAATGTTGTTAATAGCTTTTGCCGTAATTAAAGTTATTTCGGGAAGCCGGCTTTGGTCAATCACGCCGGCGGCGGAGATTAAACGAAGCAGCGAATCAATTTTCGATTTGTCATTGTCCGCTTTTAAAGTAAGATTTAAGGCTTCGTCGTAAGTGTCGAGAGCCGCCGCGACATCGTTTTTTCCGATAAAATAAGAAGCGGTTTGGCGCAAAGCATCGGCTTTTTTCAAATCGCCCACAATTTTTTCCGTCGCATATCCGGCTGATTCAACGTCGTTTTTCATTAACGCATCTTCCGTTATAAAACCTAGCTGCTGATCGTGGACGGACAAACGAAATTCAGGCGAAGGAGCATTTTTTGATTCATCTTCAAGCGTTCTCTCAATCAAATCAACTGCCAGTTGAAATTTTTCCTCTTTTCTAGCCAATTGTGAGGCTTCGGTTAAAAAACTATACTTTATATTTTTATTATCAGTTTTGTCGGCTTCCGCAATCAAAGCGTCGAGTTTGTTTGCGCTTTCCGCAATCCTCTGATAACTTTCCTGATATTCCCGATCTCCCGGCGGGACTTTTGCCGACAGTGCAGACTTTATTAATTCGGCTTCGGTTTCCAGTTCCGGTGCGTTTGCCTTTAAATCCGGTAAAATCTTGAAAAGCACAATATAGGCAAAATGAATTTCGTCGCCATTATCGGTTTGAAGCGCGATTTTCGCGCGGTTTAAGATGATTTTATAAAACCTGATTTTCAAATCAATCGGAACTGTAGAATCTCTAAAATTATTCGCAATCCATAAAAGCGAAGCGGTCGTAAAACTGTTTTTGCCGGATTCCTGAATATTTATTATTTCGGACAGAAGCGGCACGAATTCGGGCGATTTTTGTGTTTGCAGTATTATTAAATACGCTTGAATCGCAGCTAAATCGGTTGTGCCTGTGAGAGCATTTCTAACTTTCTCCGCCACAATTTTGTCGTTGCCTTTTCTGTTTGACATTGAAACCGAAGTATATAAATCTTCCGCGCTTCCGATGTGATATTTTGTCCGCAGTCTGTTTGCCGTTTCTCTGGCGTTGACTTCGAGCAGAGAAAATAAACCCGCTTTCAACGAGCGCGAATCGGGCATTTCATCCGCTTTCTCGTAAAGTTCTTCCACAGCTTTAACCGCGAGTGGTTCGGCACGTCCGGTTTCGTCTTTGCCATCACGCCAGAGCCATTCCGCCAGTCTTGTTCTGACATAAATTCTGACGGCTGCAAATGGAACATTTTTCGCTTGGTTATCGAGTTCGTCAACGAGAATCTGCTTTTTGAGGATTTTCTGTTGAGCCGCAATGACAGCTTTTTCATCAGTTTTTTGCGCCGGACAAACTAAACTGCAAAATATAACCAAGATGAGCGAAAATGTAAATTTCATATTTCTCCTGCTGTCTGAATTAACCGAAACAAATTTCTAATACACTTTTCAGTTAGAAATTATGCAATAGCAGAATGCCAAGCGGTCATCAAATATTCAAACGATGTTATTGAACTTAGTGCCTTTTCCGAGAAACTTTTTAGTCCTTGACTGATTAACTTACTTACTTTGGTCATT
>JBBSIE010000031.1:0-37227 GCA_038232235.1 Pyrinomonadales bacterium | reverse complement strand
TAGAGCTAGTTTATTTCGAGTATCTTTTTGAATTGCCAGACATTCTTCTAAAAGTTTATTTACTTCCGATGGATCATAAAACGCATCGCGGAAATAATACCAAATACGTCCGAGCATTTTATATCCTTTATTCGTCAAATCTTCTTGAAATAGCTTTTCTCGACGGTTAAGAAAATCAGCGCGATTTTCATTTTTGAGTTTTTCAATTTCGACAGGAGCTTGAAGAACATTTTCAAACAACTGTTGCCATTCATCAATTTCAAGACACCGATTTATATCAAAATTCTTTTCATCAATTGGTTTTCTAAAAGGACTTTCTGTTATAGCTATATCTAAACTCATCTCATTAAAATTTTAGGCAAAAACCTCAATCACCTTCTGCACCGCGTCCGCCAGAACGTCAACTTCTTCGCGCGTGTTGTAAAAAGCGAACGAAGCGCGGGCGGTGGCGGGAACGTCGAAGAATTGCATCACGGGTTGGGCGCAGTGGTGTCCGGCGCGGATGGCGATGCCCGATTGGTCGAGAATTGTGCCGATGTCGTGCGGGTGAACGCCTTCGATGGTGAACGACAGCACCGACGCTTTTTCCTTTGCCGTGCCGATGATGCGAACGCCTTCGATTGCCGAGAGTTTTTCGGTCGCGTATTCGAGCAGTTCGTGTTCGTATTTCGCGGCGGCTTCAAAATCAATCGAGTTCAGATAATCAATCGCCGCGCCGAGTCCGATTCCGGCGGCAATCGCGGGCGTTCCGGCTTCAAACTTTTCGGGAATCGGCGCATACGTCGTCTTTTCAAACGAAACCGTGCGAATCATCCCGCCGCCCGTCTGATACGGCGGCATTTTGTCGAGAAATTCCTTCTTGCCGAAAAGCACGCCGCTGCCCGTCGGCGCAAACATTTTATGACCGGAAAAAGTATAAAAATCCGCGTCCAAATCCTGCACGTCAACCGGAAAATGCGGCACGGCTTGCGCTCCGTCAACAAAAACAGGAACGCCGAATTTATGTGCCGTCGCAATCATTTCTTTGACCGGAACAACCGTTCCCAAAGAATTTGAAACGTGCGAAACGGCGACAATTTTTGTCCGCTCATTGAGCATATTTTCATATTCTTCGATAATAAGTTCGCCGCGCTCATTCATCGGAATCACCCGCAATTTCGCACCTTTTTCCTCCGCCAAAACCTGCCACGGAATAATATTCGCGTGATGTTCGAGATACGAAATAATAATCTCGTCGCCCTCGCCGATAAACTTGCGCCCGTAAGAATACGCCACCAAATTCACGCCTTCGGTACATCCGCGCACGAAAATACATTCGGCGGCAGATGGCGCATTGATAAAGCGTTTAACCTTTTCCCGCGCCGCTTCATAAGCCGTCGTCGCGTGCTGCGACAAATAATGCACGCCGCGATGAATATTCGAATGCTCTTTTTTCAAATACTCCGCCCCGCGCTCGATCACCAAATTCGGCACTTGCGAAGAAGCCGCATTATCCAAATACCGAAGCGGTTTCCCGTTCACCGTCTGCGATAAAACCGGAAAATCTTCACGAATTTTTTCAACGTCCCAATTGCTCATTTCTTTTACTGCTTTCATATTTCACTCACTTAAATTCAAACTTTATTTAATCGCTTGTTCTGATTGATTTTATTTCTTCTGATATTTTCTCTAATTTACTTGAAATTGTTTGAAGTTCATCTGTAACTGATTTTTCCTCTGCACGGAATCTTCTTTTCATAAAACTTAAATCTAAACTGAAAGGTTCTTTAAATCTTATTTGTTTCGCTATTTTCATATTCAACAAATCCTTCAAATTTAGATTGCGGATAAACTTGGTGAAATTCATAAGTAGCATCAACCACATTTTTCAATTCAAAATCAGGCGGCAACATTGTAATAAGATTTGAAGACAATATATCTAATTCTTCCGTGCCATAAATTTTGAGTTCAGGAACAATGCTTACTCTTACATTAAATGCTGCGGTAAGACCATAGTTTTTGATATGTGAATATGTTCTAGAATTTTCGTCAGAGAAAATATTAAAAAGAACGTAAGGACGAACTCTGTTTTCTTCTAGTTCTGTAACTTTTTTAAGTTGTTTCCGGCTTATTTCAACGGCTCTACTACTAATTAATTTTGCATCTTCGCTTATTTCTTTAGCCTCGCCGCTAATCTTAGAAGTCTTCCACGCGATATATGCAAGGAAGATAGTTGCAATAACATAAACAAAAGTAAGTATTGCCATTATAAAACCTTGATTTTGGTTAAGCCACTCAATCATCTTCTATAATTTCAAATCTACGTTCAAAATAACTGCTTTAATTTGCTTCGTAATTTTCCCAAATATCTGCCTGATATTCGAGCGTTTCTAATGCCTGTTTATTCAACATTTCGGCGTTCGCGTTAATAATTTCAATATCGCGCCGATTCAATTCCTGCCGAGTTTCTTTCGCCACATAATCGCGCAAAGCCGTTTCAATAACATCGGAAATTTGCGAGTTTTTGTTCATCTGATTTGCTTGCTCCAACAAATCTTTCGGCAAACTCACGGTTGTTTCCACTCTTTCAATTGTTTGCATAATTTCACCTCAAATTTTAGAAAAACGGAAAAATCTTCTCTAGCTTCCGTCGCTAGAATTAATGTCTAACGTAAAATCATCATTCGCTTTTGCCTCGATAACTTTGATTATCACGCCAGCATCATTCGCATCGGCTGTAAACTTCGATTAAACGGATTTAAGACAACGCCGAGAATTTCCAACGTAACCGCGCCGAGAAGCGGTTCGTCGCCTTCTTCGCCGAGAATAACGGGCGTATGAAAATCTTCACCGAGAATTTCGATGCGGCATTCGGAAATGTCGCGTTCGATTTTTGTTCCGTCCGCCAATGTAAAATTCAAAGTTTTTTTCGCTTTTAATCCGAGTTTTTCCCAAATATCTTTCGACAAAAGCGTATAATTCGCTCCGCTGTCAACTAAAAAATCAACCGTCGCAGTTTCGTCATTTTTTCCGATTACTTTTCCTTCAATGTAAGTCAAACCCATGATTTTTACGCCTCCAAATTCGCATTCAAACGATTCAAAACCGCTTCGTCCAACTGCTTTTTGATTGATTCGATTTCGATTTTGTTGACAATTTCTTCGGCAAAACCGTATGTTAAAAGATTTTTTGCTAAACTCTCATTCAAACCGCGACTCAGCAAATAAAATAATTCTTCTTCTTCGAGTTGCCCGACGGTTGCGCCGTGCGAGCATTTTACGTCGTCGTTGAAAATCTCCAACTGCGGTTTCGTGTCAATTCTGGCTTCGTTCGACAGCAGCAGATTTTTGTTCGACTGATAACCGTCCGTCCCCGACGCGCCGACGGCGACGAAGACTTTGCCGTTGAATACGCCGCGCGATTTGTCGTTTAAGATTCCTTTGTAAGTTTGGTGCGAAGTGCAGTTCGGCACGTCGTGTTTGATGACCGAATGCGTGTCGTGATGCTGGTCTTCGCCGAGAAAATAAAGCCCGTCAACGAACGCTTCGCCGCCTTCGGCATTGAATTTTAATAAAACATCGTGGCGCGAAAGTTTGCCGCCGAGATTGATCGCCGTCGTGTCGTAAACCGAACCGCGCCCGACTTCCGCCGCCGTGTTCGAGATGTGAAACGCCTGATGCGATTCGCGCTGAACGCGGAAATGCTTGATTTTCGCTTCCGCTGCGACGGAAATTTCGACGACCGCGTTCGTCAGATATTTTGTTTCGCCGCGGCGATTATAAGTTTCAATAACCGTCGCTTCCGCGAATTCGTCAGCGACGATCAGCACGCGCGGAAAGGAAATTTTCTCTTCATCAGTCGTGAAAAGAAGTTGAACGGGAGCGTTCATTTTCGAGTTTTTCGGCAGATGAATAAAAACACCTGCCTCAATAAACGCCGCGTTCAAAGCGGTGAATCCGTTTTTCTCAGAATCAACCAGCGAACCGAGTTTCGCCTTGAAAATCTCCGCAAATTTTTCGTCCGCCGCCGCTTCCGCAAAACTCAAAACCGCCGCGCCGTCCAACCCTTCCGTGTTCGACGATTTCCTGTCGAAAACACCGTTCGTAAAAACCAGAACGCTTTGTTCAGATTCACCGAAAACAAATTCGTCGGCACTCGCCGCATCGCTCGTTTCGGTTTCAATTTCCAGTTTTCCCGCCTTTAATTCATCCGCGACGTTTTCCGAAAACTCGGCGATCAAAAAATTTTCGCGTCCCATCGGCGCGACGTTCGTATATTTCCATTCCTCATTTTCAACCGTTGGAAAACCGTTTTCCGTGAAGTATTCAAACGCCTTTTCGCGCAAATTTTGCAGCCATTCCGGCTGGTTCGCGCTTTCCAAACTTGTCTGGAAATCTTGTTTATAAATCGTTTCTTTTCCTGCCTGTAAATTCATTTTATTTTGTTTTCAGAACTCCCAAATCTTTGCAGATTTTGTTTGCAAGTTGATCTGTAATTTCGTTATGACGCGGAACTGCCGAACGCCTGTTTTGTTCGGGATTATGTCACCAAGAATGGTTTCCGCCTTCGCGCAAAAGTTCGCATCCGTGTTTTGTTAAATGTCGAATCAAATCTCAGCGTTTCATAGCGCAATCGCCAATTCCTGATAGTTTGAACCGGCTGAGGCAAGCGCGTCTTGACGATTAAATTCCAACGCTTCCTGCAAAGTTATTTTCAGCGTTTTAAGTAGTTCGTCGCGCGTTTTTTCCTGACAATTTACGCCCGAAATTTCTTCAATCCAACCGATCCACCAATCGCCGTCTTGTTTAATAATTGCTGTATATGCTTGACTCATAATCACCTCAAAATCTCGCCGCGTCGCTTTGTCGCCGTGTCGCTATTTCCCCGCCGCTTTCACCCAATCGTAACCTTTCTCTTCGAGTTCGAGCGCGAGTTCTTTGCCGCCTTCTTTGACGATTTTTCCGCCCGCGAGAACGTGGACGAAATCCGGTTCGATGTAATTTAAAAGCCTTTGATAATGCGTCACGAGAATGATCGCGTTGTCCGCACTGCGTAATTTATTCACACCTTCGGCGACGATTCTCAGCGCGTCAATGTCCAAACCCGAATCGGTTTCATCTAAAACCGCCAGCGTCGGGTCGAGAACCGCCATCTGCAAAATTTCGTTGCGCTTTTTTTCGCCGCCGGAAAAACCTTCGTTGACCGAACGCTTGAAAAACGATTTGTCCATATCCACGATTTTCGCTTTTTCCGTCAAATAATCGTTAAACTCAAGCGGGTCAAGCTCTTCTTCGCCGAGATGTTTCATCTTTTCGTTATAAGCAAGCCGCAAAAACTGCGAATTTGAAACGCCCGGCACTTCGACCGGATACTGAAACGCGAGAAAAACGCCTTCTCTTGCGCGTTCATCCGGCTCTAATTCGAGCAAATTTTTGCCTTCATAAAGCACCTCGCCTTTTGTAACTTCATACGAAGGATGACCCGCCAAAACTTTCGCCAGCGTAGATTTCCCCGAACCGTTCGGTCCCATAATCGCGTGAACTTCGCCTTTGTCAATATGCAAATTCAAACCCTTCAATATCTCTTTGCCGTCAATTGCGGCGTGTAAATCTTTTACTTCCAATAACATTTTTTATAATTTCCTTATCCTTAATTTTGATAATTTCGCAATTAATTTGTATTTTTTGCCGAAGCTTTTTCGCCGTTCACATCGAGATAAAAATGCTTTATCTTGCCGAGCATCAACGTTTCTTCCAAAAATTCCACTCGTCCCGTTTCGACATCGTAAAGTGCGCCGATCAAGCCGATCTCGCCGTTTTCGATCATTTCACGCAAAATCACGCTGCGTTCGATAATTTCTTCGACGCTTCGTTTAACTTGTATGCGCGAAACTTTTTCGACAAATTCCGCGTTTTCCGCCGTTCGATTTTCTGAAATCGTCCGTTCGTAATAAACCGAAGGCTGAATTTTATTGAGCAATGTCGTAAGATTTCCTAACTGCACATTATCGCAAGCCCCGCGAATCGCGCCGCATTTCGAGTGACCCAAGATAACGATAAGTTTTGAACCGGCGATGTTGCAGGCAAATTCCATCGAACCCAAAATGTCTTCGTTGATGACATTTCCGGCGATGCGAATACTGAAAATCTCGCCCAAGCCTTGATCGAAAATCAATTCGGCGGACGTTCGGCTGTCAATGCAGCTTAAAACCGCTGCAAACGGAAATTGCCCGTCGCGTGTTTCATTGACTTGTTGAAGTAAATTGCGATTACTCTTTAAACTATTGATGAAACGATGGTTTCCCGCGCGCAAAAATTCGAGTGCCATCTGCGGTGTCGTGGTTGCTTGTGTTTCTTTTGTATGTGTTCTCACTTTTTATTTTTCAATTAAACAAAAATTTCACCTTTCAAATAAAGCACGGCATTTCCACCGATTTTTACCCTGTCACCTTTCAATTCGCAAAACAATTCGCCGCCGCGCTGCGACATTTGTCGGGCGAACATTTCCGTTCTACCAAGTTTTTCCGCCCAATACGGAATCAGATTGCAATGCGCCGAACCGGTTACGGGATCTTCAAAAACACCGACTTCGGGCGCAAAAAAGCGCGAAACAAAATCCGCCGAATCGCCTTTTGCCGTAACGATAAAACCGTGCGCGTCCAATTCTAAAAGTTTGGAAAAATCCGGCTTAATATCTAAAATTTCCCGTTCGTTTTCATAAACCAGAAAATAATCACGCGCCTTGAAAACTTCTTGCGGCTGTTTACCGATGGCTTCGACCAAACCTTCGGGAATTTCAACCGTCGAAACCGGACGCGACGGAAAATCTAGAATCAAACGGTCGCCGTTTTTCTCAACCAATAATTCGCCGCTTTTGTGTGAATGAAATTTCACCAAGCTTTCTTCCGCTTTCAAAATTTCAAAAATCACAAACGCGCTCGCCAGAGTCGCATGTCCGCAGAGGTCAATTTCAAACGTCGGCGTAAACCAGCGAACTTCATACACGACATCTTTTTTCACAAAAAACGCCGTCTCCGAAAGATTATTTTCGAGCGCGATTCGCTGCATCAACTCCGCGTCAATCCATTCATCAAGCGGACAAACCGCCGCCGGATTTCCCGCGAAAATCTTTTTCGTAAATGCGTCAACCTGATAAATTTCCAACTTCATAAGATTTTTTAACCGCAGATAAACGCGGATAAACGCAGATTTATTTTTTGATTTTATAAGCGTTTATCTGCGTAAATCTGCGGTTTGATTTTCCTATTCTTTCACCGCCGCAATTGCCTGAATTTCGATCTTCGCGCCGAAATGCAAATCCTTGACGGGAACAATCGCCCGCGCCGGTTTGTGTTCGCCCAAAATCTGTTTGTAAACTTCGTTCACTTTTCCCCAATCGTCCATCTCCGAAACGTAAATCGTAAACTGCAAAACGTGATTCAAATCGCTGTTCGCTTCTAATAAAATCGCTTCGACATTCCGCAAAGCGAGTTCCGTCTGCGCTTCAATTGCGCCCGTTTCAGCTTCGCCCGTCGCGTGATTCATCGGAATTTGTCCCGACACAAAAATTAAGCCGTTATGCTCAACGGCTGGCGAATAATGTCCTTTCGGTTCGGGCGCGTTTGGTAATTTTACTTTTTTCATCTATAAGTCTTCAGGTTTCAATCCTGTTTTCTTGGCAATTCTTGACATTATCATCGAGCCGATTTCTTCGCCGTCGTGAAAAGCAAAAGTATAATTTTCCCAACCTTCACGCGCTAAAACTTTGTGCGAACCTTTTTGCCTTAGAACTTCCCAACCGATTTTTTCCAAAGCCTTGAGAACCTTTTTCGCTTTTGACGATTTCCAGTCGCTCATACGGTTTCAAAAATCTGATTTTCCAATTCCTGCGGCAAACTTTCGCCATTTTCCAAACGGTCGGCAATCACACGAAAAGCCAAAGTTTTCACTTTCCGAATCGCCTCTTCGCGCGTTTCGCCGTAAACCAAAACACCGTTCAGCGCGTCAATTTCGGCAATCCAGCGTCCGTCTGTTTCTTGTTCGAGTTCGATTGCTAAATTCATATCAATTTTCTGTTATTTTCAAGTTAAAGATTTTTATTTTGCTTTCTCGAAATCCACGAAACCATCAGGAAGTAATTGCAAAGCTAATTTCTTGATTTGTTCAACGGCTTTCTCACGAGTTTCGCAGGTCGTCAAAACGTCGTCCAACTCTATAACTTCCGCAAACCAACTTCCATCTTTTTGTCGTTTCGTTTCAATAGTTAAAATTAACTCCTTGCCATTTTTATTGTTTTTAACTTTCCATAAGTAAGACCGTTGTGTACGGCTAACTTTTCTCTGAATATATTCACCTAACGGCGCGTCTGGAAATTTCTTCCATTGCCTTCTCTTTACTTCTTTAGCTTTACAATCAATCAATTCCGCTTTTTCTAAATCAATTTCACCAACTGTTTCCTGTAAAATATCATTAACTGCTTTTCTATAAGCTCGAGTCGGAAAAATTTTGTTTCGGCGAATAGCTATAAGCGAACCTTTATCACTTTCGCCATAAACATTTCTTCTGTCCTTGGCGTAACTTAACGCCTTCTTTTCTTGTGGAGTCTTCCTTTTCATTAACCAACACTTCCTTCCAATTTCAATCCCAAAAGTTTCGTCGCTTCAACGGCGTATTCCATCGGCAATTCTTTGAAAACTTCCTTGCAGAAACCGTTGATAATAAGCGAAATCGCGTCTTCCTGCGAGATGCCGCGCTGTTGGAGATAGAAAAGCTGTTCTTCGCTGATCTTTGAAGTCGTCGCTTCGTGTTCGACGCGCGCGGTGTTGTTCATCACCTCAATATACGGAAAGGTATTCGCCTCGCACGTCTGCCCGATGAGCATCGAATCGCACTGCGTGTAATTTCTCGCGCCTTCGGCTTTCGGCATTACTTTGACCAGACCGCGATACGAATTGTTCGATTTTCCGGCGGAAATTCCTTTGGAAATGATCGTTGATTTCGTGTTTTTGCCGAGGTGAATCATCTTCGTTCCCGTGTCGGCAACCTGCGCGTTGTTCGTCAGCGCGACCGAATAAAATTCGCCGATGGAATTATCGCCCTGTAAAATCACCGACGGATATTTCCAAGTGATTGCGCTTCCGGTTTCAACCTGCGTCCACGAAATTTTTGAATTTTTCCCGCGACACGCGCCGCGCTTCGTGACAAAATTAAAAATGCCGCCTTTACCGTTTTCGTCGCCCGCATACCAATTCTGCACGGTCGAATATTTGATCTCCGCATCGTCCAAAGCGACGAGTTCGACGACCGCCGCGTGAAGCTGATTCGTGTCGAATTGCGGCGCGGTGCAGCCTTCATTATACGCGACGTAACCGCCTTCTTCAGCAACAACTAACGTCCGTTCAAACTGTCCCGACTCCTGCGTGTTGATGCGGAAATATGTGGACAATTCCATCGGACAGCGCACGCCTTTCGGGATGAAAACGAACGAGCCGTCGGAGAAAACCGCCGCATTTAAAGCCGCGTAATAATTGTCCGACGAAGGCACGACCGAGCCGAGATATTTTTGAATCAATTCAGGGTAATCGGCGACCGCTTCGGTAAATGAACAGAAAATCACGCCCGCTTCAAGGAGTTTTTTCTTGTAAGTCGTGGCGACGGAAACCGAATCGAAAACCGCGTCAACCGCGACGTTGGCAAGCATTTTCTGTTCGGTGATCGGAATTCCCAACTTCTCAAAAGTCTTGATAAGTTCCGGGTCAACTTCATCCAAGCTGTTCTTTTTCACCTTCTGCTTCGGCGCGGAATAGTAACTCAAATCCTGAAAATCAATATTCGGATAATCGAAATTCGCCCAATTGTCCGGCTGTTTCATCTTGAGCCAATGGCGATACGCTTTGAGGCGAAAATCGAGTAACCACTGCGGTTCGTTTTTCTTCGACGAAATCAGTTTAACCACGTCTTCCGACAAACCTTTCGGAATCGTTTCCGTTTCGATGTCGGTCGTAAAACCATATTTATATTCTCTGTTCGCTAATAATTCCTGTGTTGCTGTACTCATTTTTTTATTCCAAATTTACGGACACAATTTCTTCGACCAATTTTTTCGACCGCGAGCGCATTTGAATTGTTTACCAAGCTCGACAAATTCGTATCTTCCTTCGTTTTTATTAAATTCAGCGCGATAACGCTTGCCTTTTACCGAATCATCGCCGTCAACTCTATATGTTGCCAAAACGACAATTTTGTTCTTTCTCAAATCAAAAACCTCAAAATCTTTGGGCATTTCGCTGACGGAATCGTCAGACGCTTTCAAAACCTGTAAAGCGCATTGTTTAGGCGATTCAGTGCAAGGACGAAGCCGCACACGGCTCAATTCGACGCGCGCGAAATCTTCAGCTTTGACAACTTCGCTTTTCGCTGTTTTCTGCGCGAAAAGCGTTTGTCCGCACAGCGCGAATGCTACTAATAAAATCGCGCCGAACCAAATTTTTTGTTTTTTCATTGGATTGTAACCTGCTGATTTTTCAAACCTTGAATACGATGAAATCTTTCGTCAACTTTCGCTTCCGTGCCGACGAGCTGCGCCAAAGTAATCTGTGAAAGCGCGTTTTCGACAATTTCGTGCAAACCGACAATAACCGGGCGAATTCCGCAGTCGCCGTTGTGTATGCACGTTTCCAAAACGCCTCTGTAGCTGTCGCAGTGTGTGTTTATCGTATCTTCGTCCAAAACTTTGATTACTTCGCTCAGGCGAATAGCACTCGCGGGTCGCGCCAATGTGTATCCGCCTTTGGTTCCGCGCGTCGCCTGTACAAAACCGGCTTTGTTTAAAAGCCATAATAACTTGCCCGCGTTTGCCGTCGAAATTCCTTCACGCCCGGCAATCTGCGGCAAAGTTAAAGATTCTTCATTCTTTAACTTTGCAAGCTGCACCAAACACCTCAATCCGTATTCTTCTTGTGCCGATATTTTCATCTTTTCTGTCGGTTAATTTTTTTGTTTCAACTTACTCAATAAGAATCTCAAATCTTTACTTTTATGTCAAGATTACGGTCGGTTAAGTTTTGTCGCCTTATTTTCATAATGTAAAACTCTTTTTGTTAGATTTAATTGTAGATGTTTTGGAATTTACCTGATTAAAATTTTTGGCTTAGGATTTTATTTTTTGCAATCTTTCTGCCGCCGCTTCAAGTGTTTCGTCCTTTTTGCAAAAACAAAAACGAACCTGCTGCGCGCCTAAACTTTTATCGTGATAAAAAGAAGAACCCGGAACGACCGCCACGCCGATTTCCTGAATTAAATAGCGGGTAAATTCGATGTCGTTTTTGAAGCCGAAGTCTGAAACATCGGTCATTATGTAATACGCGCCTTCGGGCGCGGCGCATTTGAAACCGGCGTTTTGCAGAACGGGAACGATAAAATCACGCTTGTGCTGATATTCTTTTTGCAGTTCGACATAATAACTCGGCGGCAAAAGCAACGCGTACGCGCCGGCGATTTGCAGCGGATGCGCCGCGCCGACGGTCAAAAAATCGTGAACTTTGCGAATCGCGTTCGTCATATCCGGCGGCGCGATGCAGTAACCGACGCGCCAACCCGTTACCGAATAAGTTTTTGACAGCGAATTGACGACAACCGTCCGCTCGCGCATTCCGTCGAGCGTCGCCATACAGATATGTTTCGGTTCATCCAATTTGGAATCTGGAATCTGAAATTTGGAATTATAGATAATGTGTTCGTAAATCTCGTCGGTGTAACAAATTGCGTCAAATTCCTTGCACAAATCGGCGATAAACTGCATTTCTTCCATCGAAAAAACTTTGCCCGTCGGATTGTTCGGATTGCAGATGATAATCGCTTTGGTTTTTTCGTTAAAGGCGGCGCGAAGTTCGTCTTTTTCAAACTGCCAGCCGTTTGATGTGTTTCGCAGCGGAACGTAGCGCGGTTTCGCATCCGACAAAATCGCGTCGGGCGCGTAATTTTCGTAAAAAGGCTCGAACACGACGACTTCTTCGCCCGCATCAACCGTCGCCATCATTCCGGCGATCATTCCTTCAGTCGAACCGCAAGTTACGGTGATTTCGGTTTCCGCGTCAACATCCAAACCCAAAAACCAACGCGATTTTTCGACAATCGCATCACGA
Organism: Pyrinomonadales bacterium; assembly: GCA_038232235.1. GTDB lineage: Bacteria > Acidobacteriota > Blastocatellia > Pyrinomonadales > Pyrinomonadaceae. Next base: position 25,106 of record JBBSIE010000031.1, on the reverse strand, counting down.
AAACTTTTCACGCCCCACGTTATCGCATACTGATTAAAATCTTCAGCAATCGCTTCCATCGCCACGCTTTTAATAGTTTCCGGCGCAGGAAAATCGGGAAAACCCTGTCCGAGATTGACCGCATTATATTTCGCCGCTTCACGCGACATTTCACGAATCACCGATTCGGTAAAACTTGCAGCTTTTCGGGAGATTCGATTTTTTTTTGTTTTCATTTGCATTGTTTGAGTTAGAAATTGATAAATTTATGTTTTCATCAATTTAATCATTGTTTTCCTCCAATGCCAATTTTTAAGCGATTCCTTTTGAATAAAAAAGCGCGGAAGCATTTTAGTCTTTCCGCGCTGTCAAGTTTTTTCAGGGTAGAAAAATCTAATTTTTTGCAAATAATCTAAAGGTTACACCAAAGTTAAACGCCGTTCCATAACCGGGCGTGATGTGGAAGCGCGACGGGTAAATGTCTCTGCCGCTTTCCGGGTCAATGCCGATTGGCGCGTCGGTTCTGAGGCGCGATTCGTGATACTGCTGCGTTTCGTTGTAGGTTTTGTTTAAAACATTGTCAACCGAAAAATTTACGTCCATCCATTTTGTAACGTGTTTAGAAAGGCTGAAATCCACGACATCGTAACCGGGAGCGCGAATCGAAGCGTCTTCGGCATCAACGCGGTAATTGTTGATCTTCCGGTAGGTCAGCCACGAATTAAAACCTTTAAACTCGGTCAACACGAAACTTCCGTTCGCGGTAAAGTGCGGCGCGTTGTCAACGATGACTCTTTGGCGCGGTTCGGATTCGGTAAATTGTCCGGGATAAAACGCTTTGAAAATCTGCGACAGACCGCCGTTGAAACTTAAATAACGGGTGAATCGCACGAAGGTTTTCAGTTCCATCCCGTAGGAACGCGAGCGTCCGGCAAATTCAATCGAGCCGTCGTCGGGAATATAAACCTGTTCGTTCGAGCGGTCAATCAGAAAGAAATTCGGCGCGATTGAAAAACGCTTGCCGTTGTAAGTCGCGCCGGTCTGGAAGAAATCGGTGGTGGAAACCTTCGGTGATTCGGAATTACGAATCACGCCGCGCGCGTCCTGACTGGATATGCCGCGCCCGTAGTTGCCGTAAAACGAAATCGGAAATGTCTCAAACGGCGAATAGATAGCCGATAATTTCGGCTGAAATTTCGTCGCGCTCTGCTTGCCGACGAGCGGGCGAATAATGTCGGTTTGTTCAAAACCGTTCACGTCAAACGTAAAAGTATCGAACCGCAAACCGGCTTCGACATGAACGTGACCGTTGGCAAAATCTATTCCGTTTTGCGCGTAACCGGCGTAATTATTCACGCTGGCGTGTGATTTTGTAAACGTAACATCGGGATTATCAATATTTCCGGGCAAAAATTTGCGATTTATATTGCCGTTGAATGTCGGAGTCAGGCTGACATTAATTTGGCTGGCGTGAAAGTTTCCGCCGAAGGTCAAAAGCGATTGTCTGCCGAAAAGTTTGTAGGGTAGCAGATACTGCGAATTAACGCCTTCTTCGAGCCGCGAATCGTGCTGCAAAATCTGGTCGCCGTAAACCGGGTCAAGCAAAAAGAACGTAAAATCCGAAGTCAAATCAAATAGCGAACGTCGCAAAAAACCGTCAACTTTGAAAGTCTGAGCCGATTTGAATTCCTTGCGGTAGTAAGCTCCGATTATTCCCTGCTGATTTTTTCCGCCGTTAAACGGGTCAATCACGCCGAAACGGTCGAGCCTTCCGGCAAAAACTTCGTCAATCGGAATCTCCCCGGACGACGAAAAATTATTGCGCCCGTAATTCAATTTGAAGCCGACCGACTGACTTTCGTCAATTTTATGCGTGATGTTTCCCGTTACGTTGTCGCGCCGGTAATTCAGCGGTTTAAGAAAAGGTCCATTCGTGTATGCGCCTTCGTAAGATATAAACGACTCGACATCTTTTATCTTCGGACTGTATGCCAGAAACGTGCGGTAGCTGTCGAAACTTCCCGCCAAAAATCGCAGCGTTAATTGTTGCGGCAAGGACTCTTTCTGGTGAATCTGAACTACTCCGAGACCGGAAAAATCACCGAACTGCGCCGAGAAAGGTCCGTTGATAACGGTTACATCCTGAACGAGTTCCGACGACAAACTTTTCAAGCTGCCGAGAAAACCTTGCCCGTGACCTTGCGTAACCTGATTTTGCTGAAAGTTGTCTACCAGAACTTTCAGTCCGCCGTTCACGCCGCCGTGATCGAGATTAAAGCCGAAACGCCTGATTTCGATGCTTTTTCCGCCGCCTTCGTGTTGTCCGGTGCTGATTCCGGCATTGAGCGAATTAATAATTTGGTCGTCGCGGGCGACAAAAATTTTGTTTCTGGTAAAAGCCTCATCATTTCGTTGCTCAATTTCGGGTGTCAGCGGATCCGCCCGGATAGTAACGCTTTCATTGACCGGCGCGATGATGTATGAAACCTTAATTTGCAAATTGATAAGCGTGTCGGTCGGCGCGAATATGCGCGTTACGGGACTGAGATTTTTGCCGAAAAATTTGACGGAAAGCGGCTCGTTCGGCACATTCAAACTGAAATTTCCTTCCGCGTCGCTGACCGTTTGCAGTTTTTCGTCGGAAGTCTGTACTTCAATCATAACATTCGGCACAAGTTCAAATTGCTGCGTAACAATCGTGCCGGAAAATGTCCGTGCGTTGTTTGTAGTTTGAGCGAAAACGGCGCAATTAAAAATGAAAATTGACAGCAGTAAAGTTTTCAGCGAAAAACGGCTGCATTGAAAAAAGTTTTTTATCCGCATAATAATTTATTTGAGTAACACGAAATTGATTTTGGTAACACTATGATATAAATTCGTGCGAATTGCAACAACGGATTTAAATTATTTTTAATCGGTAATTCCCGAAGAAGGTAAAGTCAGAAAAAGTTTGCCGTTTTTAATGCCTTTCAAACTCAAAAGCCCATTGGCAAGTTCGACGACATCGGCGACGACTCCGCGCAAGGCGATCACTTCCATACAATCTTCGTGGCTGACGTGCAGGTGCATCACCGACAAAACAAGATCGTGAAAGTTGTGCTGAATTTCCGCCATTTCCTGCGACAAATTTCTGGCGTGATGGTCGTAAACCAGCGTCAAACTGCCGAGAACCTTCGTTCCGGTTTCCATTTCGATTTTCTGTTGGATTAATGCTTCACGAATCAAATCTCGCAATGCTTCCGAACGCGTCGCGTAACCGCGTTCCGCGATCAAACGGTCGTAGTTTTCCAGTAAATCCTGATCAATGCTGACTCCGAATCTAATAATATCGCTCAAATTTATTCCTCTTAAAACAATTAATCTATATTTCTGACGACTAAAATCATAATTTTAACATTTTTTTATCGGATTCAATAGATTATCGAATTGTGTTTCATCTATGATATAAAAGTTAAAAATCTAATTTTGCTTTATCGAAATTTGTTCTAAAATCTAATTAAAATAAATCCAAAATCCGAAATCTAAAATCCGAAATCGAACAATGCACATCACGAAAATTGAACTCGAAGACATCAAATCTCACGCTGAATTCAAACACGAATTTCGGCGCGGGACAACGGCGATTACGGGCGAAAACGGCGCGGGAAAAACGACTTTGATCGAAGCCGTCGCGTGGACTTTGTTTGATTTGCTCGATTATAAAAAAGACGATTTTATCAGGCGCGGCGCGAAGAAAGGCGTGGTTAAAGTTACTTTTGAAAGCGGATTGGACGAGCGCGAATATCTCGTTTACCGGGATACCGGAACAGGTTATTACGTTTATGATCCGCAGTTAAAAATGCGGATTGCCGAGAAAAAAGAAGAAGTTACGCGGTTTTTATGGGCGCACCTCGGCGTTGAAGCGGGGACGGATTTGGAAGCACTTTTTCGCCGCGCCATCGGCGTTCCGCAGGGAACTTTTACGGCGATTTTTTTGGAAACTCCGGCAGAACGCAAAAAGGCTTTCGATAAACTTTTGAAGGTCGAAGAATATCGGCAGGGCGCGGAAAAATTGTTGGAAACGGCGCGTTACGTCGAAAATCAAATCAACGCCGCCAATATTCGTATCGGACGCGCCGAAGGTGAATTGGCGCGGTTTGAAGAAATCGAAACCGAACACAAAATTCACGCCGAAAAAGCCGCCGATCTTTCCGCAACTGCCGAAAAATTAGCTAAAGAAGTCGCAGAAAAGAGCGAAATCGTCAAAAAATTTGATGAGTCAGAAAGCAAAGTCAACGAATTGAAAACGGCATCGGACAAATTAAAAACCGAAAGCGCGAAAGCAGAAATCATCCACGCGCAAAGAGAAAACGAACGAAATCAGTCGTTTGCCGCGCGGAGAAAAATAAAATCGGTCGAAGCCGATTACCAGATTCACGTTTCGGCACTGGCGCGATTGAAAGAACTGGAACGCGAACGCATTGAGCGCGACAAATTAAACGCGGAAAAATCTCGCGTCGAAACCGCGCAGATCAATGTCAAAGCCGACCGCAAAAAATTTCAAGAAGATTTAGAAAAATCGCTCAAAGCGCATCAGGAAATCGCTATACTTGAACCCAAAGTTAAAGAACAAGAGCAATTTGAAAAGACGCGCGAAAGTTTGCGAAACAGAATTGCCGACGCGAAAGCGGCTGCCAATGAAATCAAAAGATTAGACGAAAAAATAAGTTTTTTGCGCGTCAGTTATACAAATAACAAGGAGCAAATAAAAGAAGCCGAAGCGAAAAGCGCGAAAGCTGAATTGTTTGAAAATCTGCAAAAACGCGACGGCGAAATTATTAATAATCTGGCGAAACTTCGCGCGAAACTCGAAGCTGACGAAAAATTTCAAAGCGAAATCCAAAACGGTTTGTGTCCGATTTTGTCGGAAAAATGTCTGAATTTGAAACCCGGACAAACACTTGAAAGTTTCGTCAAAAATCAGTTCGGCGAAGTCAGAACGCAGATTTCGACGCTCGAAAATGAAAAGAAACAACTTGCGGACGCGCTGAGAATTTCCCGCGAAGCCGGGAAATTCTCAGCGACACTCGAAACTTTGCGAAATCGTGAAAAAGAAATCGCCGACGAAGGCAAACGACTCAAAGATGAAAAAGAAGAGTTAGAGAAAAAGTCGGAAAATTTGGCGAAAATCGAAACCGAACTGGCGGAAACCGACAATAATTTAAGGATTTTGGACAATCCGAAAGCCAAAATCAAACTGCTGCAAACGGAAGCGAACCTCGAAATCACAATCCGAGAAAAAATCACGGAAGTCGAAAAAAATCTGGAGCGGCTGGAAAATGATCGCGGAATTTTGCTTGAGCAAATGGCTTCGTATCAATTTTTGGACGCGCAGTGGCAACAGTTTTCCGGCGACCGCGACCGCACTGCCGACGCGCATCGGGAATTTTTAACGAATGAATCGCTCGCCAAACTTTTGCCGCAGCGCGAAAATGAACTCGAAGCGGCAAAAAAAGAACTTTCGCGCCTGCGTGAAGAAACGGAAAAAGCGGAAAATGATTTGGTGGCGGCGAGTAAAGATTATGACAAAGAGACGCATTCACGCGAAAAAAATTCGCTGTTTGAATCGGAAAAACGGCTGACGGAAACGCGGGCGAATCTGGAATTTACCAAAAAACGCGCCGATGAATTGGATAAACAATTAAATCATCTGCGCGGAGTTCGCAAAGCGATGCAGTTCGAGTTTCGGGAAAAAGAAAAACTCGAAAAAGTTTCCGAAGCGACGAAATTTATCCGCGACACTTTGAAAGAAGCCGCGCCGCTCGTCGCGCGAAATTACGTCCACCACGTTTCGCTGGAAGCCAATCAAATGTTCCGCGAAATTTCCGGCAACGCCGAAAGAACGCTCAAATGGACGGAAGATTACGGCATCACGCTCGAAGAATACGGACACGAACGCCCATTTATCAACTTGTCCGGCGGCGAACAAATGGCGGCGGCGTTGTCCGTTCGCCTCGCTTTGTTAAAACAGCTTTCCGACATTCGCCTCGCATTTTTCGACGAACCGACGACTAATATGGATGAGGTGCGGCGCGAAAGATTAGCCGAACAAATCGGCTACATCACCAATAAAAAAGTTGACGAAAAGCAAATCTTCGACCAGCTTTTTATCATTTCGCACGATGACACGTTTGATGAATATGTTGATAATGTGGTTTCGATTGAAGGAAATGAAAATGAGTAAATTTTTCTCAAACAAAGCATTTTAGGAAGTTTCTGTGGGATTTTTATTTACACAGCAGTTTATATCTACAATATGCCGCCAACATATCCATTAACTTGCTTTGATTGTGAACAACCTTTTGGCTTTCCTTTTATCAGTTATCAACCAGGAAATGCTGTATTTGGGAGTCAAACTTTATGGTTTGGACAAGTCGCCAATATTTTAATTGCAATATTTTTATCTTCGCTGTCGGATTTATTTTCAATTTTATATCATCAAAAATTTTATATACTCATTCAAATTGAAGATAATTTGCTTAAAGCAATTTAAGATTAATTTACAACAAAAAATTTATTGATCGCCTGAATCCGGCGTATATTCCCAATGCCAAGGCTCGTAAAAATAAGGTTTAAAGCCGAATTTATCGGCGTTTTTGACCAGCCACTGATAAACTGGCGTGTTGATTTGAATCAGACGGTTGCCGTCGGCGGTGCTGACCGGTTCGCCGCCGACGTAAATGTCGAGCGCGTGTCCGGTAAAATGCGGACTATTGACGGCGAGACCGGCGCGTCCTGAATTAGGCGATTGCTGGCGAAGTTTTGCCTGATAATTGGGCGAACGAAACGCGGAAATGATTTTCAAAAATTTCTCGTCCGGCGCGAGTTCATTTCTTCCTTCGCTTTTCAAATTCAGGGATTTGTCGGCAATTGCCGCCACGACCATTTTTTTATACGCGGCGTAAGTTTCGTGTTCGACTTTTCGCAGTTCTTCAGAGCGCGAAACATCATAAAAATTAACGGCTAAAACAATTTGTAATTCGTCCGCCGACGCTTCACCGCTTTTTTTCAGACGATTTGACTGCCATTCCGCTATAATTTTCATTAAAGTCGCCTCGTCCAAAACTCCGTTCGGCGGAAGTCCGACGCTTTTTTGCCAGTTTGCCATGGATTTGGCAAATTCATTTTCTTTCGCTTTATTATCAACACCGATCAAACGACAAATCAAATGACGATAAAGATACCAGCCTTTTTGTTCTTTCCTTCCAAAAGTCCAACGAAGATTTTGTTTGAGCGCGAGATTTTGCGCCGCCGCAGAAGTGTCTGAATTTTCCGAAACATCGTCGAATTTTCTTTTTGCTTCTTCGTTTTTGGCAACCGAAGTATTCGGTATGACAATTAAACTCTTTTCGGCTAACTGTCCTTTGCAGCCAAAAATTAAGAAAATATCGACGCACATCAAAGCTAAACTAACTTTGTAAATTAATTTTTTATTTTTCATTGAATAAAAAGTTTTAAAAGTGAAAGAGTGAAAAGTTTTTGTCGATTATTCAAAAACTTTTTCACTCTTTTACTTGTGCATCTCTAAACGCCATAAATTTTCAGTTTAAACTCATCATTTGAAGTATAAATTTCAACTCTTTGTCCCGAAAAAAGACGTGATTGACGCAGAAGCATCGGCAGACCGCCTTTCGGCACGTTTGTTCCGTATTCGCGTTTGGTAAAAATAGCGGCAATTTGCGGATTAAGACGCTGCGTGATGCCGAAGCGAATCGCCCGCGAAGACGGCGGAACAAAACCACTTGTGCGACGCGGATTGATGATTTCGATGGCGTTATCGTAAATTAAAACGCGAGTCGGAATGTCGCGCAAAGCCAAATCACGATGAATCAAAGCGTTTGCCGTCGCTTCTAAAACCGAATAAATATGATAATTACGCCGCGCCTGAACCGGCGTTTTTTTATTTGTCTGAGATTTTTTCGGCTTGTCGCGCGATAAATCGCCATAGCGTTTGATAAATTTTAGGACGGATTCGTAAAGCGACAACAGATTTCCGCCGAGTTCTATTTTTTCAACCATCTGCGCGTTGCCATTTTCGCCGCTGTAACGCGCCACTGTAACTTTCGACTGTGGAATCAATTCGGCGACTTTTTCGTTTTTTCCAAAAAGCAAAACGGCGGCAATCGTGGGCATAAATTCATCTGTGCCGCCAATTGCCAAAAGCAAATCTTTTTTCAAAAAATCGCGCGTTTGATACAAATTTTTGTTCAGAAGTTCGTCATCAAAAGCGTTGGCAAAACTCCACAAAAGCGCGTCGTCAAAATCTTCTTCGCGCACGTTTTGCAAAGGAATATTTTCATAGACGAGCGGACGAATTTCATCAAGCCAAACGGATAATTCTTCGCGGGCGACTTCCCTTTTTTCCGAGCCGAAACGCAGATAAAACCTGCCTTCGCGCGTTCGATACGGACGGCGTTTACCTTCGATGTCGAGAACGACGATTCTTCTGGCGTTGTCAAAAGAAATACAGTCGAGCAGCGGCAGAATCGGCGGATAAATTTCTTCGCGGCAAATTCGCGCCAGTTCTGCCTGCACATTTTCGGCATCTCTGACACCTTCGATACGCAGTTGATCGGTTACGCCGAAAACCATTGTACCGCCGTTCGTATTGGCGAGCGCGACGATTCCTTTGGCGATTTTATCGGAATTTGAAAGTTTTACTTTGAGTTCGAGATATGTGTCTTCGCCGCCGCGAATCAGTCGCAGAAGTTCAGTCCGCGAAGTTTGAGGCGCGGGTTGGTTGGTAATATATTCTTGGAAAGATCGGTCGTTTGACGATTCAAACCGTTGGCTGTTGCGAAATTTTCTTCGTGGCATCCGTTTCGACGTGATAATTTTTGTCAAGACGGAACACGCGCTTCTTCCGCCCGAATAAGTTCTGTAAAACTTATTGCTGGAATTTTCAACTATCTCTATTGAAACATTTCACTGCAAAAAAGTAAAAGAAAGTGTAAAATACTAAATCAGATTTGCGAATTATCGTTTTTTCTCGCAAACTTATTCTCGTTCAATCTTAAGAAAGTTTAATAAGTGGAAACCGAAGTCATTACAGCATACATCGGTCTCGGCTCAAATTTGGGCGACAGAGCCGGCAACCTTTTGCTTGCCGTGCGCGGCTTGCTGGAAGCCAGTTTCACCGTCTTCAAACTTTCCGCCATTTATGAAACCGAGGCGGTCGGAGTAGAAAATCACGCGCCGTATCTGAATATGGTTGCGGAAATTCGCGTTACCGGTGTTTCGCCTTCGCAAATGATGGCGCGAATGCTGCGAATCGAATATCTGCTCGGTCGGCGTAATAAAAACCTTAAAAAGCCGCGTACAGTTGATTTGGATTTACTGCTTTTTGGTGATGTCGAATCCGAAACCGAGTTTTTAACTCTGCCGCATCCACGTCTGCACGATCGCCGATTTGTTCTGGTGTCGCTGGCTGAAATCGCGCCGCATGTTGTTCATCCGGTGTTGTCAAAAACTATTCATGAATTATTAGAAAACGTCGAGGACAATTCGGAAGTAAAGCGTTGGAATCCTAATCAGAAAAGTCCGGGAAGTCTAGGAAGTCTGGAAAGTCTGGAAAGTCAAAGAAGAGGATTTAATTCCTAACTTCCCGGACTTTCTAAACTTCCCAGACTAAAAATTATGGCATATTTAAAACCCGACAAACCCGAAAAGGTTTATGTTCCCGCACTAAAAGCGGCGAAGGAAAATGGTGAAAAACTTGTTTGTCTGACGGCTTATGATTATCCGACGGCGCGAATTGTTGACGAAGCGGGAGTTGATATTATCTTGGTCGGCGACAGCATCGGCAATGTTATTCACGGTTACGGAAACACGATTCCCGTTACGTTGGATGAAATTTTGTCCGCCTTAAAAGCCGTCAAACGCGGTGCGAGCCGCGCTTTGCTGGTTGCCGATATGCCTTACGGAACTTATCATATCAACGCCGACGAAAGTGTGCGGAACGCCTTGAAATTAATGAAGGAAGGCGGCGCGGAAGCCGTTAAACTCGAAGGCGGACGCAGCCGCGTCAAACTCGTCAAACGACTTGTAGATGAAGAAATTCCCGTGATGGGACATATCGGTTTAACGCCGCAATCGGTTCACAAACTCGGCGGATATGCGGTACAGGGCAAAACTTCCGAAGACGCGCAACGCTTAATTGAAGATGCTAAAATGCTCGAAGATGCGGGAGCGTTTGCGGTTGTTTTGGAACTCGTTCCGCGTGAAATCGCCAAAATTATCACTGAAAGCATTTCAATTCCAACCGTCGGAATCGGTGCTGGAACTGATTGCGACATTCAAGTTTTAGTTACGCACGATATGATCGGAATGAGTTTTGGCAGACTTCCGCGTTTTGTTCGTCAATATGCCAACATCCGCAAAGTGATGACTGAAGCCGTTCAGAATTGGATGGAAGACGTAAAAAATAACAATTATCCGAATGATAAAGAATCTTACGGTTTGCCGAAAGATTTTGATCTTGAAGATATTAAAGACACTGATTTTTAGAGAATGGAAATAATTAATCGTCGTCAAAGAATGGCATCCCTGGCGCGAAAGTTAAGACGTGAAAATAAAACGCTCGGTTTTGTGCCGACGATGGGCGCACTGCACGAAGGTCATCTCGCGCTGATTAGTCAGGCGCGGCAGATGTCCGACGTTGTAATTGTTTCGATTTTTGTCAATCCAATGCAGTTTAACGAGCAATCGGACTTTGACAAATATCCGCGTGATTTGACCGCCGATGCCGCGCTTTTGACGAATTATCACGTTGATTATATTTTCGCGCCCGACACGCAGGAAATTTACGGCGAAAATTTTTCAACTTACGTTTATGTTGAGAATTTAACCGAAACTTTGGAAGGCGCGTCGCGTCCCGGACACTTTCGCGGAGTGGCGACTGTTATTACAATTTTATTTAATACGATTCACCCTGATTTTGCGTTTTTCGGACAGAAAGACGCACAGCAAGCTGCAATTATCAAACGGCTTACAAAAGATTTAGGCTTCGACACGGAAATTATTGTCGCGCCGATTGTCCGCGAAGAATCCGGTTTAGCTATGTCTTCGCGCAATGCCCGTTTGAGTGATGTGGAAAGACAAAAAGCGTCAATAATTTACAGAGCGTTGCAGGAAGCTAAAATTCTCGAAAAAAACGGCGAACGAAATGCCGTAACGATTGCCGAAAAAGTTCGTCAAACGATTCAAAGCGAACCGCTTGCACAGATTGATTATGTCGCCATAGTTGATAATGAAACGCTCACGCCCGTTGAAAAAATCGGTGAAAACGCCGTTTTAGTTGCAGTTGCCGTATGGTTTGGAAAAGTCCGTCTGATTGACAACGTAATTCTCAATCGTAAGCAGTAAAATTGTATAAAATCTGCATCTAACTTTATGAATTGCCAATTATTTGGCGAGGAAAATTATGAAAAACATTAAATTATTTTTAGCGGCTTTAACTTTTATTTTTGCATTTTCGCTGATGGCTTCCGCACAAAACATCAGTTTCACAGCAATTGACGGGCAAAAAATTGATTTGGAAGCGCAAAAAGGCAAAGTTGTCGTCCTTGCAATCGGCGCACAATGGCTGCCGCTTTCCAATCAACAAGCTGTTTCCATTAACAAACTTTCCAAGAAATACGCCGGAAAGGACGTGGTGTTTTATTTTATTTCCGCCGATTCCGCCTCGCCGAAATCAAAGAATTACGCGAGCGACGACGATCTCCGCAAATTTGCCACGACCAATAAATTAACCGTTTCGGTTTTGCGTGATTCGGATGGTGCTGTTTCACTAAAAAGTTTTAAGATTGACCAATTGCCTTCGTTCGTAATTTTGGACAAAGCCGGCAAAGTGGCAAGCACTTTTAACGGCATCAATGCTGATCCTAATAACGATATTTCCGTGAAGATTTCACAGGAAGTTGATAAGATTTTGTAGAATTTTTGTAAACCAAAAACAGTGAAACAGGATAGACTTTTCTATCCTGTTTCTTTTTGCCCGAAGGAATTTATTGCTTGATAAACCAAATTTATCGGCAAACCAACTACGTTCCAGTAATCGCCCGCAATTTCTTCAATAAACAAAGCAGCTTGCGCTTGCACGGCATACGCACCGGCTTTGTCGAGCGGTTCGCCTTTTTCAACCAAAAATTCAATTTCCGCGTCGGAAAGTTCGGCGAATTTCACCTGCGTTTTTTGCAGATTTGTTTGCGTTTCGTTTTCATTTTCAGAAACTTTAACAATTGCAATTCCCGTCAAAACTTCGTGCCAATTTCCCGACAACATTCGCAGCATTTTTTTTGCATCATCCAAATTTTTCGGTTTACCGATAATTTTATTATCAATTACAACAATCGTGTCCGCGCCTAAAACCAGCGCATTTTTATAATTTTCAGCGACTTTTTCAGCTTTCTCCCGCGCCAGTCTTTGCACATAATCGTCCGGTTTTTCGTTTGCAAATTCGGTTTCGTCAATGTCGGCGACTCGTTTTTCAAATTCCCAGCCGACCGACGTTAAAATTTCCGCGCGTCGCGGACTGCCGGAAGCCAATATCAATTTTGGAAGATTTATCATTGAACATTTACCATTTACCATTTACCATTAGTTTGTTTCAGATGATAAATGATAAATGGTAAACGGTAAATGAGTTATGGACGAACTTTTTCGCGCACTGCCGAAATTATTAAAGGAATTTGACGACAACGAAGAATTGCGCGAAGCCGTTACGCTGGCGGCGTGGCGCAAAATCGCGGGCGAATCTTTGCGAAAACACGCCGTTCCGTTTCGACTTTTCAAAAAACACCTGATCGTCGCCGTCATTGATAATATGTGGAAACGACATCTCGAAACTCTGAGCGGACAGATGATTTTTAAAATCAACTCCGTTCTCGGTCAGGCGGTTGTTACGCTTATCGAATTTCGGATTGATGAAGAAACGGTTTTGCAGGAAAATAAAAACGAGCGAAACTCAAAATTTTCCGACGAAGAATTAACGGAAATTGCATTGGACAAAGTTACGCCGAAACTCCGGCATTCGGCAGATGCGATAAAAGACGATAATCTGCGTTATCAATTCCTGCTCGCGGCGGGAAGCTGTCTGGCGCGGAAGGAAAATATGAAAAAATCTTAGATTTTCCAAAATATGGCAATTACAAAAGAAGACATAAAAAAAATAGCGAAACTCGCTCACCTTGAAATTACCGAAGAAGAAATCGCGCTTTACACGCCGCAAATGGCGAGTATTGTTGAATACGTCGAGCAGTTAAACGAACTCAACACGGAAAACATCGAACCCGCAATCGGCGGTTTAACGCCCGAAGGTGAAGCAACTGACACACGGCGCGAAGACGTTCCGCACGAATCTTTGGGACAAAAACTCGCGCTCGACCAAGCTCCGGCGGCTTCCGACGGACATTTTCGCGTTCCCAAAATATTATGAGTTCAAAGTTCAAAGTTCAAATTCTAAAGTTACGGAGCGTGATTTTTGCCTGTCTGCTCCTTTCTGTCGTTTTTCAATTAAATTGCAGTATTCCGAATTTGGAAAGTCAAGATTGCACCGATGCGCGAAATACTGTCAAAGAACTTTATTCAAATCATTTTGGCAATGATATGAAATTTACCAAAGAAAATTTGAAACAGCGCGAAAAATATTTAACCGACGACTTAAAACGGCAATTGGAAAATCAACCGGAAAGCGCAATTGATTATTTTACGGCGACGGACGATTATCCAAAAGCGTTTCGGCTCGGCAAATGTGAGGTCGTCGAAGCGGATAAAAAAGTGAATATACAAGTCGTGCTTTTTTGGAAAACGGATACGCGCAGCGAACAGAAAGAAGTTCAGGTTGAAACTGTCAAACAAAATAACAATTGGCTGGTCAACAAAGTAGAAAGCAAATAATGAGCGAAATAAAATCGAAAATTGGAAAAACTTTAGATAACGCGGAAAAACTTAACGAAAAATTGAATTCCTTTCTGACGATTGAGCGCGATTACGCGATGAAACGCACCGAAGAATTAGAAAATAATACTTCCAAAAATCAAAATTTGCGCGGTGCGGCAATCGCGGTTAAAGACAATATCTGCACGAGTTGGACGCAGACTTCGTGCGGTTCGCGGATTTTGGGAAATTATAAGCCGCAATATAATGCAACCGCGGTTGAAAAATTACTTGACGCGGGCGCGGTCATTGTCGGCAAAACGAATATGGACGAATTTGCGATGGGTTCTTCCAACGAAAATTCGGCTTTCGGTGCGGTGAAAAACCCTTGGGACACGACGCGCGTTCCGGGAGGAAGTTCGGGCGGTTCCGCAGTCGCGGTTGCATCGGGCGTGGTTCGCGTCGCGCTCGGTTCTGAAACCGGCGGTTCGGTTCGGCAGCCGGCTTCGTTTTGCGGAATCGTCGGATTGAAACCGACTTACGGCAGAATTTCGCGTTACGGTTTGGTCGCGTTTGCTTCTTCGCTCGATCAAATCGGGATTTTCGGGCAAACGTCGAAAGATGTCGCCGAAGTGTTAAAAGTTATCGCCGGACGAGATAAAAATGACGCGACAACGGCAGATGTCGAAGTGCCGGATTATGTTTCAGATTTGGAAAACGATATAAAAGGCAAAAAAGTTGGCGTTCCGCGTGCGCTTTTCGGCGAAGGTTTGGATGATGAAGTGAGAAATTCGGTTGAAAATGCAATTGCAAATTATCGAAACTTGGGCGCGAAAATTGTTGACATCGAACTGCCGAATTCAAAATATTCGATTGCGGTTTATTACATTCTCGCAACTGCCGAAGCGTCTTCAAATCTGGCGCGTTTTGACGGCGTTCGTTACGGATTTCGGGCGGAAAACGCTCACGAATTGCGCGAAATGTATCAAAAAACCCGCGAAGAAGGTTTCGGCGCGGAAGTCAAACGCCGTATTATGCTCGGAACTTATGTTTTATCTTCCGGTTATTATGATGCTTATTATTCCAAAGCGCAGAAAGTCCGCACACTTTTGAAACAGGATTTTAACAACGCATTTGAAAAATGCGACGCGATCTTAACGCCGACTTCGCCGACGACGGCTTTTAAAATCGGTGAAAAATCAGATGATCCGCTGGCGATGTATCTGAGCGATGTATATACGGCTTCGGCAAATTTAGCCGGAATTCCGGGCGTTTCGGTGCCGTGCGGTTTGTCAGGCGAAGGTTTGCCGATTGGTTTGCAATTAGTCGGCAAAAATTGGTCGGAAGATGTCCTGCTGAATCTGGCGAATATCTATGAAAATGAATTTCCGCTGAACGCGAAACCTGATTTAATGGTGAATGGTGAGTGGTGAATTGTGAATATGGAAAACTTTCTTACATTCACCATTTACTATTAAAAATTATTTGGCTAATCGTAAATGCGAAACTTCAGCATCCTGTTTCGGCATTACGAAATTATTATTCGGAATTATTTTTTCCCAGCGTGATTTGTCAATCAGAACTTTTTCCGCCTCTTCAACTGAAACAGGACGCGAGAAAAGATAACCTTGACCGTATTCACAACCCAAAATGCGGAGTTGATGCAATTGATGAATCGTTTCGATTCCTTCCGCGACCACATCCAGTTTCAAAGTTTTAGCCAAAGCGATAACGGTGCGAACGATTTCCCCGTTTTCGCTTCCGTTTTCCATCGTGCTGACAAAAGAACGGTCAACTTTCAACGTATTAATCGGAAAACGGTGCAGATAGCTGAGTGAAGAATAACCGGTGCCGAAATCGTCAATACTGAGTTTAATTCCCAATTCTCTGATTTGCGCTAACATCGTAATGATATTTTCGGCGTTTTCCATCACCGCGCTCTCCGTTAATTCCAATTTTAAACAAGCCGGATTTATTTCAGTTTCTATTAAAATGCTGCGTATTTGCTCGACCAAGTTTTTTTCGGCGAAATGTTTGCCGGAAAGATTGACGCTGATGACCAAATCTTTGTTTTCGGGAAATTGACGCTGCCATTCAACTATTCGCCGACACGAAGTTCGCAAAATCCAGAGCGTCATCGGTATAATTAATCCGGTTTCTTCGCTTATCGGAATAAACTCGCCGGGCGGAACAAGTCCGCGCTGCGGATGATTCCAGCGAACCAGAGACTCGAAACCGTATAACTGCATCGAATCGAGATTGATTATCGGCTGATAAAACATTATCAGTTCACTGCGCTCCAAAGCCAGCCGCAAGTCGGTTTCAAGCTGGAGAAGCGTGACGGCGCGGGTGTGCATTTTATTGTCGAAAATGGCGTAATCTTTATTTGATTCCTTGGCGTGATACATCGCTATATCCGCATCGCGCAAAACATCCTCCGCCGCTTCATACTCCGCGCTTCCCATTGCTATCCCGATACTGAGACTCGTGAAAACCTGTCTGCCGCTCAAAGAAAACGGCGCGGAGATTTTATCTTTGATGCGTTCCGCAAATTTTATCGCATCACCGATACCCGAAATATTATTGAGAATAAAAGCAAATTCATCGCCGCTGAATCTCGCCACTAAATCTTTTTCCCGAACCGAAGTCGCCAGACGTTTGGCAACGTGCAGAATAAGTCGGTTGCCCATCGAATGACCGAGACTGTCGTTGATTGTTTTAAAACGATTGATGTCGAGAAATAAAACGGCAAATTTGAAATCGCCTTTTTGCTTGGTTTTTTCGAGCGCGGATTTTAGAGATTCCATAAACAAATTGCGGTTCGGCAAATCCGTCAAAGCATCGTGAAACGCCGCGTGGCGAAATCTTTCCTTGCTTTCGCGCAACGCCTGACTGATGCGATCTTGTTCGACAATGTGATGCTGTAATTCTTCAACGTGCGTTTCCGCTTGTTCGGCGCGTTCCCGTTCGGATTGTTCAGCCAGGGCGGAAATTTTCCTGACATCATCAATATATCGCCGGTAAGTAAAATAAACTACGCCGGAAACCGCAATTGTCAATAGAAACAATGTCGTGCTGAACTGACTCTGCGCTTTGACCGCTAAACCCGCAATCAACGCGGCGGCAATATACATCACCAAGGCATTAACACAAAAATCAAACCAGTGTTCCCAAAAAGCCTTCAACGGTTTTTCGGTTTTTAAAGCTCCCCAAATAGAAGTTATCACCGAATTGTAGAGGAATAAGGTAATGCCCATACTTAACACCAGAAGAGCAAATCCGGTAAGTGTATTTTTTTCTATACTTAAAAACGGTAAAGAAAAAATTAAATCTACGGTTACAGCCATTAGAAAAGTCGAAACTGCCGCCGTCAAGCCGTTAATCAGGATAGTGGTATTTTTTATGGCAACGCCTTTACGCCGAAAGTTTAGACTTGTGTATGAAGTTTCTAATGTGGCGACTAAAATCGCCCCACCGCTTCCATAAACAAGCAGTATGTAAATTACAAATACTTCCGAAAAAGATAAATGAATTTTGCTGCGAGGTATTTGAATGCGGAAACGTGAACCGACAAAAATTGTTGCAAGTGCTAAAATGAGAAGTCCAACATCAATGTCTTCTCTTATGAATTCAATTATTGATATATAAAGAGCCGTGATACCGGCAAGCGATAATATACATAAATATACATTGATATAAGTATTATTTTTATTTTTTTGACTGCTCATTCGATTGTTGAAAAGGCAATTTTTCGGGCGTAGATGATGCATTTTCGACTAATGACTAAAACAGAAAGCATTCTAGTCGTCGTTATTATAGAATAAACCTCGTTAAATTTCCACAAAAAAATTATATTATCGAAAAATTTCTAATTCTCCGACAAGGTAATTAATTTTAGAACAGCATTCAGTAACTATTGCATAAATTAAGTATTATCGCCTGCGACAGCTGGTGAACTACTAAATATTGTATCACTCATCAAAATCCCGTCGCTTATCAAAATTCCTAAACCATAGATTTTTTGATACACAATTAACAAATAACAAGCAAAGAGATATTAAACTTACTCTCAATAATTTGACAATAAAATTTCCGCGAAATCACAAGTTATTGAATGTTGTTTTATCAAAGACACAATATATTTTGTAAATTCACAAATTTTCAATAATTTTTAAATCCGAATATTCCCCACTTTCTCCGGCTTTTTATCCGACGACGGTTTCAAATAAGGCGCGTCTGCCTGTTCGCGTTTCTCGACTGAATCGGACGAATGCCAGTTCATCCATTCGGTTGGCGCGTCGAAGGTTTCGCCGCCGTGTTCCGTTAATCGTTTGCGAATCCTACACATTACGGGCGTGTTGATGCCGACACCGGAAATTATCGCCTGTCCTTTGGTTAATGCGGGAAGTTCGGCGAGCATCGCGCGTCCCGCGCCTTCGACGGATTGGGCGACGGTTTGCTGGTCAATCGGGTTGACGATTCGCATAATGATTTGCGTCATACATTGCGAGAGAACGTCCTGGTCTAATTTGCCCGGACGCTGTGTGATTAAGCCGATGCCGACTCCGAATTTTCTGCCTTCGGAAAGGATTTGTTTTAAGATATTTGTTGACACGACGCTCGCTCCGGCGGGCGCGAAGCGGTGCGCTTCTTCTAATAATGTGAAAACCGGATAATTGACGACATCGCCCGATTCTTTCGGAGTTTCGCCGCGCGTCGCCATCATTCGGGCTTTGTTGATGCGCCGCAAAAGCGTGCCGACGATGACTTGCTGTTCGTGCTGTTCGATGTCGGATAATTGCAGAATCGTGCAGCGTCCGGGTTTGAAAAGTTCGTTTAATTCGATCTGTTCGCTCGCCGAGAAAATCGTGTCCGGGCGGTCGAAACGCGAATCCATTCGCCACAGCAAGCCGTCAATCGAAGAAACATTGCCGCCCGAACCGTCTTTTTTCGATTCGTCGCCGTATTTCTGCGCGTTCACTTCGTCGCGCAAATCGTGGTAAGCGTAGGCGTAATCCTGTTTGCGTTCGGCTTTCAGACGTTCGTGCAGACTGCGAAAAGACTGCGACAAAAAATGCGCCATTTTGTCGGACGTGCCTTCGGGCAAAAGATATTTCACGTCGGCTTCGGTCAGCGTCGAAAAGCGCACTTTGATTTTGTCGGGCGTGTAGATTTTGACTTCCGGCTGATAACCGTCGCGGACAAATTTTTCGTGCGCGTGAATTGACTGCATCGTGTGATATTCGCCGTGCGGATCAACGATTAAAACCGCCGCGCCGTTGTGCGGCTGCATCAATTCCTCGATAAAAACACCCGCCGTGTAAGATTTCCCCGAACCCGTCGAAGCCAAAATCGCCAGATGCGTCGAAACGACATCTTTCACGGAAAGCACAATCGGTACTTCGCCCGCCTCGCGCGTGAGCAGCGAACCGATATGCGCCGAACCCGTTTCCAGCGATTTCTTCGCGGAAAGCATCTGCGAAAGCGTTTCCGACGAAGCCAAAAACACCGCCTGCCCCGGATTCGGCGGAATGCGCGGATTGTTAAAATCCTTCACGGTCGTGTCGAAAAATCCGATGGTTTCGACCTGAATCTCGTAAATCTCACAGCCGTCGCCGTCGAGTCCGATTAACGACGAAACCATCGAAGGCGGCGTGTTCGGATCGGACAAAAAAGCGTCCGGCAAATTTCGCACGAGCTTTCTGCCTTTGATCGTGCCGATAATCTGCCGCTCCTTCTCGCCGACCTTCGCCCGATAATAAACAAACTCGCCGATGCGCGTTTTCTCGTTGTCTTTGGTAATAAAAAGATACTCGTGCGGCATTTCGCCCGGACCTTTGACCGTGCCTGTCAGGAAATCTGTTGTCATAATTTTTCGCTTTGTGAAAATAATTTTTCAGGCTGATTATATCACGTTTGAAAAGCGAAAATGAGTGAGAAAAAGCGTAAGAAACATATTGAAAATCAGATTAATTTTGCGAGAAGCGAAAAGACTAAAGATTACTTGTATTGACAAATTAAATTGGCGCGGAAGCCGACTTTACATTTTACACTTTTAACTTTTCACTATTCTATAAAATTATTTTTGTCGGTAAGTGTAAAGTTAACAGTTGAAAGTCAGTGTCTTTCAATTGCTGCCAACTTAACTTGTCAATACAATTACTCACTATTTTTCAGCCGCGCTGATGAGCAAATTTGCATAAATCGCTGAACGATTGAGTTGACGTGGGGCGAAACCAGCCACAGACAACTCCGAGTTTAACGAAAGACCGTTTTAAAGAGAAGCTGCCCGCGCCCTCACGTCCAATGATTTGTTCGGTGTGGCGTGATTTTCACCACGCCGCTTGATTTCACGGCACGAAAGCGGCAGGAATTGGTTTATCAGTAGCAAAGCCAAACTGCACTGCTCCGAAACCTTGCTGCGAACGAAGCATATACCAAATTCCATCTCGGTAAACAGCAATATCGGTCTTTCCATCGCCGTCATAGTCAGCAGCTACCGGAATATCGCTGGCAATTCCGAATTGAACAGCGTAAAAACCCTGCTTGCTGCCGAGAACATACCACACGCCTGAACGATAAACGGCTTGGTCGGCGCGTCCGTCGCCGTCATAATCGCCGACTGTCGGCGTATCTGACGCGATGCCAAACTGAACAACGGCAAAACCCTCTGAGCTTCGCAGCATATACCAGTCGCCGTCACGATAAACGGCGAAGTCTGTTTTTCCGTCAGCGTCAAAGTCAGCCGGAACGGGCTTGTCTGATGAAATACCAAATTGCACAGCTTGAAATTGGTTGTTGGTTAAGTTAAGCGTATACCAAACTCCGCCGCGATAAACGGCAAGTTCGGCGCGTCCGTCGCCCGTATAATCGGCTGGAACAGGAATGTCGCCTGCGATACCGAACTGCACGGCGTTAAAACTATTGTTAGAACTATTGAGCCAATACCAAACGCCGTCGCGGAAAACGGCAATATCGGTTTTCCCGTCGCCGTCGTAATCGGCAGGAACAATCTTATCTGTCGAAATTCCAAACTGTGTGGCGGTAAATCCGTTGCTTGATTGCTGCAAATACCACGTGCCGTCTGACGGGCGGAAAACTGAAATATCGGCTTTGCCGTCGCCGTCAAAGTCAAATGCCGTGCGCGTCGGCGGCACCGCGCCGAAAGAGATTTTGGCGATGAACGCATCCCCGTTGCCGTTTGTCGGTTGCAATGGATTCTTCGTCGGGAAGTTCCCTGATTCTGTATATCCGGTAATGTCGGCATTGCCTTGAGTGTCAACTGCGATGCCTACGCCTCCCTCATCACCGCTCCCGCCGAGATAGGTCGAATAGAGAAGCGCGTCGCCTGTCGCATTCAACTTCGTCACAAACGCATCGGTGCCGAAGTAGTAGCCGCCGCCGTTTGTCGCTTGCAATGGATTCTTCGTCGGGAAGTTCGTTGATGTTGTATATCCGGTAATGTAGGCATTGCCTTGAGTGTCAACTGCGATGCCTACGCCTCCATCATCACCGCTCCCGCCGAGATAAGTGGAATAGACGAGCGCATCACCCGCCGCATTCAACTTCGTCACAAACGCATCACCTCTAATAGTATCGAACTCGCCGTCGAAGCCGCCGCCGCCGCCGCTGTTGCCGCCGTATGTCGGTTGGAACGGATTCTTCGTCGGGAAGTTCGTTGATGTTGTATTTCCGGTGATGTAGGCACTGCCTTGAGCGTCAACTGCGATGCCGTAGCCATAATCATCACCGCCACCGCCGAGATAAGTCGAGTAGAGAAGCGCGTCGCCCGCCGCATTCAACTTTGTCACAAACGCATCTTGGTTGCCGCCGAATGTCGCCTGCAACGGATTCTTCGTCGGGAAGTTCGTTGATTTTGTATATCCGGTGATGTAGGCATTGCCTTGAGCGTCAACTGCTATGCCGTAGCCTTCATCATTACCGCTACCGCCGATATAGGTCGAATAAACGAGCGCGTCGCCCGCCGCATTCAACTTCGTCACAAACGCATCCCCGCCGCCGAATGTCGCTTGGAACGGATTCTTCGTCGGGAAGTTCGTTGATGTTGTATATCCGGTAATGTCGGCATTGCCTTGAGTGTCAACTGCGATGCCGTAGCCAAAATCACCATCCCTACCGCCGAGATAAGTCGAATAAACGAGCGCGTCGCCCGTCGCATTCAACTTCGTCACAAACGCATCATGGGCGCCGCCGATTGTCGCTTGGAACGGATTCTTCGTCGGGAAGTTCGTTGAGCTTGTATATCCGGTAATGTAGGCATTGCCTTGAGCGTCAACCGCGATGCTGCTGCCGACATCATCACCGCTACCGCCGAGATAGGTCGAATAGACGAGCGCGTCGCCCGCCGCATTCAACTTCGTCACAAACGCATCACGGTTGCCGCCGCCGCCGCCGTTTGTCGCCTGCAACGGATTCTTCGTCGGGAAGTTCGTTGAATCTGTAACTCCAGTGATGTAGGCATTGCCTTGCGCGTCAACTGCGATGCCTACGCCTCCATCACCACCACTACCGCCGAGATAGGTCGAATAAACGAGCGTCGGGTCAATGATGAGCGGCAGCGTGCGGTCATACGCGCCGATCCGAAATCCGATCTCGCCCTTCCTGCCCGTTTTGGCATATCCGCCTTCAATCGTCTTTCGCCCGCCCGCCGCTTCCTGATACATGACGGGTTTATGCTGCCGCAGTTGGGCGCCGCCGCTCGTCGTTATAATCAACTCGCCGCTCGCCGCTTCGACTTCCACCTTCTTTGCGCCGCCGAATGCCAGAGCTATCTGCCGCGAGTCCGCTCCCGGCGCGACCACAAAATCGTATTCGAGCTGCCGCTGATTGCCGTAATACGTCATATCTATTCCCGGATAGATTTGTTTGTAGTTGACGCGCCCAAAAGTCGGCACATCGGTTCGCCATTTCGATTCGTCATCGCCGGTAAAATAGCTGACCTTTCCTGCCTGTTCTTCGGCGCCTTCGGACGACGATTTAGAGTTTGCGCCGATCAGCTTCATTCGCAGCACTGCCGATTGTCTCGCAAGGGAATTTGCCGCCTTCTTTTCCGCCGGGTGTCCGCTGCTGTTCTTTGATTGTTTGCCCGATTGACCCACCATCACAAAGACGGCTTCGGTCGGTTTGAGAAACAGCGAATAGCCCGCGCCGCGCGCGATGAAATCAACCGCGCCGTCGCTTTGACCTCGATTCGCCTCAAAGCCGAGCGGCAGTTTGCCGTAAGCGGCGCGCGCCTTTTCCAAATCGCCGTCGTTCGTCGCGCCGTTGTTTGCATCCTCATTGTTTGTCGCCTCGTTTGCCGCCCTGACGCTCGAGAGACGCGGCGACATACCGATGACAACCGCTAAGAGAATGGCTAAAACAAGCGCGAGATGGTTTTTCGGTAATGTTAAATTCAGTGGATTCATTGTTATTCTCCTTTCATTTGAAATTCTTCAAAACAATTGAGATTCCTTAATCTCAAACCGTAAATTAAAATAAAAGGGCAGTGTTTAATCCATTACGCTTTTATTTACTTCTAATTTTTGGCGACTAAGGAACAAAAGCATTTGGAATCGGTTTGTCGCCTTGCAACCCAAACTGGATTGCCGAAAAGCCATTTGTGCTGTTCTGCATATACCAAATCCCGTCCCGATAAACCGAGATGTCCGTCTTGCCGTCGCCGTCGTAATCGCCCGGTGTGGGCAAATCCGTCGCTATCCCGAATTGAAATGCCGTAAAGCCTTGACTGCTTCTGAGCAGATACCAAATTCCGCTTGACGGACGATAAACCGCGATGTCCGCTCGTCCGTCGCCGTCATAATCTCCTACAACCGGTTTATCTTCCGCTATCCCAAATTGAGTGGCGGCAAAACCTGCTGTGCTTTGCAGCAGATACCAAATTCCGCTTGATGGACGATAAACCGCATAATCCGCCTTGCCGTCGCCGTCATAATCAGCAACAACCGGAACGTCACCTGCCGTGCCAAATTGAATTGCATTGAAAGCGTTGTTAGCCAGATTATAGACATACCACGTGCCGTTCGACGGACGGAAAACAGCCACTTCCGATTTACCGTCGCCATCGAAATCAGCAGGCATTGGTATATCCGTTGCCGCGCCGAAATAGGGGAAGGAGGTAAAGCCTTGCGAACTACTTCTTTGCATAAACCACGAACCGTCCGATGGTCTAAACACGGCAACGTCTGTTTTCCCGTCGCCGTCGTAATCTGCCGGAACTAGTTTATGGGTCGGTAATCCAAATTGAATGCCTGTGAAACCGGCTTGCGATTGCTGCAAATACCACACGCCGTTGTCTGGACGAAAGACCGAAACATCGGCTTTCCCGTCGCCGTCGAAATCAAACAGTGTGCGGCGCGTCGTAGTTGTAACCGCGTCGCCGAGATAGCGCACCAATCCGACAGCAGTACCTAAACCCGCGTCGTTAGCGTTCGCGGTGCCGACAGCAACAATTTTTCCATCCGTCTGCAGGGCAATCGAAGAAATAACGTTATATTTGAGATTGTTTCCGATAGCGGTAATAACAACACCGTTTGTCCCGAAAGATGTGTCAATTGTCCCGTCCGAGTTGTAGCGGGAAATGGCGAATGTTCCGTTTCGGTTTCCAGCCGTTAAGATTTTACCGTTTTGCTGTATCGCTAAAGCACGGGCAATGTTTGCGAAACTTTGGCTGGGGTTGATAATTCTGACGATACCGTTTGTGCCGAAAGTGTTGTCGAGCGTTCCATTCGCGTTATAACGCACAATTGATGACGACATCACATAGTTGGAAGGAAGACGATTCAAGCCGTTAACGATTATTTTGCCGTCCGATTGCAGAGCCATTCCGCCAATCTCATTAGATAGATTGTCAATGTCCGTCTGAACAATTCCGTTCGCGCCGAAACTGGTATCGAGCGTTCCGTTCGGGTTGTATCGCAGAACGAAAATATCTCCATTAATGCCGAAACGGGCGTGTCCGGCAACCAGCAGTTTACCGTCAGTCTGCACTAATATTTCTCCGACAAAATGAGAGTTACTGTTTCCGACTGATGTTCGCGTTATCCCGCTCGTTCCAAAAGTAGCGTCCAGAGTTCCGTCTGGATTGTAACGGACGACTGCGACTTCACTAAAGCTGCTATTATAAATATAATTTTCACTGGCGACGACAAATTTTCCGTCGGGCTGTAAGACAATTCTTTGGCTCGAGTAAT
>JBBSIE010000030.1:0-37419 GCA_038232235.1 Pyrinomonadales bacterium | reverse complement strand
TCGGTGCGGCAAGCGGTCATCAGCGAATGGAGCAACGGGCAGACGGAAGGACAGGTTAATCGGCTGAAAACCATCAAAAGACAGATGTATGGACGAGCAAACTTTGATTTGCTCAGAGCCAGAGTTCTTTATCAAAACTAATGGTGGCAAATAGAAATCAGTAAATTTGCAGAAAGCGGAAGTCTGTCGGAAAACCGCAAATCTGCCCCAAATGACCGACAGAGCCTAATCTGGGGTGTCGGACCCGGATTAGAAAGTGTTGCATTACCCTGTGAATCTTGTGATACCGGTGCTTCTAAAAACTGTAAATTCCGCACACCAACAGTAATCAATCCGTCAACCTGATCTTTTTGACCGTTTTGCAGCGGATATGCTGTTTCGACTGAAATGACCGATTCGATTAACCGCACTAAGGCTGCATCATCAAGATTTAATACTCGTGAAGGTTGGTCAAATATACTTCCATCCGCTGAAGGTTTCAATGTATAATTGATTCGAAAATCTATCAGATGTTCGGCAATAACGCTGTCAATAAATCCGGCGTTCTGTACGCTGAAAACCCGCCTCATCAATCTGCCGTCAGTATCAACATAGTATTGAATAATATTTAACCGCTTGAGTGAAGCCGAACTTTTACCTTTATTTGTTCCGACTCCGAGCGGTCAGGTTGAACCGAAACGGTTTAAGCCGAGAGAATCTCCTTCCGCCCAGAAAATTTTGTTGGCGGTTGTGTTGACGGCGGTAACCATTCCAAACGCGCCGGTTCCGCCGCTGGTT
Organism: Pyrinomonadales bacterium; assembly: GCA_038232235.1. Taxonomy (GTDB): domain Bacteria; phylum Acidobacteriota; class Blastocatellia; order Pyrinomonadales; family Pyrinomonadaceae. The sequence goes on along the minus strand of JBBSIE010000030.1, from coordinate 36,642 downwards.
ATAATAAAGCTGTATGTCCGCCCTTACTTCGTGCGGGCTTCTGCATTATGATACTGCAAATCTTGGTCTGACTTGCTCAATTGTCGTTATTTTCAGCAATTTTACTGCGCGGCTGGCGGAGCGTGTTGGTTCGGCGCAGGGGCTGCCGGCGGTGAAACGGCAGCGGGCGTGGCGGCTCCGTTCGGCGCAGGTGCGCCAGGCGTTGCCGGAGCGTTTGCACTGACAACCGCTTCCGAATCTAACTAATTGCGGAGCCAAAATATCTGATTCGTTTTGTTTTAAGCAATCTTATTATTTGATTTTGCTTTATTTATGAAAACTATTCGCTTTAGGTGGCGATAGGAATTGACGCTGTATGTGTCAACACTTATTAAAGTTACAGGAGTAATTAAATTTTATCAACAACTTTTTACGAAGTTTACGCAAAATGATTATTTTTTTTTCAAATTGACTTTCAAATCAATCAAACTGATTATTTGCAGGAAAAAATACAAATGTAGGATCACAAATTACCACTTTATGAATTAGGCTCTTTTACATTTCAATTGAAAAAGAATTACTGATTACCTACAATTTTTATTATAGTTTTTGCGGTTTCTTCAGGTTTTTCCAGCGGAAATAGATGCGTGCCTTTAATAAACTGAAATTTAATAGGAAAATACTTTTGCATAAAACCCAATCGCGCCAATTCCGCTTCGTGTGAATTTGTTCCGCCGATATAAAATGCGGGAACTTTTAACTTTCCACGCAGTTTTGGAAGATAGTGCGGCAAAGTTTCGTAAATTTTGGCTTCTACTTGCGGATTAAACGACAGTTCAAAACCTTTGTCGGTTTTGACCGTTCCGTGTTCGATATAATCGCGCAAAACATCTTCGTCAAATTTTGAAAATTTATCTTTCTTTTTGAAATGCTCAAAGGCTTCATTTTTGCTTTGCCAAACTGCTCTTCTGAAACGAGTGGTTTTGACGAGCGGAGAATTTTGCATTTGATTAGTGAGTTTTAAAAATTTGATTCCTGCGCTGCTCAAACGGCTGATAATAGGCGCGTCAAGCAAAATTATCGCTTTGTATAATTCGGGATTTTGAATGGCGACCAAAAAATGCAGAATGCCGCCCAAACTGTGTCCGACACCGATAATCGGTTCATCATAACGATCAATCAGTTCTTCGCGCAGTTCATCCGCCAGCCGCTGCCAGCCGTCTGTTACAGGGAAAATCGGATTGTGCGCGTGGCGTTCAAGATAATTTATTTCAAAATCATTTTTCAAAAATGAAAAAAGTTTGTTGTAAGTTTTAGCGGGAAAACCATTGGCGTGCGCGAAATGAATAATCTCTTTGGACATCAAAATCTATTAAGCATCTCCCAAAACCCAACGTCAACCCATCTGCCCAATTTGTAACCGACTTCCTTGAAATGCGCGACCTTTTCATAACCCAATTTTTCGTGAAATCTAATGCTCGCATCGTTCGGTAGAGCAATGCCCGCAATAATCGTGTGAATGCTGGTTTCTTTCAGTTCCTCTAAAAATTCTCTATAAAGTTCTGAACCTATTCCTTTTTGTTTTTGCTGATTTCTGACATAAATCGAAGCCTCCACCGCATATTGATACGCCTGCCGCAATTTAAATTGTGCTGCACAAACATAACCTTGAATTTCGCCGTCAATTTCAGCAACCAAATACGGATAATTTCCGCTGACTTCGCCGATGCGTTTTTCCATTTCTTCTGCGCTCAATGCTTCGGTTTCAAACGTATGATGCGTATTTGAGATGTAATAATTATAAATTTCAGCTATTTGCGCCGCATCCTGCAATTCAACTTTTCTGATATTCATTTTTTAACTCCATTTTGGCAATTGATTCAAGATGAACTTCATCAGGACCGTCGGCAAGCCGCAAAGTTCGGGCGTAAATCCAGAAATTTGCCAGCGGAAAATCCTGCGACACGCCGCCGCCGCCGTGCGTTTGAATGGCACGATCAATAATTTTCTGCGCCATCAGCGGAACGACGGCTTTGATCATTGCAATTTCTCTTCGCGCCGCTTTGTTGCCGACCTCATCCATCATCCACGCAGTTTTTAAAACAAGCAATCTGGCTTGCTCAATTTCCAGACGCGCTTCGCTAATCCATTGGCGAATTACTCCTTGTTCTGCAATTGGTTTGCCGAATGCCGTGCGCGATTTTGCTCTTTCGCACATCAATTCAAGCGCACGTTCCGCCACACCGATCAAGCGCATACAATGATGAACCCGTCCGGGACCGAGCCGACCTTGTGCGATTTCAAAGCCGTGACCTTCACCGAGAAGTAGATTTGAAGCCGGAACACGCACATTTTCAAATGAAATTTCAGCGTGTCCGTTCGGCGCGTCATCGTACCCGAAAACATTCAAAATCCTTTCGACTTTCACGCCGTCCGCTTCCATCGGAACAAGAATCATTGACTGCTGAAGATGTTTCGGCTTTTCCGCATCGGTTTTTCCCATAAAAATCGCCAACTTACAGCGAGCGTCGCCCGCGCCGGTTGACCACCATTTTCTGCCACTTAAAACGTAATCGTCGCCGTCTTTTACAATTGATGAACGAATATTTGTGGCATCGCTTGACGCGACATCAGGTTCGGTCATCGCAAAACACGAGCGAATTTCGCCGTTTAATAAAGGCTTTAACCATTCATTTTTCTGCGCGTCAGTACCGTACTTTTCGAGAACTTCCATATTTCCCGTGTCTGGCGCGGAGCAGTTAAAAACTTCCGACGACCACGGAACTCTGCCCATAATTTCGGCAAGCGGCGCGTATTCGACATTCGACAAACTCGAAATTTCAGGCAAAAACAAATTCCACAAATCTTCGGTTTTCGCCTTCGCTTTCAAATCTTCAATCAACTGCAAAGGCTGCCATCTATCGCCGGAGTTTATTTCGTTTTCAAAGTTTTTTTCATTCGGATAAATAAAAGAATCCATAAACGATTGCAGACGACTTTGCAGTTCAATAGTTTTCGTAGAATAATTAAAATTCATAATTTTCGGCATTTAAATTTAAGATTAGCACAGATTTTTTGAGATAAAAATTTACTCAACCAGTTTATGAAAGATACAACCGACATTCGATTGGGCGAAGAATTAAACACAGAAAATCTTCAAACTTTTTTGCGCGAAAATCTTGATGTAAAAACCGATGAAATAACAATTTCGCAATTTCCGGCGGGAAGTTCAAATTTAACTTATTTGATAAAAATCGGCGATCAAGAATATGTTCTGCGTCGTCCGCCGTTCGGCAATCAGGTCAAATCAGCGCACGATATGTCACGTGAATTCAATGTTTTGTCAAAACTTTCGCTCGTTTATAAACCTGCGCCAAAACCGCTTTTGTATTGCGATAACGAAAATATAATCGGTTCGGAATTCTATTTAATGGAACGCCGCAAAGGTTTGATAATTCGCGGGAAATCGCCGGAAATTTTGGAAAATTCACCCGAACTTCAAAAGAAAGTTTGTAAATCTTTTATCGAAAATTTGGTCAAACTTCACGCGCTCGATTACAAAAAAATCGGTTTGGAAAATTTAGGTAAACCCGAAGGTTACGCCCAAAGACAAGTCGAAGGCTGGACAAAAAGATATTTTAACGCAAAAACCGACGAACACAGCGAACTCGAAAAATCAATCGAATGGCTGAACGCAAATATTCCGAATTCCGACGGCGCGACACTCGTGCATAACGATTATAAATTCGATAATGTGATGCTCAATCCTAAAAATTTGACCGAAATTGTTGCAGTTCTCGACTGGGAATTAACAACTGTCGGCGAACCTTTGATGGATTTGGGAACGACGCTCGGTTATTGGATGTCGGCGAACGACGGCGCAGAACTTTTGAATATGCCGTTTAATCCGCGAGTTTTGATGGAAAACATTTCGCGCCGTAAACTTGTTGATATTTACACGGAAAAATCCGGGCGCGATGTTTCAAATATTCTTTATTATTACGTCTTCGGGACTTTCAAAATTGCCGTTATCGCGCAGCAAATTTATTATCGCTTTATAAAAGGTTTCACGCGCGATAAACGCTTTGCTGATTTTAATGTGTTTGTTAATTCGCTCGGCAAAATCGCCGCCGGTTCGATAGAAACAGGAGAAATTTAATTTAATAATCAAAGAATTATTTTTCTAAAATTGCAAAGTAATGTCGCTTGTGTGATAAACTTTCGATTGTCAAAAATCTAAACAGGAGTTACAAATAATGCCGGACGTAGATATTACTTGCGTTCAATGCAAGGAAAATTTTAATTTTAGCCAACAGGAACAGGAAAAGTTTTATCAGAGAAATATGACGACACCGCAAAGATGCCCGAAATGCGGCTCGAAAAAAGCGGCTGAGGGTGGGAATGCACCAAAGCGGTTTGAAATCGTCTGCGACAATTGCGGCAAACACGACCAAGTGCCGTTTCAGCCGAAAAGCGGACGCTCAGTATTATGTAAAGATTGTTTTCAGGCTAGCCGCACAAAAAGTAAAGTAGCAGTTTAGCCGGTAAGATTATGCTGCCGACTTTCCCTGTTTTTCCCCCGGCTGCAAAATTTCTTTAACCGCTTTCTGTCTGTAATTAAAAATATAGTCCAATTCGCGCCGAACATACCAGTGCGCCAAATCTCCGAACGGTTCGAGCGGCAAACGATATTTCATTTCATCTTCGATCAAAGTCTGATTTGCGGAAAGTTTAGTAAAATTATGCCGATGAATCCATTGTTTATACGGACTTTTCAAAGCTTCATCTACAAAAACGTGCGGCGGATTCCAAGTCGTAATAATAGTTTTCCAGGTCAATGGCAACCCGCGCAATTTCAGTTGATAATCAATCAGCGTACCTTTTTTTATATCAATCGGCTGCGGTGTGATGATTTTGAAATTTAGTTCCGGCGGTGTAATGCGTTCGAGATTTCCCGCGTCGGCAAAAAAATCGAAAATTTTTTCAATCGGTAAATTCAAAGTTAATTTGCGAGTCAAAATATGTCCAGCCATTACTTTTGCCTTTTTACTTTTCAGATACTCTTTGGAAATCAGCGTTTCAGGCGTTTCACCTTGCCAGTAAATTGTTAAAACCCACCAGCGTTTTCCGTCATTTAGAAGCTGAAAACTATTAATTCCGCGGGCAAAAGGCTTTTTGTCGTCGGCTTTGTGATAGGAAGCATAGGTCGAAAAAACATGGGCGATGTTGCCGTACAAATCGGTGCGCCGCGCAATTTCATTTTCAAAAAACCCCTCTTTTTCCATAAACGGCGACGATCTTTCGATGAATTCTTCCGGCGTAAAAGCGTGTGCGCCGACGAGTTTTGTGGTCGGATTTTTATCTGCCGGAATCAGCCGCGCAACTTTGTGAAAAAGGCTGCGAAATCTGTCCCAATCGCGTTTTTTCCCGCGTCGCCGGAAATTACGTCGTAGACGGCTTTCATAATCGCGTCAATCGAAGAAACATCTGCCGGATTTGCCGTCGGTGTTTCAGTTTTCAACGGTTCTTTCGTTTGCGCCATCGCGTTAAATGCCAAAGTCAAAATGATTAAAAAAGTCAGCAAAGTTTCTTTTTCATAATGCAGATTTTACGCCGCAATTCGGTTTTGGTTTCAAATTTTGCACCGATTATGAATTGAGCAAGAGTGTTTTTATAATTTGCAAGTGATAACAGGAATAAAGACGCTTGAGGCAAGACGATTGAGATGGATAAACGAACTTGGTCGAATGTTTCGATTTTGAAAGGCGAAGAATTGCGGAAAAATATTGAAAGTTTATTTTAAAAATCAAAGAATTTCTGTAAAAAGTATAAAGCACTCATCGAAAGGACAATTCCCGCACAGAACCACATAAATTTTTTAGCTTTTTCAGGACTAATCATAATGTTTTGTATGTTACTAAAATTTGTGATTAAACCAAACTCAAGCCACATATTCATCCGACGGAAGCAAACCGTTTTCATCGTCAAAACCAAACATTAAAATTAAATCTCCGGCTAAGTTGATTTCATTCGGATCAAGTTTTCTAATCTCAAAATTAATTGCCATTTTTACTTTCCGCAAAATGCCAGCAAACTCCCGCGATGTCAATTAAGTTGACTTCTCTGCCCCACGGAAAAACTTTCGGTTCTTGCATTTTTACGCCGAATTTTTCGGACAAATTCAATGCGCTGACTTTTTGCCAAAATTCGTTCAGATCGTCAACTTTAACGCTCATCATAAAGTTTTCAGCAAATTCTTTGTTGTCATTCTTTTGCAGAATAAACTTGCAGTCATTATTTTCAAAACCGACGTAATCATCGGCTTCCCAAACGATGTCAAAGCCGAGTTCTAAAAACAATTGCCGCGATTTTTGAAAATCGTTTCCCGACGGAACGAATGCTTCGATAGAATCATATTTCATTAAAAAGTCTCCTTTAAGTTTTTTGCGGCTCGTAGCAAATCTCGACCTTGCCGTTGGAAAATGTTTCGGATTTTATAAATCGAAGATTTAATCTTTCATACGAATCTCCAAAAATAGACATTCCTTTGCCGATAGCGACCGGATTGATGAGAAAATGATATTCGTCAATCAGATTGTTTTGTATCAAGGAACTGACAAAGCCCGCGCCGCCATGGACGAGGATATCTTTGCCGTTTCTATTTTTTAGGTTTTCGACTTCTTCGACAATATCGCCGTTTGCCAAAGTCGTGTTTACCCATTTTGATTCTTTGACCGTTTTGCTGAACACGACCTTCCGAATATCAACCATTTTTCGGGCGAAAGAGTATTGGGGACTTTCAGGATTCTCTGAAACGCTCGTCCAATAATTAACGAAACCGTCGGTCATTTTTCTACCGAGTAAAATGGTGTCGGAAGTGTCGGTTAGTTCATTAAGGCGAGCTGAAGCTTTTTCGTCCAAAGAAAAAGTCATCCAATCAAGTTCGCCGTTCGGTCCGGCAACGTATCCGTCAATAGACATTTGCATTTGTAGTTTTAATTTTCTCATTATTTTGCCTCCAAAAGCGGGTAATATTTTTCCCGGTTTGCGTAAACCAAAAACAAAGTTGCCAGAAAAAGCGGAATTGCAATCGGCAAACCGCTCGGCAAATGAATCGCGTTGATAAGCAGAATATTCAGCACAATCGGAAAAATCAACACGCCGGCGAGCGCGACGAATCTGCCGGACAAAAATGCTAGCGCACATAAAAGTTCAAAGATTTTCGACACCGGCAAGATGTAATGCGAAGCCGTCAAACCGTCAAAAAAAGTTTTCGTGTCGCCCGTCAAACCTTCGGGGGGCGGCGCGACATTCAGAAAATATGTGATTGATGCGAATAAAAACAATAAGCCGATTAAAGTGCGAACGATAATTACTGCGATTTTCATATTTATTATTTTAGACTGTTTATTTTTTTAGCAATCTTTGACCGCGTTTATCAAAAAAAAGACAAATTTCGCGGTCAAAGACTATTTACCAAACTAAATTTTAGTAGATCATTGAGCGTATTTTTCGTCGAAATTGACTAGCCATTGAACGCCGAATTTATCCGTCAACATCCCGAAATACGCGCCCCAAAAAGCATCGGCAATCGGCATCGTCATCGTTCCGCCGTCCGCCAAACCGTTATAAAGTTTTTCCGCTTCTTCCTTGCTGTCCGCATTTATTGAAACCGAAAAATTTGTCCCGACAATTCGTTTTTGCCCCGTTGATTCGAGCGCGTCCGATGCCATCAAAACGCTGCTATTTCCTATCGGCAATGAAACGTGCATTATCTTTTGGAGTTCATCGTCCGCCAATTTCATTCCATCACATTCTGCCCCCGACATTTCTTTATAACGCATCAACGCCGTAAATTCGCCGCCGAAAACCGATTTGTAAAAATTTAATGCTTCCTCCGCATTTCCGTCAAAATCCAAATATGGATTGATTGTTGCCATTTTTTTATTCTCCTATTTATTTAAAATTAATTTGTAACCTGAAAAATTCCGAAGGTATTAGTATCGGAATCAATAAAATATCCTTGCCAACAGCGTCTGGGAATTTCAAATTTCGGCATTGCGACTTGCCCGCCGTTTTCTAAAATAAATTCGGTAGTTGCATCAAAATCTGCAACCTCAATCGAACAAACAAAGGCATTTGTTCCGCATTCGGTCGGCGGAGTTTTCGCCGGACGCTCAAGCAGTCCGCCGCCAATTCCTTCAGTTTCGATTCGCCAATATTTAATCGGTAAACCGCTTTCTTCCATGAATTTCCAGTCAAAAACATTTGTATAAAATTCAACCGCTTTTTCAGGATCATTCGCCTGAATTTCAAAATAACCGATTGTGTTCATATTTTTTCTCCTATTTTTTTTCAAAATTAACCAAAGTTTTAAAACCGCCGTAAGCCATCCGTTTGAAATCAAACGGCGGATTTTTATTCTCCATCATTGGTTTCAAACGCTCGTCTTCCATCACTTTGGCGTTCACTACGTCCCGGTGTTCTCTCGACTCAAACATAATCCACGAAAAAATCACCGTTTCATTTTCCGCCGCGTCTGCCGCTGTCCGAAACGAAAACATTCCTTCCAATTCCAGATCGTCGCCTTCACATTCGCAAAACGCCAACGCGCCGTATTCCATCCAAACTTCGCCGGCTTTTTGCGCCATTTCCTTATATTCTCCGATTTTATCCTTTGCAACCGGAATCAAAAATCCATCTACATATTTTCCCATTTTATTTCTCCTATATTTTCAATTAATCTTGCGGCATTTTGCTGAAATCCATAAACAACATATTCCAACGATGTCCGTCTAAATCTGCAAAGCCGAAACCATACATCCAATCTTGTATTTCCGCAGGCTCACTAAAAACCGTGCCGCCCGCATCAAATACTTTACTCGCCATTTCATCAACTTCATCTCGGCTTTCCGCGTCAAACGAAATCAAAACTTCCGAACCTGCACTTGTGTCGGAAATTTCATTTTTCATATAACCTTTTAAAGTTTCTTCCGCAAAAAACAAAACCGCAATGTTTTTTTCGCCGATGCTGAAACACGCCATTTCGTCATTCGTCCGTTTTTCATTTAAAGAAAATCCGATCTTCGTAAAAAAATTTTTCGACTTATTCACATCTTTCACCGGAAAATTTAACCAAAGTTCTTTTGTCATAATTATTGCTCCTTTTTTATTTAAAAAATATTCTTATTCCTTCTAACCCAAAACCTCATTTTGCAAGATATGTGTTGACTACAACTCCGCTATCGAGGGCTTGCGACTTGATTAGCTGCAATTGCAATCCGTCTTTTAAATTGTTAAAAATCGCTAAACCGCTGCCGATTGCCGTCGGATTGACGTTAAGATGATATTCGTCAATCAGATTTTCTCTAATCAGGTTTGAAACGAAATTTGCTCCGCCATAAACAATGATGTCTTTTCCATCTTTCTTCTTAATTTTCTCCACTTCTTCAACAATATCGCCCTTTGCCAAAGTGGTGTTTCCCCACTTTGATTCTTCAATTGTTTTGCTAAAGACAATTTTCGGAATATTCACTATCTTTATAGCGAAAGAATTTTTGGGATTTTCCGGCTGCTTCGCCACGCTTTCCCAGTAATCCATAAATCCATCCGACATCTTTCTGCCAAGCAGAAGAGTATCGGAAGTGTCAATTAAGGCATTGACATATTCAAATCCATCATCCGAAAACGTCATCCAATCCGACTCGCCATTAGGTCCGGCAACATATCCGTCAAGAGATATGTGCATTTGTAATTTTAATTTTCTCATTTTCAACTACCTCTAATTTTTGTTTCACAGATAAGACAATTTCTTATCGTCTTTACAATATAACATCCGATATGAGATAATGCGCGGTGTAAATACGACAAAGTTGCGGGTTGTTTGCGACAAAATCTTAGGTTAATTCAATTTTATGAAACACATTTCCATACTCGTCCCGGAATCGGCGGTTTTAGCGGCAATTGACGATCCGCGCCACGTTTTTTCGCAGGTCAATTACCTAGTAAAACCCGCGCTTTTCGATATAAACTTTGTCGGTTTAGCGAAAGAAGTAAAACTTCACGACGGCGCGTTTTCCGTTCATTCAGATTTGTTTTTGGACGATGTGAAAACGACGGATTTGATATTCATTCCCGCATTTTACGGCGACACCGAACAGTTTTTGGAAACGAATAAAGATTTCATTCCTTGGATTATTGAAAAATATAAAAAAGGCGCGGAAGTCGTCAGTCTTTGCGTTGGCGCATTTATGTTGGCGAAAACGGGACTTTTAAATGGAAAAAAATGCTCGACACATTGGCGGGCGGCGGACGAATTCCGCGCAATGTTTCCCGAAGTTGATCTGCAAACCGACAAAATAATCACTGAAGAAGACGGCATTTACACGAGCGGCGGCGCAACTTCCTATTTTAATTTGCTGATTTATTTAGTAGAAAAATTCACCAACCGCGAAACCGCAATTCAGACCGCCAAAATCTTCGCCATAGACATCGAACGCCACAGCCAGACGCATTTTACAATCTTCAAAGGTCAAAAAGAACACGCAGACGGAGATATCAAAAAAGCGCAGAGATTCATTGAAAACAATGTGGAAGAAAAATTCACGACCGACCAATTATCCGAAAAATTCGCCATCAGCCGCCGAAGTTTTGAGCGACGTTTCAAAAAAGCGACGAACAATACCGTCAACGAATACGTCCGGCGCGTAAAAATCGAAGCCGCCAAAAAGAGCTTTGAAACAAGCCGCAAAAACATCACCGAAGTAATGTTTGATGTCGGCTACAACGACACAAAATCTTTCCGCGAAACTTTCAAAAAAATTACCGGAATGACACCACTCAATTATCGAAATAAATACAACAAGGAAGTTTAAGACGAGAAAAAATCTTCCGGCAAATGTTCGCCGTAAGTGCGATAAAACAACTGTTTCTTGAATTCCTTTTCCGATAAATCTTTCGGAAGCGAAGCAATAACGGCGTGTCTGCCGGCGGCGAACATTGCCGATGCAAAGCGGGCGCGTTCCTGCGGCGTTTTTTTCATCCAGAGTTCGTTTTGCATTTCCTCGATCTTACGAGTCGTGTCATTCATCATAATTTTTTTCCAAAAGCTCAAAACATTCTCTCAAAAGTTCGTCAACGCCCAACTTTTCCGCCCAATTTTCGACGTAATCTTTATCATAACCATTGCGAATAATGCTCGCTACATCGAGCATCTGCCGTTCGGATTTCGTCTTTTTCGCCCAATTCAATTTCGATAAAATCAAATCTTCTTTACCGATAATCCAAACATCGAATTCACCTTCATAATCTACCTTTTGACGACGGGAAAAAGCGTGTAAATCAAATTCATTTTCTTTAAGCACAACACAGTCAATTTTCAAAATTGTTTGATTATTCAGCAGATTAAACATACGCTTTTGCCGAACCGCATTTTTCGCGCTGTCCAGCGGAATGTAATAATCGTTTTCAAATTCCGCGATAAATTGATCAAAATTGTCAGGCAAAATATTAACGACAATATCAATATCAACCGTCGCCCGCGGCATCGCGTAATGAACCAAAGCCATCGAACCGACAAGCATATATTCAATGCCAATTTTGTCCAGACGATTTGTGAAATCGCCTAAAACATCATTTTGTTCTTGCTGTTCGATCACAATTAAGTTTATACGCGAGAAACTGAAAAGGACAACTTTGTATAATTATCAAGGAAAAAACCAATAAACTTCTTTTCTCGACAAAAAGCGAACAAAAATCAATGTGTCGCGCTCCATTTTCAAACCGACGCGATATTCGCCAATTCTGATGCGGTAATATGATTGACTTCCTTTTAACTTTTTGAAGTTGTGGATTTGATTCGGTGCGTCGGAATCTTCGGCATTTTCAATCGTTTTACGCGCCCTTTGCCAAGAGTTTGGCATTTTTGATATTGCTTAAATCCGTTTAGAAACTTTCCCGGAATTCGACTTTCAAACCTGTTTCTCCAAAACATCAAAAACGGCGGAACGCAAAACTTCCGCCGAGTTTTCACCTTCTTCGATAGCTTTTGCCAGCGCAATATCTTCGGTTATTTCACGAAACAGATCGCTGAACAAATACTTGCGTTCTTCGAGAGTTTCGAGAATCGCAACTTTGAACATTTCTTTTATTCCGGCTTCATTTTCCAAAACTGTTTCCATAATGTAAAAATTATCCGATTTTAACCAATGATTTGCAAGAAATTTAGTTTCGGATAAATTTCGAGTTGACGCGAATAGAAGATTTTCCGTCGTGTTTGTTTGGTTCGATGGTGATAATGTTTTTGTAATTCAGATTAACTTTACTTATTCGTAGTCAAAATTTACAAATTCAATATTTGTAGAATCGAAAAGTTTATAATTTTTTTGATTTATAATGTCTTCATCAATAAATGACATTGGTATTACTGTTCCATATCCTAAATCATCGTAACTTCCATCGCCTTTGCTCATACTTACCGAAACTCCAACAATTCTGCCTTCTTTGTTTATTACTGGACCGCCGCTATTTCCACCTTGAATCTTAGCAGTTATCAAAAACAAACTTTCTTTAATCCAAATGTCTTCCGCGCTCGCTGCGATTTCTCCGACTGTGGATGTAAACCTTGATGAAACTGTGGCTTTTTCTGTTGAGAGAAAATTATGATAGCCTGCGATTTTTGGGTAACCAAGAGTTATAACTTCATCCAAAATTCCTGCGTTTCCTGAAAAAGGTGGAAGCAATTCTAGTTCAGAGATTTCGATATAAATTAAATCCATTAAATCATTTTCGTGAACTGTAAAGTTAGCTCTTTGCAGAAGTTCCGCATCAATTCCTTGAATGGCGACTTTTTTTGCACTCTCAAGACAATGCCTTGCTGAAACGATTCCGTTTTGATAGCGAAAGCAAGTTCCCAATGATTCGTTGTCATTTGAGTCAATAAATAATAAAGGCAAAATAAACGGTTTGTAATATTCATAAATATATGGAAAACCGTAAGCAACAAATCCTAAGTGTAAATTCAAGAAATGCAACGCATCATCATTATGGCGAAGTGATTCATCTCCCAAAAGAGTGAAATAACGATTATCCACTGAGTTAATTCCGCTACGAGAATGAATACTCAATTTCCCGACATCAACAAGTTTTTCACAAATTCTTGCAACGACTTGAGGCTGAGGTAATTCACTAGTGCCATACTTATCTTTGTAGTATTGGCAAAATTCAAAAACAGCTTTTGGTTTCCAAGCTCCACTATCAGGTCTTTCTGAAAAAAAGAGAACAATTTCTATTGGCAGTCGAGGAAAATCAACAGGATAATTTTTCATAAACTTACTCTATTCTACATTAAAATACTTCGCCTCAGGATGATGAATAATTATAGCAGAAGTTGATTGTTCGGGTTCGAGCATAAATTCTTCGGTTAGTTCGACATCAATTCTTTCGGGTTTTAACAGTTCAAAAAGTTTCGTCTGGTCTTCGATGCGCGGACACGCGGGATAGCCGAAGCTGTAGCGTGAACCTTGGTAGCCTTGTTTGAAGAGTTTTGCCATTTCGGTTGCGTCTTTATCGGCAAAACCGAGTTCTTCGCGGATGCGTTTGTGCCACATTTCGGCGAGGGCTTCGGCGGATTCTACCGAAAGACCGTGAAACAATAGATAATCGGTGTAATTGTCGTTTTTGAAAAGTTCGGCGGAATGTTGCGAAGCGCGTTTGCCCATCGTTACGAGGTGAAACGGCACGACATCAATTTTGCCCGAATCTTTTGAGGCGAAGAAATCCGCCAGACACAGGTTTTGTCCGCCGCGTTGCTCTTTCGGTTGGCGCGGAAATGTGAAACGCATTTTTTCGGTGCGTTCGTCGTCTTCGTAGATAATTAAGTCATTGCCTTCGGATTGGCACGGGAAATATCCGTAAACCAATTTTGCTTCGAGCAGTTTTTCGCGGATGGCTTTTGCTTTAATTTCCGCGAATTTCGGATAGACGGTTTCTTCGAGAATTTTTTGATATTCTTCCGTAGATTTTCTGCCTTGTTTATATTGCCACTGACCTTTAAAAAGCGCGGTTTCGTTGATGAAATCGAAGACTTTGGTTAAATCTTTGATCTCGACGACTTTTGAACCGTAAAACGGCGCGGTCGGGATTTTTTCGGCGGGTTTAATGTTTGATTTTGTGGTGTGTTTGGTTCGTTGTTCGTCGTTCGTGGTTCGTTGGGAAACTCTGGCGGCGGCTTTGCCTAATTTTGCGTCTTCGCCGACTAAATCTTCAACATCTTCAACCGTGTCAAACGAATTTTCACTCGTTGGCGTTAAACCATCCGCTAACGCAGACGGTTCTGACTTGCCGTTCGCCGCCGTCGCGGATTTTGTTTTTTCCTTTGTGTCCTTCGCGTCCTTTGCGGTTAATAAATCCATCGCGTTTAGACCATCAAAAGCATCACGCGCATAGAATAATCTGCCTTCAAAAAGCGGCACGAGATCGTTGTCAACGTAGCGGCGATTTAACGCCGCGCCGCCTAATACAACGGGCGTTTTTAAGCCGCGTTCGTTCATAATTTCGAGATTGTCGCGCATCACCAGCGTTGATTTGACGAGCAGACCGCTCATTCCGATTGCGTCGGCTTGATGTTCGATCGCCGAATCCAAAATCGTGTCAACGGCTTGTTTGATGCCGAGATTTACTACTTTATAGCCGTTGTTGGTCAGAATAATGTCAACCAGATTTTTGCCGATGTCGTGAACGTCGCCTTTGACGGTCGCCAAAACCATCACGCCTTTGTTCGACTCGCCTTCAACTTTGTCCATAAACGGTTCGAGAAATTTCACCGCCGATTTCATCGCTTCCGCCGACTGCAAAACGAACGGCAACTGCATCTGTCCGCTGCCGAAAAGTTCGCCGACAACTTTCATTCCGCCCAAAAGAATCGTGTTGATGATTTCGAGCGCGGGATATTTTTCGAGCGCGATTTTCAGACTGTCTTCCAGACCGATTTTTTCGCCTTCGATAATGTGTTCCTTCAAACGCTCTTCAATCGGCAAACTCGAAATGTCTTTTTTCATTGATTTCGTCGTTTTGCCTTCAAACATCGTCGTAAATTCGCCGAGCGGATCGTATATACAAATGTCACCGGGAACGCGGACACTCCTGTCCGCAATAACTTCATCTGTGCGGACAGGAGTGTCCGCGTTCCCTGCGCTCCCTGCATTACTAAAAGTCCATTCAGACGGCGTTGCACAAAGTTTGGCTTTCACAGGATTGTTCTCAATATACCGAACAGTGTCCCGAAAATGTTTTTCGTCTCTGATAAATCTGTCGAAATAATCAGGCTGCCAAACCGAACCGCTCGAACCATTTGCTTCATTAATCCTTCTTGCCGAAATGCCTTTAATCCGTTTGATAATATCCGAGAGGCTATGTCCTTCATGTGGATACAACAATAAATGAACGTGATTGGGCATAATAACCCAACTGATGATCTTGCAACTTCGTTCATCTTCGTATTCGATTGTTTTTTCAACGATTTCAGCGATTGCCGGATTTTTGAGAATGCAGGAGCCGATACCTTGATCAAGATATTTTTCAGATCGTTCACGGTATTCGTCCGAGTTTTCCGAAAGTTTATCGCGCAAGATTTCCTCTTTTAGCCGATTCAATACGTTTTGGGGAAGCGAATCGCTCAAACGAAATGTTATGAATTGCGTTACATCACCGTCAAAATGAGGCAGATAACCGCGACTGTGCCAACCTTTTTTAGCAGGAACGCGGACACTCCTGTCCGCATTTTCTTCCGCATTTTCTGCATCTGAAGAGCGGACAGGAGTGTCCGCGTTCCCTGTAAATTTCCGTCGGTCGTAAATCAAATCGAGCGCGACATCAATTTCGTGTTCGTTGATACGATTAAGCGGCAGAATTTTCGAGGCGTTGACGATTGCCGAATTCATTCCGGCTTCGACGCATTCGTGCAGGAAAATCGAATTCAAAACGACACGCGCCGCCGGATTTAAGCCGAACGAGATGTTTGAAACGCCCAAAATTATATTCGCTTCGGGCATTTCCGCTTTGATTTGTTTGATCGCGCTGATCGTTTCCGCCGCGTTCGCGCGGTCTTCTTCGATTCCGGTGGAAATCGGCAGCGCGAGCGGATCGAAGAAAATATCGTGCGCTTCGATACCGAACGTCGTCGCGTCTTTGAAAGCGCGGCGGGCGATTTCCAACTTATTTTCCGCCGTTCGCGCCATTCCTTCTTCGTCAATCAAACCGACGACGATTGCCGCGCCGTATTCTTTCGCCAATTCCAAAACCTTCAAAAATCGCGGTGCGCCGTCTTCGTAATTCGTTGAATTCAAAAGACATTTGCCGCCCGCCAATTTTAAACCGGCTTCCATTTTTTCCCATTCCGTCGAATCGAACATCAGCGGAATTTTCACGTTTGTGACGAGCCGCGAAACGAGTTCGTGCATATCGGCAACGCCGTCGCGCCCGACGAAATCCACGTTGACATCCAAAATATGCGCGCCCTCTTTTTCCTGCGATTTGGCGAGATTGACGAGTCCGTCCCAATTTTCCGCTTCCAGCAGATCGCGCATTTTTTTCGAGCCTGACGCATTTACACGCTCGCCGACGATTAAAAACGAATTGTCCTGATCGTAAGGCTGGCGAAAATAAATCGAAGAAGCCGACGGCGCGAGATGAGCGTCGCGCTGTTTCGGCGAGATTTTTTCGATTTCGCCGACGACCATCCGCAAATGTTCCGGCATCGTGCCGCAGCAGCCGCCGACGATATTCACGCCGAAATCTTTGGCGAAATGGACGACCTGTTTCGTAAAACTTTCCGGCGTTTCGTCGTAATACTGCGCGCCGTCTTTGACTTCGGGCAGACCGGCGTTCGGCAAAACCGACACGGGAATTTCGGAATGTTCGCACAGATATTTCAAAGATTCAGCCATCTGTTTCGGTCCCGTGCCGCAATTCATCCCGATCACGTCAATCGGGAAAGGCTGGAGCGCAGTCAGAGCCGCGCCGATTTCCGTGCCGTTGAGCATCGTCCCGAAAGTCTCTATTGTAACCTGCGTGATGACCGGAATGCGGACTTTATTTTTCGCAAAAAATTCAAAAATCGAACCGAGCGCGGCTTTAATTTGCAGTAAATCCTGCGCCGTTTCCACGATAAATAAATCCGCGCCGCCGTCATAAAGCCCGCGAATCTGCTCGTCGTAAGCCGCTTTCAAATCCTCAAAAGAAATATGTCCGAGCGTCGGCAATTTCGTCCCCGGACCAATTGAACCGGCAACAAAACGCGGCTGTGCGTTCGTCGAAAACCCATTCGCCACTCGTTTAGCGATTTCCGCCGCTTTGCGATTGACATCATAAGTTTTATCGGCGATCCCGAACTCCTGCAAAACGACTTCCGACCCGCCGAAACTGTTCGTTTCGATCACATCAACGCCCGCCTCCAAAAATTCGGTGTGAACCTGCTCGATCAAATCCGGTCTGGTATAAAGCAGATTTTCCGAACAATTCTCAAACTTCGCCCCGCCCCAATCTTCCAGCGAAATATTCTGTGATTGCAGAAAAGTCCCCATTGCGCCGTCGAAAACAACGATTTTTTCTTTTAATAAATCTAAAAATGTCATTGGTCTTTTGTCCTTTTTTATCTGTGCTTTATTTTTATTTTTAATCGCCCTTAACAAATGCAAAGGACAAAAATAAAACTCCGCGCCAAACAAGCGCGGAGTTTTGATAAAAAATTAAATTAAACTCACGGCTGTTTAGCGGTTTATTTTTCGTGGTCGCAAGTCGCTGTAACTCACCACGTTTGAAAGTTTGATTTTATAGAGTTTGCCGGAAACAGTCAATTGGAAAGTTCTACCAAATTTGGCGAACATTTAACTCAAAACCTTTTAAAACATCTTCACCTGAAATTATTTTGGGATTTTCCAAAATTTCGATGTCGCCGTTTTCTTGATAAACGTAAACTTTGTGATTTTTCGGGTCAATCAGCCAGCCGAGTTTAACGCCGTTTTCAATATATTCCGCCATCTTGTTTTGAATTGGTTTCAAGCTGTCGGTCGGTGAACGAAGTTCGATGACGAAATCGGGAACAATGCGCGAGAATGTTTGTTTTTCTTTATCGCTCAAACTGTTATATTTTTCCTTTGTCATCCACGAAACATCAGGCGAACGCTTCGCGCCATTTGGCAAGGTGAACATCGTTGACGAATCGAAAACTATTCCTGTTTTGTCTTTCCTTGACCAAATATTTACGTCCGTATTTAGATCACTATTTTTCCAACCTGCTTCGGGGCTTGTCGGCGGCACAATAATTAAATCTCCTTTTTTGTTCAATTCAAATTTTAAATCACGATGGTTTTTGCAAAGATTTTCAAATTGTTTATCCGTCAAACCTCCGAAGTGAAGCACGATTGGGTCAGACATTAAAACTGAAACCGCTTTATATTTATTTACCGTTGTCGTCGTCATTTTATGTCTCCGATAAAAATAAATTCTACATTGTTTTTAACGTAGAGTTTATTTTAACCCAAAAGTTTAGAACTTTGTAACTATTTATTGTTTTCCAGAGCCTTTTTGAAAAGTATTTCCTGCGCGGTTACAAAACCCAGAAACTGCCGATTGTCTTTAAATTTTTCCTTTAACAAATCAAACGCTTTCTGTCCGCGCGGGTCGGCGAGTTTGACGAAACTTTGCAGTCCGCCGAAAATCGCCTGGAAATTGTTATTTTCTAATGCGGTTTCGAAATTATTCATCAACAGCGGAAAAATTCTCGCATCGCCTTTACCGCTCGCCGCCAAAACTCCTAACGCGCCGTTTTGAACATTTGCCGGATAAGATTTATCCGAATATTTGAAACCCAAATCAACCGCACGTTTGTCGCCCAAATTTGCCAAGCCCTGCAAACCAGCTAGACGAACGTGATCTTTCCACGAATCCGCGTTGACTAATTTTACCAAAGCGTCAAAACTTCGCGCGTCCTTCGTGTTCGCCAGCGCGACCGAAGCCGCGTCAATTACGCCGTAACTTTGATCTTTTAACGCCGTCAGATAAATGTCAGTGTATTTCGGATCGTTCGATGCGCCCAAAACTTCAATCGCCGCCGCGCGAACCAGAGAATTTTTGTCTTTTGCCGCCGTTGTCAGCGCAGTCAACGTCGCCGAATCGAGATTTGGGGTTTCAATAGTTTGACGATTTCGATTTCTGCGTCCCGTCGCTGCTGTCGTAATTAAAGAACGAATCGCGTCGCGGCGAATTCCCCAGAAAGCATCGTTTGTGATCGTTTGATTTATCACCGCCGGGATTTTTGTTTTTCCCCCCTCGTCTGATTTTTCACGAGATGTCAGTTCGTTCATCGCCCACAAACGACCGAGAACGTCTTTGTCGTTTTGCAGTTGATAAACTAATTCGTCGGTTGACTTGTCGAATTTTAATTCTTTAATCAACGTGCTTTCGTAATCGAAATTAACGAGTTTCGGTTTTTGGGCGACATCAAAAGTGAAAACATTTTCGGCTTTCGGTTCGATCCAAACGCGCTTGATTTGATTGTCAATTTCTATGTCAACAAAAGTTTGAAAGAATTCGACTTGCGGATATTCGTTGGTCGGATCAACTTTTTGAGTTTGCTTTACGTTCAAAGTCAGTTTTTTTGAAGCGTCGTCATAATTTTGCGTAACTTCAAAAATCGGATGTCCCATTTTGAATATCCACTGATCGAAAAACCAGTCCATTGATTGTCCGGTCGCTTCTTCGATGGCAATTCTAAGCTGCTGCGTTTGAACGGGTTTGTTGGCGTTGGTCGTCAAATAATGATTTAACGCTTTGAAAAATAATTCGTCGCCGAGATGTTTTCGCAAAATATGCAAAACCGCACCGCCGCGCGGATAAGCGTAAGTATCGAATAGTGCGTCGGCATTCGTATAATATTTCGTAACGACCGGACGACGATTTCCCTGCTTCCAGGTGTTTAGATATTGTTGTTGATTGCCGCGCACATCGTTGTAAAGAAAATAATCGTGACCTTTGGAATTTTCCATCCAAAGTGCTTCAAAATACGTGGCAAAACTTTCGTTAAGCCAGATGTGCGCCCATTCGCGCGTCGTTACAAAATCGCCGAACCACTGATGCGCGAGTTCGTGCGACTGAATTGATTCGCTGTCACCGTCGAGCAGTTCGCGCTCGTCGTGAATGATCGTCGGTGTCATCGTCGTCGCCGAAATGTTTTCCATTCCGCCGCTGAAACCCGTCGCCGTCGTTTGCGCGTATTTGCTGTATGGATATTTTACGCCCGTTTTCTCCGAGAAAAATTTGACCATCGCGGGCAGGTTTTTCGTCGAAATTTGTCCTTCTTTAAATTCGTTCGGAAAAACATAGCTCGAAACCGGAATGCCGGCATATTCGCCTTTGACTTCCGAGTATTCGCCGACGACGATAGAAGTCAGATAATTTGCGTGCGGTGTGTCCATTTTCCAGTGAAATGTTTCCGTTTCGTCGCCGTTGTCTTTTCTCTCAATCAGTTTTCCGTTGGACATAACAAACATCGGCTTTTCAACCGTTGCGGTCAATTCCGTCGTCGCAAAATCGTTCGGCGAATCGTAAGACGGAAACCAAAAACGGTTGTAATCGCTCTCGCCCTGCGACCAAATCTGCCGTCGTCCGTTCGGATTATTCGCGTCCGGTTTGATAAATTTCAAACCGCCGCCGCCGCCAAAACCCAATGTATTCGGCACAATTTCGCCCTTTGTTCGATAATCCACAACAAATGTCAAAGGTTCGCCGATTTTGTAAACGCGGTCAAGATTAATAGTCAGCAAAGTCGCTTTTTCATCATAATTAAATGTTAAATCCTTTCCGCCGAGTTTTATTGAATTAAAAACCATCAAACCGGCATCGAGATTGACTTTTTGAAAATCCGGCACAAGCGGCGCGAGCGTAATCGTCGCCGTTCCAAATGCTTGTTCTTTGTTCCAATCAAATTTCAAATCGAGCGCGATGTGCTGCATATCATAATCGCGGCTGCGAATATAATGCGCGGGCGGAAGTCTTTTGGTGTCTTTGTTGTCCTGTTGCGCCAATACCGGACGCGACGACGCAAAGCCAAATAGAGCGAGCAAAAATATAAAAAACAAAGTCAGAATTTTCACAGAACAAAGCGAAACATTTTTAGACATATTTAACCTCTTACATAAATTGAAAATTGGCAGTAAAACTTTAGTTGAATTTAGTTAGGGTATTTTACGATCTAAATTTCAATTTGTTTCAATACTCAATTGCCGACAAATAGAAAAACGTGAATCGCCGTTTTTTTTAACAACGGCAATTCACGTTCAGATTTTATAAATCTATAATTTGAAATGGATAAAACTATTTTACCTTTAATGCAGGATCACCGATCAAAGCCCACGAAAGTCGCACGTCGCGTCCGGCAGGAATAGCAGCTTTAGCATTTTTTATTATATCTCCTAAACGCATTGAAGCACCGGAAGTATTGATTTCGTTAAAAAATCGGGTCGCCATTATTTCCTGAACATCAGGCGTAGTCAATCCTGTAGAAGCCCAGACCGCAGCCGCGCCCCCACTCTGTTTTTCCAGAAGCGCGTCGGACAATGTAACTTCCGGTTGAATGAAGAAACCGTTCAGACAAGTCAGCATTGTAAAGATTGATAAATTATTGCCATTTGTCATATTGGCAACATCGGAAGTGCCAAAAAAGGTTGGTGACGCAGACCATGCGCCGGTGTTGCCGTGACCGGAATAATTTACTAAAAATCTTCCGTTATTCAATTCCGACAACAAATGCGTACGTGAATCCGATTCACTTTTGTTAACCATAATGCTGGTAACATCAGGAGAAAGTTGGCTGCGTAACCGATTACTAACGCCCTGAAAATCGTAACCGTTCGGCACATCGCTGGCAAAAACTACGCCTCTGCTTAAATTTTGCGGGGCGATGTTTTGTTCAAATATTGAAACTTTATTTAATATTTTAGTAACGGTTTGTCCGTCGTGAATCGGAAGGCGACCAATTGGAATTTCAGCCAAACCATCATCATTAAAATCCGCCATTGTTTCATCGCTGCCCGTTTCGATGTAATTAGTTTCCACGATTTTTGTCGGAACAAAATTATATGCGCCGGAGTTTGGACGACCATCAGGATAATTTCTCGGATTATATGTTGCATCTCCGATTAACAGCACGTAACCCGGCTGTTTTCCCCAGTTATTATAAGCATATTGAAGAAATCCTCGAATGGCATCGGTGCTAAAATTACCAAAACTAAATTCGTCATAAACATCTTCGATATTCACGACCTCGACGGTCATTCCCTGACTGCGGCGGTAGTTTGCCCAATCATTGGCTTCCGACATCCAATCTTTGTAGGAAATGATAATCATATCCGCGTTGTGTGCGGAAGTTGAAAGCGATGACGGCGCGTTTATGTTTATCGAAGCAACCGATAAAAGGGCAGAATCTTCGATGGCAAATAAAACACGGGCGCGGCTGGAAGGCAAATAGACACGGTAACCGCCGGAATTATTTGCCTCCGGCGTTAAATATGAAATAATTCTCGGCTGGTCAGGATAAGTTATGTCAAAAACCCGTATATTCGGCGATGTAAATCCGTCCAAATAAACGGCTTTATAATTCGGAACGTAAAAGGAAAGTTGATTTTGCTGAACAAGATAACGCTTTTGGTAGTTGACTTTTATCGTATCAAAAAACGAAATGTCGGACGAACCGTTTTGTGAAGTCAACACCAAAGTGTTATTTCCCTCACGCAAAATCGAAGTTTGAATATCAAAATGCTGTGTCGTTGAAGTTTCATAACTTCCATCAATAACTCCAACCTCTACACCATTAAGGACGACTTTAACTTGATGTAAAACTTGTGTTACACCCTGAATTTTCAGGTCGAATGACGAAACACTTGATGAAAAATCAATTGACGGCAGATTTAGATTAATTGTTGCCGGCATAGTGCTGTCATTATTTATGACTCTGCCGAAAAAATTATCTTCTACATCGCCGTTATGAGTGTCTGAAGAATAGATTGTTCGCTCTTTGTAGGTGGTTGTTTGAGAATAACTGTTTGCCACAACTTTTCTGCCAATCGCGCTTCGCACTGCTGCGGCGATGCGTTTGCCGTTTTGTGCGCCCGCAATTAAAAAATAAATTTGCGTGTCGGTATCTCTGTTGTCGAGTCCTTTGCCGTAAAATTCTATATAATCGCCGTTCGCGCCGATATTAATGGCTTGTTCAACTCCGTTCTTATACAACTGCCAATTTGCCCATGGAGAACTTACATCAAAACCTCCATTTTGAAGTTCGGCGCGGGTAACTCTGTAAAAACCTTCTTTTTTCACACCGATTTTTACGCCCGGCTGCGCCGCTACAAGTCGTTGTGTAACTGCATCCGCCTGACCTGTATTTTGGTTGACTTCCGATTTTAAATCAGTAGGCAAATCCGATTCACTCGTTAAAATTGAAGAATCTGCTCTTTTAGATGTTTTTTTCAAAAACGCCGATGAATTTCCCGCAAAAGGCGTTAAATCACTGACGTATTGCGGAGAAATCAATTCAGAAATTTGTTTTTGTCCGTTGATGCTGAATGTTTCGATATAATATGCGGAATTATTATCACCATCCGCATCAAAAAAAGAATATTTATCTCCGCCCGTTTGAGCGTCGCCTGTTTTTAAATAGTTGCCCGGAATCAGATTGGAACTGATTATTTCCTTATCATTGCCGTTGCTGCGATAAATATTAAAACCGAGGTTGCTTGATTCGTACGCTGTTTCCCACGCCAGCCAAACTCCGTTTCCATCGGAAAATGCATCTATGCTTTTATATTTAACAGAAATTTTATCCAGATTTTGGTTTTTGGGGAATTTATAAGCTTTTTGCGCCGAAACCGGTGTGGTGAACACCAAGCCGAAACTTAACAGAACCAAAATTGCTATACTTTTTTTCATATTACCTCGTTTTTTTGTTAGAGAATTTACTTACTTCATTTGGAAGCAGAGTTTTTTTCAAATGGAAAAGAACCATTTGCAGGAATCGTCATCAACTTTACATTATTATTTTTAATTTGCCAAGATTTCTAAGTAATTAATCTTGAATTTGTGAAACTTCACAATACTTATTATATTACTACTAATCTCAAATTAACATTTATTTTTGAATATCAATTATGAAAACACTAGAAAAAATTTCCGTGCTTCTATTTATAATAGCTTTATTTTTCTCGTTTATTCCGTGCGAATCAAAAGTTTTTGCATCTTGGCGAGAACCGGTTCGAGCGAAACACGCGATTGTCGCTTCACAGCACGAATTAGCTTCAAAAATCGGCGTTGAAGTGATGAAAAAAGGCGGTAACGCGGTTGATGCGGCAATAGCGACCGCGCTCGCTTTAGCCGTCGTTTATCCCGAAGCCGGTAATTTGGGAGGCGGCGGATTTATGCTGATGCGTTTCAAAGACGGAAAAACTGCCGCGATTGACTACCGCGAAATGGCTCCGCAGGCGGCAAGCCGTGATGTTTATCTCGACGAAGGCGGAAAATTAATCAAAGGCGAAGGTTCTTCAACTATAGGCTACCGCGCTGCCGGTGTCCCAGGAACAACTGCCGGATTGGAAATGGCGTTCAAAAAATACGGTTCGGGGAAAATAAAATGGGCGGAACTGGTCGAACCGGCGCGAAAACTCGCCGAAAACGGTTATGTTTTGAGTTATCGTCTGGCAAATCTTTTTAAATCTTACAGCCGGAATCTCGAAAAATACGAAGACAGCAAAAGAATTTTCCTGAACGGCGGCAAATTTTACGATGAAGGCGACGTTTTCAAACAACCCGATCTCGCGCAGACGCTTTCGCGCATTGAAACAAACGGCGCGAAAGGTTTTTACGAAGGCAAAACCGCACAGCTAATCGCCGCCGATATGAAGGCGCACAACGGTCTGATGACGCTCGAAGATTTGAAAAACTATCAGCCGAAAGAACGTACGCCGTTGCGCGGAACTTATCGCGGCTACGAAATTATTTCGATGCCGCCGCCGTCTTCGGGCGGAATTGTTCTGCTGCAATGTTTGAATATGCTCGAAAAATACGATTTGCGGGCGATGGGCTATAATTCGGCGGAAAAATATCATCTTCTGACTGAAGTTCTGCGCCGTTCATTCGCCGACCGCGCCGAATTTATGGGCGATCCTGACTTTGCGAATATTCCGGTAAATCAATTATTAGACAAAAATTACCTGCAAAAACGCGGCGAAACGATTGATTTGACGAAAGCGTCGAAAAGTTCGGAAATCGGACACGGCGAAATCGTCGGTAAGGAATCAATGGACACGACACATTTTACGGTTGCCGACGCGGACGGAAATGTCGTTACAAACACTTTTACAATCAACGATTTATACGGTTCAGCCGTTACTGCTAAAGGCACGGGCGTTTTATTGAATGACGAAATGGACGATTTCGCCGCGCAGCCCGGAAAGGCGAATATGTTCGGTTTGATTCAGGGCGAGAAAAATTCCGTCCAGCCGAAAAAACGTCCGCTTTCTTCGATGACTCCGGCGATTGTTCTGCGAAAAGACGGCTCGCTGTGGTTTGCGACCGGCGCGCGTGGCGGACCGCGAATTATCACGACCGTTCTGCAAATCATTATCAATATGATTGACCACGATATGAACATTCAGCAGGCGATTGACGCGCCGCGCATTCATCATCAGTGGTTTCCCGATGAAATTCTTTTTGAACCTTACGGAATGTCGCCCGACACACGCGCCGTGCTGGAAAAAATGGGACATAATTTTGCCGATAAACCGACAAATATTGCTTCCGCCACCGGCATTTCAGTCGGCGAAGACGGAGTAAAATTCGGCGCGATTGATTCGAGAAGCGACGGCGAAGCAATCGGCTATTAAATAATGGTGAATGGTAAATGAAAATTTTTCGGAAATGGAATAATTTTCAAAATAATTTTACTTACAGTTATATAAATTCTAGCTGTGTAAATTCAAACAAATAGAACAAGGGGGTTTGTAAATGTTAAGTGCAAGCGAAACGAAAAAAGATACATTCGCCGAAGATGTGTTGAATGGATTATCTTCTGATCCAAAATGTTTATCGTCGAAATATTTTTACGACGACGAAGGTTCGCGGCTTTTTCAGGAAATAATGAAAGCACCGGAATATTATTTGACCAGAAGCGAATATGAAATTTTCAGCCGCCAAACCGCTGATATTTTCAAGGCTTTTGAAGCTGATTCGGGCGAATTTGATTTGATCGAACTCGGCGCGGGCGACGGTTCAAAAACTTCCTTGCTGGTTGATTATTTTCTCAAACACAATGTTGCCTTTCGTTATGTGCCGATTGATATTTCGTCGGAAGCGTTAAATGTTTTGAGCGAAAAATTCAAAAAGCAATTTCCCGATCTAAATATTCAACCCGAACAAGGCGATTATTTCAAGACTCTGGAAACATTCAAGAAAAAATCCCGCAAGAAAAAAATCATTCTTTTTTTAGGCTCGAATATCGGCAATTTCAGCGAAGAACAGGCTTTGGAATTCTTCAAACATCTGCGCGAGATGATGACCGAAAAGGATTTTCTCTTCATCGGTTTCGATTTGCATAAAAACCCGAAAACATTGCTTCGCGCTTATGCCGATTCGCTTGGCGTTACGGCAAAATTTAACCTTAATTTATTGAAACGAATCAACCGCGAACTCGGCGGAAATTTTAACGTCGAAGAATTCAAACATTACGCCAGTTATCATCCGACGGAACGCGCGGCGCGTTCATTTTTAATCAGCCAAAAAGATCAAACCGTTTTTATCGAATCGCTCGGCAAAGAGTTTGAATTTGAACAATGGGAGCCGATTTTTATGGAAGTTTCTCAAAAATACAATCTCGCAATGATTGAAAAACTTGCCGGAGAAAGCGGTTTTGAAGTCGTCAAAAACTTTTTTGACGAGAGCAGATTTTACACAAATTCGCTTTGGAAAACTGTTTGATGAATTTTACGATTCTTCGTTTCGATAAGATAAATTCGACGAATACGGAAGCCGGCAGCCAAGCAAAACGCGGCGCAGACGAAGGTTTGTGTGTCGTTGCCAAACAGCAAACCGCTGGGAAAGGACGACACGGAAGAACATGGATTTCACCAGAAAACGCCGGACTCTATTTCAGCATCGTTTTGCGCCCAAAAATCGAAATGCGTTTTTTGCCGCTTTTGACACTGATGAGCGCGGTTGTCGTTTCCGATGTTTTGAGCGAATCGTATAATCTCAAACCTGATATTAAATGGGCGAACGACATTCACATTGACGAAAAAAAAATCTGCGGAATTTTGGCGGAAGCTGTCGAAACAATCAAAGGTTTGACAGTTATCGTCGGCATTGGAATTAATCTTAAATCTTCAAATTTTCCGATTGAATTAAATAAAATTGCGACATCAATCGAAGCGGCAACAAATGAAATGCCCGATTTGGAAAATTTGCTCGAAAATTTGACGACAAAATTTGCCGGTTTTTATAAAATCTTAAACAGCGAAAACGGCGCGGAAAAAATTCGTTTTGAATGGATGCGGCGTTCTTCTTACGCTTTCGGCAAAGAGGTTCGAGCAGTTTTGGATAATGAAACAATTTTCGGTAAAACCCGCGGCATCGAAGAAGACGGCGCACTGCGAATTGAACAAACAAACGGCGTGATAAAAGTAATTCAAGCCGGAGATGTCGAAATGATTAGAAAAATTCCGAACGAATAAACATCTATTGAATTTTTAATAGGAAAAGTGTAGTTTGTAAATTGTATGGATAAATTGAGATTTTATAAAAATTATATGAATAATGAATTTGATTTTGACCCCGAAGATGTAGAATTTGAAGATTTCACGGGCGATTTGGATGATTTTGACGAATTTGACGAACAGGAATTAAGCGAAGTCAGTATGCGAACCGCGATTTTGTCTAAAAACAGTATGGTCGCGCTACTCTGCGTTAAAACCGCCAACGAAGGCGGCGCGATCTGCCGCGTTGATCCGCGTGAAAATAATCCTTCCGTGCAAATTTATGATGATCCGGCAAAAGCTCTCGAATGGTTCAACAAAAGTTTGCGAACGAGCAAATTAAACGGCTGGCAAATCGCTTATGACGGTTTGCCGCTTCAAGGCTAAAATCATTAGATCGTGAATCGTCAATTGTTTTTTTATTCTTTCACGATTTACGATTTACGATTTACGATCTTATAAATGCTGTTAGCGATTGACATAGGCAATTCATCCACTAAATTCGGCGTGTTTGACGACGAAAATCTTGTCCAACAATTTTCCGTTCCAACCGTTCGCACAAACTCCGCAAATGAAATTTATGATTTGATTCAGCCTATAATAAGCGGACAAATTTCTTTTGTCGTAATTTCTTCCGTCGTTGCGGAACTTGAAAATTCTTACCGCGAACTTAGCGAAAAATTATTAAATGTAAAAGTTTTATTTGTTGATAGTCAATTCGATTCGGGTTTGAAAATCAACTATTTTCCGCCGAAAAATCTGGGCGTTGACCGATTGGTTGCCGCTTTTGCGGCGGTTGAAAAATACGGTAAGCCGGTTATTGTCTGCGATTTCGGAACGGCTGCGACGGTTGATGCGGTCAATTCAAAAAAAGAATTTCTCGGCGGAATTATTGCGCCCGGAATAAGTATTTTAGCCGACACGCTTTTTCAGAACACTTCCAAACTTCCAAAAGTCGAAATAAAAAAGCCGGAAAGCATCTTCGGCAATTCCACGATTACCTCGATTCAATCGGGAATTTTTTACGGTTATATCGGTTTGGTTGACGGGATTTTGCGAAAAATGCTTGACGAACTCGGCGAATTGCCGAAAATAATCGCAACCGGCGGATTTGCCTCTTTAATTGCGGAAGATTCGCCATTGATCGAGATTGTTGACGATAAATTAATGCTCGACGGATTGCATTTTATTTACAAAAAAATGAAGCCGTAAATTTAGATAATTTTATTTTAAATGCCGCAACCGGCATCTAATTTTTTCACTTTAACCGGAATGTCGTTTGTAATTTCGTAGGTTTCAACCCAATCTCCCTCATAATATTTGCCGTAAACTACAATCTCCATCCTGCCGTCGCCGTTAAGATCGGCAATCGCGGACAATTCATATTTTTCGGGTGCACCGAATTTAATTCTTTTTGTAACAAAATCGCCGGTCAGGATAATATTCTTGACGGTTTTGCCATTTATTTTTCTGAGAACAATCAGCGAATAATCGCCTTTTTCCGAGTGTGAAGCGATATTTTTAACGTAACTCGTCGCCGCCAAAAGAACTTCTTCCCTTCCGTCGCCTTCCAGATCAACGCGAAAAGCCTGTGTGATTTTTATGATTTTTGTAATGATTCCATTAGTTTTCAAAACATCGGCGATGATTTTTTTATAGGTCGTGTTGTTTAAATCAATCAATTCTACTTGGCGCGGCAGCGGATTCCACGCCGCATCTTTGCCGAGGGCAATACCGCCCACTAATTCGGATTCATTTTTTGTCCAATAAAAATTTTCACACGGAACTTCCGGTTTTTCAATTTGCGTGGTGAATACGCTGTATTTCGCCGTCGCCAAATCATATAAACGATATTCGTGTTTGTCTTTCAAAGCGGTAAACGTCGTTTTCGCATCAATAAATTTGCCGTTTTCGACTCCGCCCAGCAAACCGCCGAGTTTTGTTTCGACAATCGGCACGATTTTGCTTTGCGCCTGCACAATCTGACCGAAACATAAAAGGCACAATATAATCGGTAAATTTTTCATCTTGTTGTTTTTATAACTGTTTTCTCTTTTTGTATTTAAAAATTACACTGATTTAAAATTTTCTCTATGAAACAATTTTTCATCTTTTTTGCTTACAATTATTGAATTAAAATAAAGTTTTCGCAATTTATCAAATCTCACACAAATATATTAAGTTAAAATGCGATTTGTCAGCGGCTTGTATTGGAAGAAACGATCCAGGGCGGACGCGAACTGTCATTGGTTCTGCATTCGTGTGCAAAACCGGCATACGGGTCGGCACTTTCCAATCGCTGTTGAAGAGTAAGGTTTTGCATAATTGCGTCGTCAAACCAACCGCGCCCGTTATCGCCGATAAAAATTCCGCCTGGCAATCCGATAAAATGTGCCATTTCGTGAACCATAATAAATGCTACAAAATCCGGTATGCCAACGGCGTTAATAGCGCGTTTTCCAAAGTGCATCGTATCTTTTCGGGTGCCGTTGTCGCTAACTTCACCCGTTCGGAAAAACCCGTTTGGAAAAGTAAAGGCAACTCTCGGATCACCACTCGTATCGAGTTCAAAAAAACCTTTTCCATCAAAAAATAAGGGAAAATTTACGATGCGATTCATAAACTCGAAAACCTGCCCGACTCTGTTTAATTCCCGACTTCGCTGACTGCTCGGAAAACTGTCAATCTTAAAATGACGATTTACGCGAGCCATTTTTTCGGCACGAGTTCCGCCGAATGATGGCAGATTGTCAGGAGCATCTACCACAATTTTAGCCCGTAGTATATTGGCATTGGCAGCCCGAACGCCCTGCTGAACCAAAGCAAAATTTGCAAGCAGAGCCGCCAAAAATCTCGAATCACCTGCCGGATCGAGTTTTGGCGAATTACTAAACAAAACCTGATTTAATTTGATAATTGTTTGTTTGTTTGGATCAACTCTGCCATCCGCGCCGGAAAAGCCGAAATGACGCAATTGAAAGTTTTGAATAGCTTTATTGGTTTTCGGTCCGCAAACGCCGTCTTCTACCAATAGAGGCAGTGTTCCTCCTTGATTTTGCGGAACTTTGTTTAATGCCCGCTGAATTTTAATTACATCGTCAAAAAAATTCCTTCCGTTTATTCCAACCGAAGCAGAGATAACAACTGAAGTTTCTTCTCCCGAAACAACAACTATTGTGCCTTCTTTTATGCAAATCTTATTAGACTGCATCACAATAAATTCGTTCATTTCCTATACCTCACTACAAAAAAAGTTATGAAATAAATCAAGCGAGTTCAGGACGTTGTGGAGTCTTTCTTTTTGCTCATAAATCGGATAGTGAAATAAATTACCAAACCGATTGCCGCAACAATCAAAATCGCCAAACCTTCTTTTCTGAAATCAACTTTTGTCAACAGCCAAACAATCAGAATTAAAGACAAAGCAGAAGCGGCAATGCCGAACGGCGCGACAAATTCGGCTTTCGGCGCATTTTCGCGGCGGCGAAAGACCGGCAAAGACGCACACGTCGTCGCATAAACAATCAATCGCGTGATGACGCTGATGGTCAAAGCTGCGACGAATGACGTTTGAAGTGTAAAAATAAATATGACGATTGATGTTAGAAACAGTGAAACAAACGGCGTTTTGAATTTTTTGTGAGTTTTTGCCAAAATTTTGGGAAGTTCGTCGTGTTCCGCCATCGCAAATGGAATGCGCGAAGCGGTTAAAAATCCGCCGTTGAGATTGCCAAAAATCGAAACGAGTGCGCCGATTGTGATAAAAGCCGCGCCAAATGTGCCGAGAAATTTACTCGCGGCATCGGCAAGCGGACGTTCAGAACTTGCTAATTCGGGCAAAGTTCCGATTGAAACAATCTGAATCAAAATATACAAAACGGCGCAGATTATCAATCCGGTCAAAAGCGCGAACGGCACATTTTTTTGTGGGTCTTTTGTTTCGCCCGCCGGAATAACCGCTGCTTCAAATCCGACAAAAGCGTAAATTAAAATCAAGACCGCTTCTGAAAATTTCCCGTATTCAGGCGCGGCTGTAAAGCTAAAGTTTTCCGGTTGTATAAAAAACATTCCGACGGCGGCAAAAATCAGCAGCGGCACGATTTTGCCGACCGTAAAAATGTTTGTCATTATCGCCGATTCTTTGACACCGATAAAATTTACAGCCGTGATAATCAAAACAACTAGCGCGATCAGCAAAATGCGAAGACTCCCGTAATTTGCCGACGGATAAAAAAATCCGAGATAAGCCAATAAGAGATTGCAATTTGCGGCAAAAGTCGTAACGCGCACAATCCAATAAAGCCAGCCGACTTCAAAACCGACAATCGAACCGAAGGCTTCGTGAGCATACAGATACATTCCGCCGGTTGATTTAAAACGGCTGGCGACTTCGGCGAAACACAGCACCATAAAACCGACAATCACGGCGCAGGCGATGAATGCAATTAAGCTGTAACTGCCGATTAAAGCCGTTACTTTCGACGGTAAACCGAAAATTCCCGCACCGATTGTCGTGTTGATGGCAATCGCCGTCAAATCCCAACGACTAATGCCGCGAACAAGTTTTTCCTCTGTCATTGATTTATTTTTGTTCCTTGCTTTTTTTGTAGACCGTTTTTCGTTTATACTCTGTAATAATCTTTCCGTAAAGGCTTTCACAGGAGTTTAAATGAAAAATTTCTTTATCAGTTTATTATTTTTATTGATTTTCGGCTGTCTTTTTATAAATGTTGAAGCCCAACAGAAAACATCGGCATCAAACAAAACTAATAAAACTTTTAAGGCTGAACAATCGCCCGAATTACAAAAACTTTTAAACGATTCGGTCAGCCAAACTATCAACGCTTTTTCGTCCGTAATTCTCAAACCCGAACAAGTTTCCGCAACATTGATTGATTTGCGCGACGCGAAAAATTTAAAAATTGCGAGCGTGCGCGGCGAAGAAAAAATTTATCCGGCAAGTGTCGTGAAAATGTTTTATATGGTCGCGCTCGAAAATTGGCTCGAAGACGGCAAAGTCAGAAATACGCCCGAACTCGAACGTGGTCTGCGCGATATGATTGTTGTTTCTTCAAACGAAGCGACGCAGTATATTTTGGATGTTCTGACCGGAACTTCAAGCGGCAGTGAGTTGCCGCCGAAGGAATTTGAAAAATGGGCGTATAAACGCAACGCTGTCAATCGTTATTTTAATTCGCTCGGCTATCAAAATATCAACGTTAATCAGAAAACTTTTTGCGAAGACGCTTATGGCATCGAGCAGCAATTTCGCGGCTACAAAGGCGAAAACCGCAATATGCTGACGACCAATGCAACGGCGCGACTTTTAACTGAAATTGTTTTAGGCAGAGCCACAACCCCCGAACGCACAACAATTATGATGAATCTTCTCAAGCGCGATTTTAGCGGAACGACTTCCGACAATGACGATCAGGCGCATGGTTTTTCGAGCATCGCATTGATAAAAAGAAATATGACGGATGCTAAACTATGGTCAAAAGCCGGTTGGACGAGCAAAGCCCGCCACGATGCCGCGTATATCGAAACGCCCGACGGTTTAAAATTTGTTCTGGTAGTTTTCACCGAAAATGCGGCGAATGAACGTGATATTATTCCGATGATTGCGGGCAAAATTTTGGATAATTTGGGCAAGATAAAGTAAATTTTCGATTCGTGTTAAAATTTCATTTCACAATAGGAGAAAAATAATGTCGGACAATCAGTTTGACCAACTTCTTGATTTATTGACGCAACTGGCGGGCGGACTTGACCGACTCGAAAAAGTTTTTGCTGAACCTGTTAAAAGCGGAACGACCGAAATTAAAAGTGATGATACAAAACTTGAAAGCGACATTTCCGAACTGAAACAAGGTCAGACGAGAATTGAAAAACAAATGACTTTTACCAATAGATCATTGAATATTCTGCAAAGTGATATATTGAATATTCGCACCAGAGTAGAAATATTGGAGCAAGAAAAAGAGTTGTCAAATTAAATATTTATTGGAGATAAATTATGAAAAAATTGTGTTTAGTGATTGTTGTGTTGTTTTTGACAAATAACGCTTTTTCTCAATACCAAAAACCGCCGAAGGAAATTGAAGATATTTTGAACGCGCCGGTTACGCCGACGACTTCGATAAGTCCGGCGAAGGATAAAATTCTGCTCGCTGAACCGCTGCGTTATCCGCCGATTTCCGAACTCGCCCAGCCGATGCTGCGGCTCGCCGGCGAGCGCATCAATCCGAACACGAACGGTCAGCATCGCCAGCCGTATTTTGTTAAATTGTCATTGAAAAACATCGCCGACGGCAAGGAAATGCAGGTAAATCTGCCGCCGAACGCGCAGGTTATTTCGCCGAATTGGAGCGCGGACGGCAAATATATCGCCTTCGGCAATCAAACGCCGACCGGAATCGAATTGTGGGTTTTGGAAACGGCGACGGCGAAAGCGGCGAAATTGAAAAATGTGTCGGTCAATACGGTTTTCGGCGGTTTCGCCTGGATGCCCGATCAGAAATCGCTGCTCGTTAATCTCGTTTCATCCAAACGCGGTATCGCGCCCGCGTATCAAAATTTAACGCCGAACGAACCGAACGTGCAGGAAACGACCGGCAAAGCTAGTTCTGTGCAGACGTTTGAAGATTTGTTAAAATCGCCGCACGACGAAAAACTTTTCGAATATTACGCGACTTCGCAACTGGCGACGATTGATTTAAGCGGCAAAATTAAAGACATCGGACAACCGGCGATTTTCGATTCAAACACGGTTTCGCCCGATGGAAAATACGTTTTAATCGAAAGAATTCACCGCCCGTTTTCGTATCTTTTCCCGGCTTCGCGCTTTCCGACCGAAGTCGAAGTTTGGGATATGAGCGGCAAAATGGTTTACAAAGTCGCCAGCGTTCCGCTGCTCAATCAACTGCCGGTTCAGGGCGTAACCGTCGAACCGCGCAATGTTGACTGGATTCCGACGGAAAACGCGGCGATTATGTGGGCGCTGGCGTTGGACGGCGGCGATCCGAAAAATAAAATCGCGCCGCGCGATAAATTAATGAAACTCGCCGCGCCGTTTTCGTCCGCGCCGACCGAAGTCGTCAAAATCGAACAGCGTTATCAGGGCAGACAATTCGGCGAAAAAGACGGAATGATGCTGTTCTACGATTATAACCGCGACACGCAGCACCGGCGGATTTTTATGATGGATTATCGCTCGGAATCCGCGCCGAAAATGATTTCCGATTTGAACGTCCGCGACCGTTATAACGATTTAGGTCAGCCCGTTACGAAAACATTGCCGAACGGCGAGCGCGTAATTCAGCAGGACGGCGATTTTATTTATTTAAGCGGAAACGGTTCATCTGCCGAAGGCGATAGACCATTTTTGCGGCGGATGAATCTAAATACATTGAAAACAGATGAAATTTGGCGTTCCGACAAGAATAATTACGAAAGTTTTGTTGCTTTAGTTGAAGATCAAAAGCTCGACAAAATGGGAATTACAAAATTTATTACTCGTCGTGAATCAATTACCGAACCGCCCAATTTGTTCATTAAAGTCGGTGCGCCGACCGTCTTGCCGATGATTGGCGGACTTGATACTAATTCCCGGCAATTAACTAATTTCACCGATCCGACACCGCAATTGCGCGGCATCACCAAACAACTCGTCAAATATAAACGCGCCGACGGCGTTGATTTGTCGTTCACGCTTTATCTGCCGCCGAATTACAAACAAGGCACGAAATTGCCGACCGTCGTTTGGGCATATCCGCTCGAATACACGAACAATGACGTTGCCGGACAAGTTTCGGGTTCGACTAATCGGTTTACACAAATCGGCAGTTATTCGCATCTTTTCTTTCTTCTCGAAGGCTATGCCGTTCTCGACGACGCGACAATTCCGATTGTCGGCGATCCGCTGACCGTCAACGATACTTTTATTAAACAGCTTGTTGATTCGGCGCAGGCGGCGGTTGATAAAGCCGTCGAAATGGGCGTAACCGACCGTGATCGCGTCGGTGTCGGCGGACATTCCTATGGCGCGTTTATGACGGCGAATCTGCTGGCGCATTCGGATATTTTCCGCGCCGGAATCGCGCGTTCGGGCGCGTATAACCGCACCTTAACGCCGTTCGGTTTCCAATCGGAACGACGCAACTTCTGGGAAGCGAAAGAGCTTTACGAAAAAGTTTCGCCATTCTTTTTCGCCGACAAAATCAACGAACCGCTGTTGATGATTCACGGCGAAGCGGACAACAATCAGGGAACATTCCCGATTCAGTCGGAACGTCTTTTCGCCGCAATGCAGGGCAACGGTGAAACCGCGCGGCTCGTGATGCTGCCGCTCGAAGCGCACGGTTATTCGGCGAAAGAATCAATCGAACAGGTTTTATACGAGCAAATAAACTGGTTTGACAAATACGTCAAAAATGCCAAACCGCGTCAGATAAATCAAGCGGCGGCAAAGTAATTTTTGGGAAATTCAGCCGCAGATTTTCACAGATTCACACAGATAAAAGATTAATAAAAACGCTTTTTGGTTTATCTTTCTAAAATCAGTGTCTATTTGTGAAAATCTGCGGCGAAAAATTTTTAGAAAGAATATCGAATCGGACAATAGGACAGATATTTATTGAGCGTTTCGCTGAATTCGGTTAATTCGCGGCGGCGGAAATCGTAATCGTAAACCAGCGTGTCGGGCGCGGTTTTTTTCGGCACCTGCAACGCAGGATTCCACAAAAACTCTTCGCCTTTGGCGTTCCACTGCATATTTACATCGTGCAAATCGCTCGAATGCGTCAGAAAAAACGCTTCGCATTTTAGCTGCGCTTTGACTTTTTCGGAGAGCGTATCATCAATTTCCTTAAAC
>JBBSIE010000029.1:0-37549 GCA_038232235.1 Pyrinomonadales bacterium | reverse complement strand
GATAAAGCACAATTGCACTACTCGGTCAGACAGATTCTCGGAGCAGTGGGAAGTATTTTAAGAATCAATTTTTCGGACTTCAACTATTCTATAAGATAATTGTGTCCGACTACTTATTTATTAAAATCACAAGTTAGATTTTACCGAAAAGAGATTTACAAAATTATGCAAGAATTTTCAGACCAAATGCCGACGGACATTGAGCGTTATCCGATGGTGCCAATCCGCGATGTCGTTATTTTCCCATTTACCAAAGTCGCTTTCAAGATCGGTCGTCCGAGTTCCGTAAGAGCTTTGGAGCAAGCAATGACGGGTGAGCGAAACATTTTTCTCGCCACACAGCACGATGCGACGGTTGACGAACCAAATCCCGACCAGATTTATACAATCGGAACTTTGGGCAGAATTTTGCAGGCGCAAAAACAGGACAATGGGCAAATAAAAGTCGTTGTCGAAGGACGCGAACGCGGGCAAGCCGTGCGGTTTGAACAGGATGATGAAGGAATGTTTTTTGCTATGGTTCGGAAAATTCCGTCGGTTGACGAATCCGGTTATCGAACCGATGGTCTTTTGCAGAAAATTCACGGACTTGTCGAACAACTTTTGCGTGTGTCACCTGACGCTTATACGGATGCGCTTCACGCCAGTTTGCGCGGAATTTCTGCCGCGCAGATTGCCGATGCGATGAGTTCGCATCTTCGCATCGAAGTTAGTGAAAAACAAACATTGCTTGAAACTTTTTCCGTTCAAGACAGATTGCAGCAATTGACTGGAATTCTTGAAGCCGAGATTGAAAAGAAACATCTCGACCGCAATATTCACGCCCGCACGAAGAAACAGATGGACAAACATCAGCGCGAATATTATCTAAATGAGCAAATTAAATCAATCCACAAGGAACTCGGACGCAAAGACGACAAAGCTGAACTCGACGAATTAAAAAAGAAAATCGAAGAAGTCGGAATGACCGAAGAAGCCCAAGACAAGGCGGTGCAGGAATTTGCGCGGCTCGAAGCGATGCCGCCAATGTCCGCCGAATCAACCGTTTCACGTTCGTATCTCGATTGGCTGATAAATGTTCCTTGGAAAGAGACTTCCGAGGAAATCAACGACTTAAATGAAGCTGAAAAGGTTTTGAACGAAGATCATTACGGTTTGGAGAAAATCAAAGAGCGCATTTTGGAATATTTGGCGGTTCGTCAACTCGTCAAAAATCCGAAAGGCACAA
Source organism: Pyrinomonadales bacterium (assembly GCA_038232235.1). Classification (GTDB taxonomy): domain Bacteria; phylum Acidobacteriota; class Blastocatellia; order Pyrinomonadales; family Pyrinomonadaceae. Next base: position 36,321 of record JBBSIE010000029.1, on the reverse strand, counting down.
TTTTGTGTTTCGTCGGTGCGCCCGGAGTCGGAAAAACTTCACTGGGCAAATCAATCGCCAACGCGACGGGCAGAAAATTCGTGCGTTTATCTTTAGGCGGTGTTCACGACGAAGCCGAAATTCGCGGACATCGCCGAACTTATATCGGCGCATTGCCCGGTCAAATTGTGCAGTTGATGAAACGCGCCGGAACAATCAATCCGGTGATTTTATTGGACGAAGTTGATAAAATCGGCAAAGACTTTCGCGGCGATCCGTCGGCGGCACTTTTGGAAGTTCTCGATCCCGAACAAAATAATACGTTCCGCGATCATTATTTGGATGTAGATTACGATTTGTCGCAGGTTTTCTTTATTGCGACGGCGAATGTTCTGCACACGATTCCCGCCGCTTTGCAGGACAGATTGGAAATTTTGTCGCTTTCCGGCTACACAGAACGCGAAAAAGCGCAGATTGCCAAGCGTCATTTGATTCCGAAACAAGCCGAAGGCAACGGTTTAAACACGGAAAAAGTAAAATTTACCGACGATGGCGTTTTGGAAATCATCCGCCATTACACGCGCGAAGCCGGCGTTCGCAACTTGGAAAGGGAAATCGGTTCGTGTTTGCGAAAAATCGCCAGAAAGTTTGTCGCGTCCGGCAAAGATGAGGATTTTAAGGAAGTAATTGACGCGGAAAAAGTGCGCGAATTACTTGGCACAATTCGTTTTCGCAAACAGGACATTGCCAGAAAATCGGAAGTCGGACTTGTCAACGGCTTGGCGTGGACGGAATTCGGCGGCGACGTTTTGCAGGTCGAAGCGACGGTTGTGAAAGGTCGCGGCAATGTCAAATTAACCGGAAAACTCGGCGAAGTGATGCAGGAATCGGCGCACGCCGCGCTGACTGTCGTTCGCACACGAGCCGAAAAACTCGGCATTGACCCGAAGGATTTTCACAAAAAGGATTTGCATATTCACGTTCCCGAAGGCGCGATTCCGAAAGACGGTCCGAGCGCGGGAATTACTTTGGCGACGGCGATGGTTTCGGCTTTGACCGGCAAATCGGCGCGGCATGATGTCGCCATGACCGGCGAAATTACGCTGCGCGGAAAGGTTCTGCCGATTGGCGGTTTAAAGGAAAAACTGCTCGCCGCGCATCGTTTCGGTTTGAAAACGATTATTATTTCAAAGGAAAACGAAAAGGATTTAGCCGATGTGCCGGAAGAGGTGCGCGAAGATTTAACGATTCACGCGGTTTATTCGATTGACGAAGTTTTGCAGTTTGCATTGGAAGAAAAGCCGGTCGAAGAAAAAATCGAAACACCGCAAATTTGGTCGAGCGATTCGAACTCAAACGAAATAAGAACGATTATCGAATAATTAAAAAAGGCGGAATAATTGATTATTTCCCGCCTTTTTTGTTTTAAATTTCAAATTCGGCAAATTTCAAATTCTATTTTTGCAGGTGGTTTTAACTGACATCTTTACAAATTACTTTAAGTGTCGCATTGCTGACAGTTGAAGTAATTTCTAGAAATGTTGTTTTCGGTTTTGTCTTCAACAATTCCAATATCTGGTTTTATCAATCAAATTTAGAAGTTGTAAAAAATTAAACTATTAAAAATGCCATCCAAATTTTTGTCCATATCGAAAGTCAGTTAACAAAAATGTTGATCTTTATTTTTTATGACAATTCCAGCCGAAATTAAAACTGAATTTGAACGTCTCCAAAACGCGCTAAAAAGCGGAAGCCGTATAGTTTCCCTAAACGATTTAACCTCAATCGCTTCCCGTGCTTTTATTCTCGCAAAATTACAAGCTGAAACGGATAAAACTTTTTTCGTCGTCGCCGATTCAAACAAAGAACTTGAAAATTGGGAATGTGATTTGGAGTTTTTTAAGTCCAGATTTCAGATTTCAGATTCCAAATCGAATAAAGCCGGAATTTTGACATTGCCTTCGATGGAAAGCGATGTTTACGCCGGAATTTCGCCGCACACAGAAACTCTAGAAAAACGAGCTTTAACGCTTTGGAAATTGACGCAAAATCAGCCAGATTTTGTTGTCGCTTCTGCCAAATCTTTGATTACCAAAACCGTTTCGCCGGAAGAAATCGGCGCACTCGGCGCGATTTTGAAACTCAACGAAGATTTTCCGCCGGATATTTTAATTGAAAAACTCAGGGCAAGCGGTTATGTGCGCGAGGAGCCGATCAAAAACATCGGCGAATTTAGTATGCGCGGCGGAATTATTGATGTTTGGTCGCCAGACGCGGAAAATCCGGTTCGCATCGAGTTCTTCGGTGACACGGTTGATTCGATTCGGGGGTTTGACGCGGAAACGCAGCTTTCGATCAATAAATTAAAGGACATTTCAATCGCGCCGATGCGAGAATTTGCGGCGAAAGCGCAGGATTTCAAAGACTGGGCATTTTTTGCAGAAGAACGATTTGCCGACGAACGCTTTGCGCGAAACTTGAAAGACCGCACGGATTTTGCCATCGAAGGGGAAGATTTTTCCGGTTGGGAATCTTTAATTCCGCTCGTCAAACCGCGTAATTCAAATGTTTTTGAATTTTTGAAAGACGGCGTTTTTGTCGTTGACGAACCGACCTTGGTTGAAAGCTCTCTGGCGGAATTCTACGAACATTTAGAAAAGCGTTTTGCTGAAATAAATGAACACGATGAAATAGGACTTGCGCCGAATGAATTATTTTTGTCGGCTGAAGATTTGCGCGAAAATTTGGATAAAAAAAACCGTATCGAACTTCGCGCTTTGGGCAAAACCGCCGCGCAGACGGATGAACAATTTCAATTGGTTGAACAATTTGGAAACAGCGAATCAGAAAATGAACGACAAAGAACAAAGGACAAAGGGCGAAACCCGCTCTTCTTATTTCCGTCCGCCGAAAAATCCGTTGACATCGAAATCAGTTCGCGTTCGACGCGCAAATTTCACGGCAACGTCAAAGAATTTGCCAATGAGATAAAATCTAAAAATCAAAAATTTAGACAGCAAAATTTTGTAATGCAGACACTCGGTTTAGCCGAAAGACTGGAAGAAATTTTGCGCGATTATGATGTTGCACTGCCGGAAAATTCGCTTTTCGTCGGCGATTTGTCAAGCGGTTTTGAAATTCCCGCGCTGGATTTGATTGTTTACACCGAAACCGATATTTTCGGCGAAGTTACGCAGCACGAACATAAAAGTCCAAAGTCCAAAGTCCAAAGTCCAAAGTCCAAAAGTAAAACTGCGGCGTTTGTTTCTGATTTCCGCGATTTGAAAGCGGGCGATTTCGTCGTTCACGTTGACCACGGAATCGGGCGTTTTGAAGGTTTGCAGACGATTTCGGCGCAGGGCAGCGAACGCGAGTTTATGCTGTTGATGTATGCCGAAAACGCGAAATTATTTGTGCCGGTCGAGCGTTTGGATTTGGTTTCGCGTTACGGTTCGGGCGAAGGAATCGCGCCGACTTTGGATCGTTTGGGCGGACTCGGCTGGCAGAAAACGAAGGCGAAGGCGAAACGCGCGATGCGCGATATGGCGGACGAACTCCTTCGTCTTTACGCCGAACGAAAAATGGTGCAGGGATTTGCGTTTTCCGCCGATACGCCGTGGCAAAAGGAATTTGAAGATGCGTTTCCATATCAATTAACCGTTGACCAAGCCGCCGCGATTGAGGATTCAAAAAACGACATGCAAATTGCCGTTCCGATGGATAGATTAGTTGTCGGCGATGTCGGTTACGGCAAAACGGAAGTGGCGATGCGGGCGGCATTCAAAGCCGTGATGGACGGCAAACAGGTTGCCATTTTAACGCCAACGACGATTCTCGCTTACCAGCATTCGGAAACATTTAAACAAAGATTTTCCGCGTTTCCCGTTTCAATCGAACTGCTCTCGCGGTTTCGTTCGCCGAAAGAGCAAAAGGAAGTCGTCGCTAAAGCCGAAAAAGGCGAAGTTGATATTTTAATCGGCACGCACCGTATTTTATCGAATGATGTCAAAATGCCGAAAATCGGTCTGGTCGTCGTTGATGAAGAGCAAAGATTTGGAGTCGCGCACAAGGAAAAGCTCAAACAATTGAAAAAGAAAGTTGACGTTTTGACACTTTCAGCTACGCCGATTCCGCGCACTTTGAATATGTCTCTGCTCGGAATGCGCGATTTGTCCGTAATTGAAACGCCGCCGCGCGACCGTTTGGCGATAAATACGCAGGTCGTACAGTTTTCCGAAAGCGTTATAAAGTCGGCGATTGAACTGGAATTATCGCGCAACGGGCAAATATTTTTTATTCACAATCGCGTCGAAACTATTGAAACAATTGCCGCGCACATTCAAAAAATCGTGCCGAACGCGCGCGTCGCCATCGGACACGGGCAAATGAACGAAAAAGCACTCGAAGCGGTGATGCTCGATTTTATTGATTACAAATACGATGTTCTGGTGGCGACGACGATCATCGAAAACGGCATTGACATTCCGCGTGCAAACACGATAATTATTAACCGCGCCGATAATTACGGGCTTTCGCAGCTTTATCAACTGCGCGGAAGAGTCGGGCGTTCAAATCGCCGCGCTTACGCATATCTTTTGATTCCGGGCGAATTGGAACTTACGACGATTGCGCGCCGTCGTCTTTCGGCAATCAGGGAATTTTCCGATCTGGGCGCGGGTTTTCGTATCGCCGCGCTCGATTTGGAATTGCGCGGCGCGGGAAATATTCTCGGCGGTCAGCAATCGGGACAGTTAGACGCGCTCGGCTTTGATCTCTATACAAAAATGTTGGAACGCACAATCCAAGAATTAAAAGGCGAAACTGTCGAAGATGAAACGAGCGTTTCGATCAATCTCGGCGTTGACGTTTCAATTCCGCAGGATTATATCTCAGAAACTTCGCAGAGATTACGAACTTATAAACGCATTTCTTCGGCTGACAATGAAGAAGTTTTGCGCCGCATTTACGAAGAAATTCAAGACCGTTACGGCAAAATGCCGAAATCGGTGGAAAACCTGTTTGAATATGCGCGTTTAAGAAAATTAGCGGAAGAAATGCATATTGTTTCAGTTGATAAAACAAAAGACGGATTCGCCGTCAAACTCAGCGAAAATGCTAAAATCGCGCCCGAAAAATTGATGGAATTTTTGGCTGAAAACGAAGGATCGAAATTTTCGCCAAGCGGTATTTTGCAAATTATTTCAATAGATAACAATTTAATTGAAACGGCGCGGGAAAATTTACAAGAACTCTTCTAAAGGATGAAGGCGAAAGGCGAAAGGCGAAAGGATAAAGTAAGAAAAGTCGGATACATAAACTTTATAAGTGGTCTGTAAATTAGAATCTTTGTTTTTATTCTTACTTTATCCCTTATCCTTTCGCCCTCATCTTTTACAAAGAATCCTGTTCTTTGCCGCTTTGCATTTGCTTCTCAGATGAAACAGGCGGTTTTGTCGCCGGTTTCTCCGTCGGTTTCTCAACAGGTTTTGCGGGTGTTTTTTCTGTTTTTGGCGCGACAGTCGGTTTTGTTTCCGGTGTCGGTTGAGTATTTTGCGCCGGTGTCGGTGAAGCTTGAGTTTGCGTGTTTGCTTGGCTCGCCGTTGTTTTCGGTGTCGGCGCAGGTTTTACATTCACATTGGCGTTTGTATTCATTGGCTGCGGAACTAGAACATAGCCGCCGTCCTGCGGCATAAATTGGCTGCCGTCGCCCGGAATCGTGTAGATTTGTCCGCCCGGCGCAACGTACTGTTGCGGCGGTGCGCCTGCCGGTGGTTTTCCGCTTGCCCACGGATTGTAACCGTCACCGAAACCGTCGCCGTTTGGTATCTGTTGCGGCACACTCATATTTGAATTCGGCATCATTCCATCCGCTGAATACGGAACAAATCCCGCTGAACCCTGCTCGTTCATTCCGGTTGCCGGATTGAGCGGCTGCACGGGCTGTGCGTTGGCATCGGTTGGCAGTTGCGTTACCGGATTAGTTTGTTTGCTCTGCGTAAAATAAATCATCGCCGCGCTCAAACCGACAACTCCGATTAAAACGACAAAGGCGGTTTTCCACAAATTATTTTTCAAGCCTTCATCATCTGATACAACCGTTCTCGCTTCGGCGGGGTTTGCCGAAATTCGACTCAGCACATCGGCAAATTCTCCGGCACTTTGATAGCGCATTTCGGGATTTTTCGCCAAGGCTTTAATGACAATCGGCTCGATATAATCGGGTAAATCGCTGCGAAAAGCGGAAAGCGGAACGGGCGGATTTTCCGCTTGCTTCATCATTAAATCCGTCGGATTTTCCGCCGCGAACGGAACTTCACCCGCTAACATTTCATAGAAAATTACGCCGAGCGAATAAACATCGGAGCGTTCGTCTGCTTCGGAAACCGATGAATTTTGTTCGGGCGAAAGATACTCCAAATCTCTCAAATTCGTATCTTCATCAAATCCGTCATTTTCGTAAGCCGTTTCCGAGCCGAAATCCAAAACTTTAACAATTTCCGGTTCGTGAGCCGTGTGCGTGAGCAGAACATTTTGACTGTTTAAATGATGATGATTAACGCCGTTAGCGTGAGCGGCGGAAAGTGCGGCGGCAATTTGATGTGTGATTTTGATTGCGCGTTCAACGGGAAATTTGCCTTCGCGTTGAATAACCTGCTCCAATGTTTCACCGTCAGCGTCTTCCATTACAATATAAACCGCGCCGTTTTTGTCAGAACCAAAATCGGTTACGTTCAGAATATTCGGATGAGAAATATGCGAAACCGTTCGCGCTTCGGCGGAAAACTGTTTGACGATGCTTTCATCAACCGCCAGCGCGGGCGGCAGAATTTTCACCGTAACGTGCTTGTCCATCAAAAGGTGCGTCGCGCGATAGATTTTTCCCAATCCGCTGTCGCGCAACACTTCGTCAATTTGATATTTGTCCGCTAAATTTTGTCCGATAAATTGATTTAACATTTTTCCCTGTAAAATATTTTTATAATTATACGCTTTAAATAACGATTCGATTCAAAAATATTGCAATAAGTTGTAATCCAGACTCCAAATTCCAGATTGCAGATTGCAGATTATAAGAAATTCCGAAAAGTGGAATCTAAAAATCTGGAATTTTGAATCTGCAATCTGGAATAAAAAAGTGCGGACAAAGCCCGAAGACTTCGCCCGCGAAGATTTTGCCGCAAATCACACGAATAAAACGCCAAACTTTTTTATTTTATTCAATGTATATTTGTAGTTTCAAAAATTAAATTCTATCTGTTTGACGACAGCTGAACGAAAACGATGAGCAGCGCAAACAACACGAGCGACTCGATCAGAGCCAGCGCAATAATCATCAATGTCTGCACAGTTCCCGCCGCCCCCGGATTACGCGCCGCGCCTTCCGCCGCCCGCGAACCGACCAAACCTTGACCGATACCAGCCAAACCTGCCGCCAAACCGAAACCGACAACACCCAAGCCGGTGGCGAGTGCTTTGGACGATGCCACGGTTGATTCATTATCCGCCACGCCTTGCGCGAGTGCCGGAATCGCCATTACGAAAAGCGCAAGGGCGGAAAAGAAAATATATTTGAATTTATTCATTTTTTTAGTCTCCTGTATTTTTTATTAAATTGGTAAAGAATGTAACAAAATTTCAGCAAATCTGCGGGATTTATAATTTCGCCTCACTTCCGGTATGCGCTCGTTTTTATACTCCGTAGAGACGAGGCTCCTGTTGCGTGCGGGCATATCTTCTATGAAATGCAGATTTGTTTTTTCAATTTTGTTAAATTCTTCCGATAAAGCGATTGAAGTTAAACTATCTAAAACATTGCGACCAATCGCCAATCGCAAATCTAAAATTTTTTAAACGTGAGCCGTCGTAATCGCTTCTCCGGTAATATGCGAATGTTCGCCGCCGTGAACATGCTCGTGCGGCGCGTGTGTAACCTCGCTGATGTAAATCATCGAAAGCAAAGTAAAAACAAGCGTTTGCACAAACGCGACGAAAACCGCCAGCGGCATTAAAATAATCGGCAGTAAAATTTGGGTGAACGGCGCATACAAACCGGAAATTTGCGAAGAAATCTGTTCATCGGCAAACATATTGGCAAAAAGCCGCACACCGAGCGTCAGCGGACGAATCAAATTACTGACAATTTCAATGCCGAAAATCAACGGTGTGATAAATATTGCCAATAGTAAAGGAAGTTTTGGACCGGCAAAATGCCGCAAATGATTGAGCAGTCCGTTTTCGTGGATTCCGACATAATTGTAATAGACAAACGACGCGATACCGAGCGCGAAGGTTACGTTGACCGAAGCCGTCGGTGCCATAAACATCGGGAAAAGCCCCATCAAATTGGAAATTAAAACCAGCACGGCAAATGTGGCGACCACCGGAAAGTATTGGTAACCGTGATTGCCGATGACGCTGATAATCAAATCTTTTAACGCGACAAATCCGGCTTCGAGCGTCAATTGTCCTTGTTTTGGATCGTCTTCGGAAAGTTTTCCTTTAAAAATCCAGATGACAACCAGCGTCAAAATACACGCAATCACAAACATTACCGTATACCACGGAATCGCATTTTCCGCCGTGTAAGGTCCGAAAACCGTTTCGGGTTTCGCGGTTACGCCAAATAAATTGAAAAGTTTTTGCCACATCGGAAGTGTAACAGCCTTTTCAAATCTCAAAACCGGCTCGCCTAAATAATAATTGACAAATTCAACAATTAACGGCGTGTGATGTCCACCGCCTTCCGCAAATAAAAACATTCTTAAATTTCCTTTCGTTTTGAAATATGTATAAAAACTAAAATAAAAGATTCTATTAAAATCGCCGCCGCAAAAGCAAGAAGTCCGCAAATTACCGCGACAACCGAAATAACTTTGGTCAGAAAAACCAACACGACAACCGCGCCGATGGCAAAATAACGCAAAATATATTTACCGACTAAAAATCTCGGCTTTGCGCCTTCAATCGCTTTATCAAAAACACTTTTGAGCGCGAATTTCAACCAATAATAATTTATAAACGACAAAATTCCGCCGAGAATTAAGCCGACCGTTACGCGCCACTGTGCAAAAATCAAACTTCCCATTACAGCGACAATCAAGACAATTGCCATAATCCACAAAATTCTCGAATGTGAAATCGGAACAACTGTCGTTTCTTCGTCCGTTGTAGATTTGAAATCGTCGCTCATGGCGAAACAAGCATTTTATAAGGTTCGAGCGGAAAATTCAAAGCAGTAAAGCAGTTTAGAAATGAATTTGTGCAATTTTTCTCAAATTAGTCTTTGTTTTTCAAAATTTGCGAAGTCATTCTGAAAAATTGAAAAAAGCCGATAATCGAACCGAGAACGATTCCGCCGATAATTCCCCACGGCGAAGTTCCAAGAAGCAAATCGGCAAACCAGCCGATTATCAGCAAAAAAACTACAGAACCGAACAGCGCAATCGCCGCTGACATTGCCAATCCACTTTTCCGCGCGGTTTCGGCGGTTGATTCGGGCTTGCTTTGCATTTGAAAAAGCAGCGGTTCATCTGTTTCTTTTTTTGGTATTTCAGTCACACCTGTTGGTTCAAACGGGTTGGATAAAGTAAAAGTTACATTCGGCAGGTTGTCATCTATACTTGGCGCAGTGTCATCTGCATCCTGCAAAATCGCCGTTTCCCGTCTGTTATCCGAATCAACAATCGGTTGCGATTCAAGTAAATTGTTCGTTTCCGCGTCATTTGCCGAAAATTTTTCAGTCAAATCATTTTCATTCGGCAGAGTTCTAAATTTTATTTGCGTTTCAGGCTGAATCGTTTCTTTAATTTTGTTTTGAGTTTGTTCTTCAGTTTCATCAAATAAACTTTTAATCATCGAAATTCCTCCCGCAACAGATATTTTACCTCACTTCCATTAAAAGCCATTTGCGCTGATGCCGCAAGCAAATGCGAATAAATCGTATAATTTTTAGAACCGTTTTGGTTTCGGTTTAATAGCCGGACGCGAATTATTTGCAGTTATAAATATTTGCCGTTTGGACAATGCTGACAAAAGTTGGCACAATAATCACGGAAAATTCTTCTCTCAAATGTCTTCAGCATTTGTTAATTTTGTTATTACTCAATAATTTTCTGCTTGGTCTATATCAATTTGGTAAATTCATTTAACAACAAAAAACAAAAGGACTAATAAATAATGGAATTATTAAATTCGGAAAAGGAAACTACTGACGGCGGCGGATTACGTCTTGTTTCTTATAACAAAGACCCACAGCAATTTCCTTCAATCGAAAAACAATTTGTAAATTTTATGTTTCTGCGCGTTAATCCCGATTGGCGCAAACTCAACAGCGAAACAAAGCGTATTTTTAAAAGTGAGTTTCAAAATATCTTTTCGCAGTATTATAAAGATATGCTTTTGTTCAGTTATTCGCTGGTCGGTTTTGATTCAAAAGCGGATTTGATGTTTTGGCGCATCGGCAATTGTCTGGATTTGATTCAGGAAATGACCGCCAGACTTTATCGCACAAATTTAGGCAGCTATCTTGAAACGACCGATAACTATCTGTCGGTAACAAAAAAGCGAATGTTTATTCCGCACGTTGAAAACTCAAATCTCGAAGATCGTTTTCACGTCGTCGCGGGCGCAAAAAAATATCATTTTCTCTATCCGTGCGCCAAAAACAGCGAATGGTGTGAAAAATCAGGCGAAGAACGCGAAGCATTGGTCGAAGAAAATTTTATGGTCGGCAAAAGATTTGAAAATATAAAAATTCACTTAACACACGCTTTCGGTTTTAGCGATCAGGAATTTATAATATCGTTTGAAACCGACGAACCGAAAGATTTTCTCGCACTCGCCGAAGAACTCAAACAAAATCCGGCAAGCAAATTTACAATGCGCGGATTGCCGGTCTACACTTGCCGGCAACGAAGTTTAATGGAGTGTTTGGATGCTCTCGGCTAAACAGTTATCAGTCAACAGTTATCAGTTATCAACTGTTGACTGATAGCTGATAACTGATAACTGATATGATTGTTGCCCGAAAATTTATAATCAGCGGACTTGTGCAGGGTGTGGGCTATCGTTTCTTCGCACAACGCGCCGCCGCACGGCATCAAGTTCGCGGTTATGTAAAAAATCTCAAAGACGGAAAAGTCGAAACTTTAGCCGAAGGCGACGAGAAATCCGTCAAAGAATTTGCCGATGATTTAGCGGCGGGACCGCATTTTTCGAGAGTCGAAGACGTTGAAGAAATCGTTCTCGAACCGGGCAATTTATATTCGGCATTTAGAATCGAAAGATAGCTTAATCAATTGTCAAAAATGATAATTGTCGGCTGATAACTGAATAATGGAACATTTAAGAAAACTTATACGCGAAGTGCCTGATTTTCCGAAAAAAGGCATAAATTTTTACGATATTACCACGCTTTTAAAAGATGCAGACGGTTTAAAGCAGACGATTGACGCGCTTGCCGCTGAATATGAAGGCGAGAAAATTGACACGGTAATCGGTGTCGAATCGCGCGGTTTTATTTTCGCCGCGCCGCTTGCCTATCATCTCGGCGCAGGTTTCGTGCCTGTCCGCAAGCCGAAAAAACTGCCTGCCGAAAAAGTTTCGGTTTCGTATGATTTGGAATACGGACAAGACACGCTCGAAATGCACAAAGATGCAATTGGCGAAGGACATAAAGTATTAATTATGGACGATTTGCTGGCAACCGGCGGCACGGCGAAAGCAGTAGTTGATTTAGTTGAAGGTTTGGGCGGAAAAATCGTCGGCTTGCTGTTTGTCGTCGAACTTAGTTTTTTACAGGGACGCGAGAAATTTAACGGTTACGACGTGCGTTCTTTAATCAGATACGACACATAAATTTTGCCCGGTTCAAAATTTTAAATCCACAATCTTTTGTGCTTCCGTAGCTCAGTTGGATAGAGCGTTCGCCTCCTAAGCGAAAGGTCGCAGGTTCAATTCCTGCCGGGAGCAACTTTGTTTTCAACAACTTAGAGGCATCTTGAAGTTGCTCCTTTTCCTGTTCCCGCCTAACTTCCCACTAAATAATTTGTCTTTATGCAATTTAATCTAAACTTTCGTTTAACCTTTAGTGTTCACACCTGAACATTTGGCGAAGGCATTTTGTGTGTTTTCTGTGGTTAATTTAATCATTGGAGTTACTCCATAAAGTTTAGAATTTGTTGTTTCCAACTAATAATATAGTTACGCTTGCGTAAGGTTTTTTTATGTGTTAAATTTTGGGAATGATGAAAGATTATTTAACCACATCGCAGACGGCGGAAAAGCTGGGTGTTTCGACTGCAAGAGTTAGACAGATGATTATTGAAGGCGTTATCACGAAAGCCGAAAAAATCGGGCGCGATAATTTTATCCCGGAAAGTGAAGTACTGCGTTTGCAGACATTTGAGCGCAAACCCGGCAGACCGCAAAAGACGGAAAACGGCAATCAAACAAAAGATAAAAGCGTGAAGGCATTCAAAACTATTTTCGACATCGAAGCTGAATTGGCAATAAGTCTTGCCGGTTCGCTCGACAGCGGTTTAGGCGATTTATCAACTAACAAAAAATATATGGAAGGCTTCGGAACTAAAGAAGGCGAAAAGAAAGCCTTGCTGAAACGAAATGAAAACAATCGCTGATTCAGGCGTGATCGTTGCTTATCTCGACAAACGCGACGAACACCACCACTGGACGTTCGAGCAGATGAAGACTCTACCCGCGCCGTATTCGGTTTGCGAATCCGTCATCACCGAAAGTTGTTTTCTGCTTTCACATCTGCACCACGGCAAAAAGAATGTTCTGGCAATGCTCAAAGCCGGTTTTCTGACGATTGATTTTTCTTTATCCGATGAAGTTGACGCGATTCAAACCTTAGTGCAGAAATACAAAGACGTGCCGATGTCGCTTGCCGATGCGTGTCTTGTCCGAATGAGCGAATTGACGGATAATTCGGCTGTTTTCACTTTAGATTCCGATTTTCACATTTACCGCAAAAACGGCAGACAAAAGATTGATTTGATAATTCCAGAATAAGAAGGAAGCTCCAATGAATAATTTTTCCCAATATCTCAAAGAAATTGAAAAATCCTTTCAATCGAAACTTGCCACCGAACACACTTACCGACATTCACTTATAAGTTTGATCGAATCGTTCGGCAAAGATATTGAAGCGATCAACGAACCGAAACGGCGAACGTTCGGCGCGCCGGATTATGTGATTCGCAAGCGGGAAATTCCGCTCGGTTATATAGAAGCGAAGGATGTCGGCAAGGATTTGGACAAACTCGACAAGCGCGAAAAAGAGCAGCTTAAAAAATATCTCGATTCGCTGAATAACATTATTTATACGAATTATCTCGATTTTCGCTGGTATGTGCGCGGCGAAGTTGTCGCCAATATTACGCTTGCCGAATTTGATAAAGACGGGAATTTACACGCGAGAGCCGATGCTGAAATTCAGTTGACGAATTTATTCAAAGAATTTCTGACAAAAGAGATTCCGACGGTCGCCACGCCGAAAGAACTTGCCAAGCGAATGGCTTCGATCACGAAACTTATCCGGCAGACTATAGAAAAGGCTTTGACGGATGAAGAAAATTCCAAAGAAAACAATCTGCACGAACAATTTGAGAGTTTCCAGAAAACGCTTTTGCCGAATTTGACCGAAAACGAATTTGCCGATCTTTATTCGCAGACGATTGCTTACGGACTTTTTACGGCGCGATGTTTCGACACAAAACCGCCATTCACGCGCAAAGAAGCGGCTTATTTGATTCCGAAAACGAATCCGTTTTTGAAACAGACGTTTGACCGCATCGGCGGCATAAATTTGGACGAACGCATCGTTTGGGCGGTTGACGATCTGGCGGAACTGCTTAATCGAACCGACATTTCGGCGATTTTGCAGGATTTTGGCAAACGCACTAGACAAGAAGACCCGGTTGTGCATTTCTACGAAACATTTCTTGCCGAATACGATCCGAAAATGCGCGAAATGCGCGGCGTTTATTACACGCCCGAACCCGTCGTTTCTTATATCGTGCGAAGCGTTGACAAGATTTTGCAGAATGATTTCGGATTGCCGAAAGGTTTGGCGGATTCGTCAAAACTTGAAGACGGAACGCACAAAGTTTTGATTCTCGATCCGGCGACGGGAACGGGAACATTTTTGTATAACGTCATCAAAAACATTGCGGCGCGTTATGAGAAAAATAAAGGAATGTGGGACGGCTACGTTTCAGAACATCTATTGCCGCGCATTTTCGGGTTTGAACTGCTTGTTGCGCCTTATGCGGTCGCGCATTTAAAACTCGGTTTGCTGCTCGAAGAAACCGGCTACAAATTCGACACGGACGAGCGTTTGCGAATTTATCTCAATAACACGCTCGATTTTGCCGCGCTCAGAGAAGACGCGGGCGCGTTTTCCGCTTTTATCAACAACGAAGCGCGGGCGGGGCGCGAAATTCAGCAGGACAAACCCGTGATGGTGATTTTGGGAAATCCGCCGTATTCGGGACATTCGGCGAACACGGGCAACTGGATCAACGGTTTGCTGCGCGGAACGGATTCGTTCAAAGAACAACCAACCGACAATTATTTTATGGTTGACGGCAAACCGCTCGGCGAACGCAATCCGAAATGGCTCAATGACGATTACGTTAAATTTATTCGTTTTTCGCAGTGGCGCATTGACCAAACCGGCTACGGCGTTCTGGCTTTTGTAACAAATCACGGTTATCTGGACAATCCGACGTTTCGCGGAATGCGGCAATCGCTGATGAAATCGTTTGACGAAATTTATATTCTGGATTTACACGGCAACTCGAAAAAGAAGGAAAAATCGCCGGACGGCACAGCCGATCAAAATGTTTTCGACATTCAGCAAGGCGTTTCAATCGGGATTTTTATAAAAAGAAATGTCACCGCAGAGACGCAAAGGCGCGGAGTAGAAATAAAAGAAAACTCTGCGTCTCTGCGTCTCTGCGGTGAAAAATTATGCAAAGTTTTTCACAAACATCTTTACGGCGTGCGCGAAATCTGGACGGAAAACGCGAATGACGAAAAGGAATTGACGGGCGGAAAATATCAATGGCTTTTGCGAAATGATAAAACGACAACCGAATGGACGGAAATCGAACCGAACAAACCTTTTTATCTGTTCACGCCGCAAGATGAAACTTTGCGCGAAGAATACGAAAGCGGTTGGAAAATTACCGATATAATGCCTGAAAATAGTATGGGCGTAACAACAGGAAACGATAAAGAATATGTAAAATTTTCCGTTTTAGATTTTGAAATTGAAGACGATCAAAAAAGTAATTTGCAGTCTTATTCTTATCGGCTTTTTGATAAGCGATTCGTTTTGTATGATTCTGATTTGCTTGCACGTTCTCGAAGTGAATTTATGAGAAATCTGCTTTCTAAAAATCTTGCTCTTTGTTTATTACGCAGACCAAGAAATGAGTTTGTCGGAAATTTCTTTGTTACAAATCAAATCACAGATAAGTGTATTATTTCATCTTTAGATAATGCTCAAATTTTTCCACTTTACCTTTATCCACCTGAAAGAAATAGTATATTTGAAAAAGGATTTTGGGAAACTAGCGAAACAAACCTCAATCAAGATTTTTACATGGAGTTATCCAAAAAACTTGGACTTGAGTTTTTCCTTAGTGGAACAGGAGATTTAGTAAATAATTTTGGTTCTGAGGACGTTTTTTACTACACTTACGCCGTTTTCCATTCGCCGACCTATCGCGCCCGCTACGCCGAGTTTCTCAAAATAGACTTCCCGCGTCTGCCTTTGACTTCAAATTATCTGCTTTTCTTTGAACTTGCGCGTTTCGGCGAACGCCTTGTTGATCTGCATCTTTTGGAAACCGACATCGAAACCGATGTAACATTTCCCGAAAAAGGCTCAAACGAAGTCGAGTTCGCGCCGAAATACAAAGACGAAAAAGTTTATATCAACAAAACACAGTATTTTGAAAATGTCCCTGAAACCGCGTG
Organism: Pyrinomonadales bacterium; assembly: GCA_038232235.1. Taxonomy (GTDB): domain Bacteria; phylum Acidobacteriota; class Blastocatellia; order Pyrinomonadales; family Pyrinomonadaceae. The sequence continues at coordinate 20,334 of JBBSIE010000029.1, read as the reverse complement.
GAATTTTCACATCGGCGGTTATCAAGTTCTCTACAAATGGCTCAAAGACCGCAAAGGCAGAACGCTTTCATTTGACGATCTCGAACATTACGCAAAAGTAGTTTCCGCGCTGTCGCAAACGATTGAATTGATGGAAAAAATTGACGAAACAATCGAAGAAAACGGCGGCTTTCCGATTGAATGAAATGTGGAGCAAGAAAAAAGACTTTAGGCAAAATCAAATCAAATCATCCAAAATAATTACGTGAATGTTTGAAAGTCGTTTGAATCCGTTATCATTGGTAACGAAATAAGAACAATTTGAAAAAAATGCTGTTGCCGCGTGAATTGCGTCGGGCGTTTTTAAGTTTTCCGTCGCCCGTAAATTTGCCGATTCACGTAAAATATCAAGATTAATCGGCACAAGACTGATTTCGGTTGCAGTAAGAAGTGATTCGTAAGCTGAAATAAGAATTTGATTATTTTGTTTGATCGGTTGGACGAGTGTTTCAAGCAAAGTCAGTTCACTTGTAAATACTTCAATTTCTTCATCTTTTAAAGATTGCCAGAGCGAAATGAGAATTTGCCAACAATCTGCGTGTTTTTCTACGCTATAAATAATCGGTGCGGTGTCGAGATAAACTTTTGCGTTCGGCGGAAAACTTAGTTGTCCCAAGATTCACGCTCCGCCTTTAAATGATTGTCAACGTCTTTCAATGAACTAAAAACCCGTGTGTTCGGAAGTTCTCGCAGCAAATCCAGTGCCGGTTTTTTTGACTTTTCGTGGTTGGTCAAATTTTGCAAAATAATTGCTGCAAGCCGAAGTTTTTCTCCATTTGGAAGCGGCAAAATTGATTGTTGATAAATTGTTTCCACTTTTTGCATAATGTCCGAATTTTAGCACAGTTCTCAAAAAAAATAAAAATATGTTAATGTCCCGGAAGACGCTTGGAGTTTTCACATCGGCGGTTATCAGGTTTTGGGTAAATGGCTCAAAGACCGCAAAGGCAGAATGCTCAATTTTGACGATCTGGAACATTACGCAAAGGTAGTTTCCGCGCTGTCGCAAACGATTGAATTGATGGAAAAAATTGACGAAACAATCGAAGACGCGGGCGGTTTTCCGATTGGATAGCCTGAAGTATTTTCAAAATTTTTGTTGATAAATCTATTTTAATAATGCTATCTTTGTCATAAGCAAATTTTAATTTGCTTATCGTCTTTGATGGCAACTATGAATTTTTCATTGACATCTAAAGAGATTATTAGTTGATAATGAAAATTCATTATTGCTAAAACGCAAAAATTAAAGAGGTCTTTATGGCTACTCCAATGATTAAAGAAGAAATTAAAAAAACAGAGATTAAGCAAGAAAGTTATGCGAAAGCCAATGGTGTTCAGGCAAGAAAAGTGCGTCCAAGTGTCAAAATGATTCTTGAACGCAGACTTAAGGAACATTCTAAAACGTGGCAAGAACTGGCAAAGCGTTAAATCTTGATGAGATTATAGAGATAAACCGCCAAGCAATTGATGCTTTCGGCGGTTCTTTTTATGCTGCCGATAGCAATTTAATCAACCCGGGAACACTTATCTATACGTTGGATTCTCTGGATGCTGAAATATTTGGCAATGAAATTTACCCGGAAATAGAACAAAAAGCCGCTGCTTTAGGTTGGAATATAATAGCAAAACATGTCTTTCACGACGGCAATAAAAGAACCGGCATTTTAGCTTGTACAATTTTTTTAGAATTGAACGGATATAATTTGCGGGTATCATTTGATGACATTGATGAAGAAGTAATAAGTATTTGTGAAGGAATCGCAAAACAAGAAATAGATTTAGAAAAGTTTACTGATTGGATTAAAAACCGTATCGAACCAATAAAATTGAATTGATGAAAAATTGACGAAACAATCGAAGACGCGGGCGGTTTTCCGATTGAATAGTTTGTTTTGTGGTTTTCCCAGCCTTTGATTTCTTCGCCGCGCTTTTGTCCTTTATTTGTTTGCGGCATAACAGTTCAGAACGGCGAATTTAAAATCACAAAAGCGGCAAACCTTACGTGCCGCTTTTGTGATTTTCTCAATCTCAAATGGTTAAATCGAACTCATCTCAATTTGATTGTTTGACAGATAAAACATCATTTCCGGTTTTTTTACATTGTCTTTATCCTTATCTTTATTCTTGTCGTTCTTCGATTTATCTTCCTTTGGCGGTTTTTTTTCCTTAACGACGACGACAGGCGGGTCTTTTGGAGGCGGCTTTTTATCCTGAGTTTGCGCTGATGCCGCTATCGAAAAGCAAAACATAACCGCAACTGCAAATAATAATTGTTTTAAGATTTTCATTTCTTTAATTTCCTCTTTCCTTGTTTTTTTCAGGCACAGAGGGGAAAGATAAAATGTGCGCCGTTAATTATTGAGGCAATAACAATGCCATAAAATCACTTTTGCCGTATCAGACGGGTTAAACGCTCGAAACCCGATCTTCAAACACTTGGATTCACATTTGGAGCATTACGTTTTCCGTAAATTTTATACGAAATCGTGAAATTGGAAAATTAAACAGTTAAATTATTATTACTCATTTACGACTTTTTCGGCTACATCTTTCAATTGATTGATAACTTTCGGTCCGCCGCCGGTAAAAACGCCGCGCAATCTTCCGTCGCGGTCAATCAGATAACTTTGCGGAATGCCCGGGAATTTGCTTATTTTTAATAATTCGTTCATCAATTTGCCGTCCGCATAGGCGAGCGTGTAATTTAATTTCATATTGTCGGCAAAATCTTTTATTTTTTCGACGCTTTCATCATCGGTATTCAGCCCGATAATTTCAAAATCTTTATCTCTGTATTTGTTCTGTAATTCAACAAGTTCAGGCATTTCGGCGCGGCACGGTCCGCACCACGTCGCCCATAAATTAAGAAGAAGAACTTTGCCTTTTTTATCTTCTACTTTGAAAGTGCCGCCGTCTATATTTTTGATTTCAGCCTGTGAAACGGCAACCGGCGCAGGCGGAAAATCATTTTTTTTCGTGTCGGACGAGTCTTTTTCCGACGATGACGGAGCGGATTTATCAACCTGCTCTTTTTCCGTCGTCGCCATTTTTGAACAAGCCAAAAAACCGGAGAGCGCGATGCTCAAACCGATAAATAAAACTGCATTTTTAACTATATTTTTCATTGAAACCTCTTAACCAATATCCTGCAAGCGCAGCACAATCAAGGCTGCCGCTGCCAGTATCCAAAACATTAACATTAAAACAAACTGATTTAAAATCTCGTTCATCCACGGATGCAGGAAATTCACATAATTGCTCAAATTCTTAGGAATTTTTACCGTATCGGAAATTGTCGGCGGCTCACCAAGTTTCGGCGCGTTCGGGTTTCCGCCGCTGCTTAAATCAGCTTTGAAATCGTCTAATTTTTTTTCCGAACCATTTTTATAATCGTCTAATTCACTTTTCGCATCCGCGATAATCTTATCATTTTCCGTTTCGACATATTTATAAAGCCCTTTGCCATTTGTTTTTCCGTTCGGTTTCGCACCTTCTTCTTCCAGAGTGTCAAGCGTCGAATATCGCTTCATCGTGTCAAACGACCAAGTTGTCGGCATTAATAAACCTGCTGCATTATTAATACCGGAAGGCACGCCGACTAATCCCGAAAACAAAATTTGCGGAATCAAAATCAGCGGAACAAGACTCGTCGCCAGTTCAGATGTTTTGACGACGGCGGAAATTAAAAGCCCAAGCGCGATGCCGACGGCGGCGGTTAAAAGCATCGTCCAAAATTGGGGAAGCCCGAACAATTCGCCCGGCATCGGCATCAAACCTGTCAAATCAAAAAATTTAAGGGGCAAAAACAGCAGCAAACATTGGATGCTGACGATAATTCCAAGCACAAAGATTTTTGAAAAGAGATACGGAACAAGACCGAGATTAATCATCCTCTCGCGCTTATAAATCGGACGTTCGCGGATAATTTCCCGCGCCGCAATACTAATTCCAAACCAGACGGAAACCAGCGACAAAATAAAATAAAGAAAATCGCGCGGCTGATTTTTGCCCATCACGAAATACGTCAAAACGGCAATAATCGGTGCTTGGGCGAATAAGATAAACAAATTTAGTTTATCTTTTAAAAGAACACCGGCGTAACGACGCGAGAGCGTCAGCCATTGACGAATCGCGCCGAATAAACCTAAACGGTTGCTTTTCTTGACGTTGTGCGTTCGAACTTTGCCGAGTTCTTTGAGCGGTTCGTAAACATTTTTTTTATACTCCGGCGTAGTTATAAATTTATTTTTCCAGTCTTCGGCAACCTGTTCGGTAATCTGCTGCCGATTGCCGTCGCCGTGCCGTCTGATTTTTTGTTCAATCGGTTCTTCGAGTTTGTCGTAAAGGTCTTTGAAATTCGCCGCGTTCAAGTGGTTTAACGCTTCGTCCGGTTTGCCGTAAAACGCCAATTTTCCGCGCATCAGCACGACGATTTTGTCAAAAAGTTTGACATTTTCCATCGCGTGAGTCGTCAAAATCACCGTTCTGCCGGATTCGGCAATCTGCCGGAAGAGTTTCATAATTTTCTCTTCGGTTGCCGGATCGAGTCCCGATGTCGGTTCGTCAAGAAAAATTACGGAAGGTTTGGTAATCAGTTCGACGGCAATAGAAACACGCTTGCGCTGTCCGCCCGAAAGCTGGCTGATCGGCACGTCGCGGCGTTCCGACAAACCTGTTACATCAAGCACTTCATCAATGATTTGTTCGATTTCCGATGTTGAAACATCGCTCGAAAGCCGCAGTTTCGCCACATAATAAAGAGTTCGATAAACGGTCAATTCGCGGTGAATAATGTCGTCTTGCGGAACGTAACCGATTGATTGTTTGAGCGAATCGAGATGCTGATAAAGATCGAGATTATTTATAAAAACGCTGCCGCCGGAAGCCGGACGCATTCCGTTCATCGCGTCCATCAGGATTGATTTTCCCGCGCCCGAAGGTCCGAGAAGTCCGATAAATTCGTTCGGCTGAATTGATAAGGAAACATTGTCAAGCAGACGAACACTGCCGCCGCCCGCGCGATTTTTGACTTCTTTTGTAAGATTGACTGCATCAATCCGCGTTTTCGAGCGCGTGTCGAAAACACCGACATTTCCGGCTTCATCAATTTTGATGAGAAAAGAACCAATTTGCACCGCGTCGTTTGGCGTAATTACTTGACGCGAAATGCGCTCTCCGTTGACATAAACGCCGTTGGTCGAATTAAGGTCTTCGATAATGATGCCGGAATTTGTCTGCAAAAGCCGCGCGTGCCGATTGGAGATTTGCAGACCGTCAATTTTTATATCACTTGCCTCGCTGCGTCCAATAATTAATTCTTTTTTACCGCCGAAAGCCAACGACATCAAAAGTTGCGGTTGTGCCGATTGTTTCGTTGGAGTTTTCTGTGAAATCAAACCGATGTCGAAGGCGATTGTCTGCGAACCTGTTTGTTCCGGCAACTTTGCCAATTGTCCGATGGCAATTGAACGCTGTCCGGCAATATTCGCACCTTCCGGCGCAATTCGTGAAGGCGCGACAAACCGCAAAACAGGTCCGCCCAATCCAAGCTGAATTTCGTCATTATGATAAAGCGGTGTCGGCGTGGAAATGCGTTGTTCATTAACCAAAGTTCCGTTAAAACTTCCGTTGTCATTAATTGTAAACTCATTATTCTGCCGACGGATTTCCGCGTGTTTGCGCGAAACCATCGCGGCGGAAGATTCAAAAATGACATCTCCGTTCGGATCGCGTCCAAGACTGGTAATATCTTTTGTAATTTTGAAGGGAATTGACACGGAATGTCCGCTGACAAGTTCGAGTGTGGCAGTTTGCAGGTTGCTTTTTTGATTTGTAATGTGTGGCGGCAGTGTGCTTGACGACTTATTTTGTGCCGGTTGAATTATCTGCTTTTGAAAAGGATTGACGGACGGAGTTGGCGGCGCGTCAACGCTCATCTCAAACCAAATCACGCGCAGAACCGGTCCAGCCGAACCGAATTGTAAAACGCTTCCAAAATTTATCGGATGCGGCGCAGTAATTTTTTGACCGTCAATAAATGTGCCGAAAGTCGAATTCAAATCGTGCAGAAACCATTGTCCGTTTTCCCAACGCAATTCGGCGTGGCGGCGCGAAACCATCGAAAACTGTGTACTGTCAAAGATTATTTGACAATCATCCGCGCTGCGTCCGACGCGAATGACCGTTTGGTTAAAAGACTGTTCGGGTAATTGGCTGCCGTTGCGCTCCTCTGCTAAAACAATTTTCATCGGTCAGAATTTTACAAATCGAAATCAGGACGATAATTTACGTTGATTTTAGCTCAATAATACAAAAACAAAAAGCATCGGGAAAATTCGCCCAACGCTAATTTCTGAAAAGGGAGTTGATCGAATTTTAAAAATTCTGATTCGGCTCGAAACTTTCCAAAATCGCTGCCAGTTCGCCTTTGACACCGACATCATCAACATTTTTGACATCAGGCGACAGGGAAGTGGCGAGCATCGTAATAACATAACCGTTTTTCATTCCGGGACGCGCCGGTGGAATAAAAAGCCGTCTGCCCCAAAGTGTAATATCTTCGCCTTTAGCCGTTTTGCCTGAACCCTTAAATTTTACTTCATAAGAACGCCAGCCATTGTTGACTGTTTTTTCGCCTTCGGAAACCACTTCATAATTCGGGACAATTTCTTTTAAGGTCGTATTGGTTTCTTTGACCAATGCCGGAAATGATTCGGTATCGGTTTCAAAAGTTCCTTTGCTGTCATAATAGCTGACCAGCATTTGTTCAATCATTGTGCCGCTTGCCGCGTTTTTTGAAATGTCTAAAAATTTGCCTTTCGCGTCATTTTGTTTCCAATCCTTCGGATAATAAAGTGAAAAACCGAGAAAGTTTTTCGCCAAATCTCCTTTCAAATCTTCTTTGCTGTTTTGAAAATAAATTGTATTCGGCGGCTGTGAAATCTTGCGCGGCAGAGTCGGCACTTCGATGTCCTGCGGCGTTGGCGCGGAAGCGTTGATATTTTCTTCAGGTGTCGGGAAAACAGATTCCGTCGAAACTTCAATCATTTGAGATTCCGGCAGGCGATTTAGCAAATATGTCCATAAAACCCAAATTCCGGCTAATAAAATCAGTGCGCCGAGAATTGTAACCAGAGCAGTGTTCCAACCCGAAATTTTAGATGGCTCGACGGAGCGTTTTTCCCAAGCTGATTCTTCATCGTGTTTGACGACGATTTCGTTGTTATCCGGCGCGATTTTTTCATCCGAATCAACCGTAATAATCAAAGGTTCGGAAACTTTTTCAGTTACCGGAACAGTTTCGGGAGCGACCTGCAAAAGCGTCGAATTTGACAGCGCGTTTTCAACGTCCCCGTCAGTAATTGAGTTAATTTCACTTTTTTCCTCATTATTTTCAAAAAGCGCGTTTGTTGATAAAGAATTGCTGAGAGATTCGCCGAAATCGTGGGCTTTAGGATAGCGTTCCGATGGAATGAAATTTAAAGCTCTCTCAAAAATCTTGTCAACCGATGCGGGCAAATCCAGACGCAAATTCGTCGGGTGAAGATTCAATCCGTCGCGCTGCGAATCGAGAAAATCTTTAACCGACGCGCCCGCGAAAGGCAGGCGATTAGTCAGCATTTGATAGGCGATAACGGCTAACGAGTAAATATCGCTGGCAAAATTAGCGAATTTCCCTTCAATCTGTTCGGGCGATTTGTAAGTTAAATTTTCTTTATTCAAATCGTCGTTGAACACACCGAAATTTATCAATTTGACCTGTTCATTTCCCGATTCGGAAACTGTCAGGACAATATTTTCCGGTTTCAGATTGCGATGCAGAACGCCGTTTCGATGCGCTTCGCTCAACGCATCGGCAGTTTGGCTGATGATTCGGGCAGTCCGCAAAGCGTTTATTTCTCCGGTTTTCTGCATCAATTCTTTAACCGATTCGCCTTCGGCAAATTCGCTGATGATAAACGGTTTGCCTTCAAATAATTCGCCGGAATCTAAAATTCTCGCAATGTTCGGGTGATTAATAAGCGATAATGACACTCTTTCTTCGGCAAAGATTTTATCGGCAAAATTGTCCGCATCCTCTTCCTTCATCAGAATTTGAACGATGACTTTTTTTTCCGGCACGATTTTATCAACAGCCAGATAAATAACACTCGCGTCGTCGGCTTCTAATTTTTTGATAATTTGGTAACGGCTTTTGACGGTTTGCCCGACTAATACATCAGCCGTTTCCCGTGTCAGATTGATTTTGCGGTCGCCGAGTTTAGCCTGACTTGAGGGAATTTCATCCGGTTTGATGATTCGCGCCAAAGGCTTTTGAGCAGGAGAGTTGATTTCGGTTTTAAATTCAACTTCCGGCTTGTTTTTCAAAACTTTGTCAGCCGTCGTTGGACGAAAGTTCGGGCGGGCGAAGTTAAATGTTTCGGCTTTTACAAATTTTGACGGCGATGAAAGTTTTTCGTCAATTCCATTCGCCGGCGCGATTCTCCCCAAGAGATTTGTAAAAACGCCGTTCGATTGATTGACGGATTTGCCGGAAGACGGCGCGGGAAGCAGTCTTGCGCCGTCGTTAGAGCAAAACCTTTGCGCTCCTTCATCGTAAGTTTGCTGACATTTTGGACAATAAATCATTGCTTTTAGATTCAAAAAAGTTTTCAGCCGGGGCGCATCTTAAAGGCGAAAGGATAAAGGCAAAGGGCAAAAGTAAGAAGACTTTTTTATTTATCCTTTACCCTTTCGCCTTTATCCTTTAAAAGCGTCCGCGTTAGCTGCCTTGCGCTTTTGCCAGTTTATCAGCCAAAACAGCTTTTCCGGTATCTAAATTGATTGCCTGCCGATAAGCTCGAACGGCATCTTTACTTTTGCCGGCTTTTAAATAACCGTCGCCGATGGCTTCAAAGTCCTGTGAAAGGCGTTTTTTTTGTTCGGCGAACATACTCAATGCTTTCAGAAGATATTTTCCAGCATCGTTATAGTCTTCACGCCGCAAATAAAGCGAACTCAAAAGCACGTAATAAACAAAACTGTTGGGGCTGACGTTTGCGCTTTTTTTCAAAACACTCTCGGCTTCGTCATAACTTCCGCGAATCGTCAATGCACGTCCGAGCGAATAAAGCGCAGTCGGATTTTTCGGGTCGTCGCGCAATGCCTGCCGCAGTAATTGTTCGGATTCAAGATATTTTTGCTGAGACTGCATTACGTCGGCGACGAGAATCATCGTCGGCACGTCGGTTGAAAGCTGAATCGCCGTGCAATAAGCGGCGGAAGATTTGGGCGCGGTTTTTTTGACTGTTGTCGTTTTCGGAGTTGAAGGATCGAAAAGTTTGTTGCTGCTTCCCAAATCCTGCGAGTAAACGCTGCCTGATGCAAAAATAAAGAATATCAAAAGCAATCCGCAACTGTAAATTTTCAAATCTCTTCTCATAAAATTCTCATTTATCGGAGCGAACAAGGCGAAATCCAAGCTGTGAGTCTCGTATCGTCGGTTCAAGAAAACCTCGAAAAGTCGCCGTTGCATTTTTTTCGATTGATTTGTCATGAGCTGCGCCGCCGCGAAATACAAAAGTGTTTTTACTCCTGTCAACCGGAAACGGATATCCGGGATATGCAGAAGTTTCGCTGCTCGTCCATTCATAAACATTTCCGATTAAATCCAAAACACCCCATTTATCGGCTCCACATTCTTTTAAACCGACCGGCTCCGGTTTCGTATCGGGTTGGTCAACGACGGCGCAGCCGATTTTAAATTCATTACCCCACGGATAAATATTATCGTCCGCGCCGTTTCGCGCCGCATATTCCCATTCGCTCTCGGTCGGAAGCCGATAAATAACTTTATCACGTTTGGAACGCCATTCGGCAAAGGCTTTGGCATCGTTCATATTGACAAAACGAATCGGCAGGTTCATTTCCGTCGGCAGCGGTTTTCCATCTTCCCAATAAGGCGGTGTCGGTTTATAATCGGTGGCTTTGACAAAATCGTAATACTCTTGAGCGGTAACCTCCGTTTTGTCCATCCAGAAATCTTTAACTTCAACTTCGTGTGCGGGATAGGAAAAATCTTTTTTCGGATCAACGACATCGCTGCGTCCCATCAAAAATCTTCCGCCGTCTATTTTGACCGTATCAGCTTTAGATTGTTCGGACGGAGCAGTTTGATTATTGGCGTTATTCGAGTTGTGCGGCACAACGATAATGTTCTTATTTCCTTTGTCAACAATTCCGCCGGGATGAATGAAACCGGCGATATATGCGCCGCCGACCCCAATTATAGCAAGTAATAATAAGCCCGAAATTCCAATAATTGCTAAAAATACCGGCGAAAAAAATATTGATTTCTTCGGTTTTTGCTCAAACGCGACTTCTTGCCGAACGCTTTGCGTCGCCTGCGGCAGCGATGTCAGCGAATTTTGCGGCGTATTATGCGAAGAGTTTTGAGCCGCTAAATTCATCGTAACGCCGGGCTTAGGAATCGCTCCCGTATCCATCACGAAATCCGCTTTGAGTTCAGCGACGACCTGTTTCGGTTTTCCGTCAAAAGTAATATGATTTTCCCAATCCTGAAAACCCGTGTGGCTGATGCGAAGCAGGTGATTTCCGCTTTGCAGACCGTCGAGCGACAACCAGCCGTCCGCCAGACTTTGACCGACTTTCACATCGTTGACGAAAACTTCCGAAAGCGGTGGATTCGTCAAAATGCTCAGTGCGGAAATAGCCATTGAACCGCTCATCCCGAGATTGGTGATGTGAATATTTTGAGAACTGATTCCAATTGCCATTCTCAATTCTTCGACCAGTTGTTCGACGGACGATGTGCGTTGCGCCGGTTCTTTTTCGAGCGAATGACGAATCGCCAACTCAATTTGCGGGGCAACTTTTACGCCGAAATTACTGAGCGGCGGCGGCGCGTCCGACAAATGTTTTTTCATAATCGCCGGAATCGAAGAACCTTTAAACGGCACGTCTCCGGCAATCATCTGAAAAAGCATCACGCCGAGCGAATAAACATCGGAGCGCGCGTCGGGTTCTTCGTCCGCCCATTGTTCGGGAGCCATATAATACGGCGAACCCATCAAGCCGGTGGTCTGCGCCTGTATAAAAGAGCCGAGCAGTTCGCCGGATTTTATTTTCGCCAAACCGAAATCGAGAATTTTTATGGATTCACTGATGTTTGATTTACCTTTGAGAATCATTACGTTCAAAGGTTTCAAATCGCGGTGGACGATTCCTTGATGATGTGCCGCGCCGACTCCGGCGGCGATTGCCGACATTATTTCCAAAGCCCTTTCCGGAGAAAGAATTTTTTCACGCGCCAGCAGATCGTGCAGCGATTCGCCTTCGACATATTCCATCACGAGAAACGGCAATGTGCCTTGCGCGACACCGTAATCAGACACGCCGACGACGTTTTGATGACGAATCGCCGCCGCTGCCAACGCTTCCTGACGAAAGCGCGTAACGAGTTCCGGGTCGTTGCCGACCAAATCCGGCAGAATGACTTTTATCGCGTGAGAAGTTTTCAGATAGGCGTGCCGCGCTTTATAAACAACGCCCATTCCGCCTTGTCCGATCCGACATTCGAGATGATATTTTCCTTCCAAAACAGGTTCGCCGCTTAACGAATGAAAAGTCGGCATTCCGTCATCAGGGCAAGTATTAACATTGTCGTTAAAGCAATTTTTACAAAGTTGACATTCTTTCATTTTGATTATCAGATTTCACTGTAAAACTGTCAGCAGATTTTGTATCGCAATGAAACAAAAAATCTTGGAATATGGCTGAATAACTCCCCGTTTTTTTAATTTTAGTTCGTTTATCGTTGGCAATCAAGGTTTGAACGGAAAAGAACGCGAAGTTTTTTGATATTACGTTTGGTCGGATGTTTCAAAAAAAACGAAAAAGTGATTTTATTGAGATTAAATTTTCAAAACACTTAAATGGCTCAAAACATTTTCGCAAGGCAAAAGCCGATTGAATCTTTACCATTTTTAGCTGTTCATTTGACGAAAGAAGAAAATAATTTTGCCAACAGTTTAATGTTTTTTTGACGGCAAAATTATTTCCGGTAATGTTTAAATGTCTATTTAACAACGATATTCACAAGACGCTTCGGCACAACGATTACTTTCACGATTTGTTTGCCATCGATATATTCTTTTACCTTTTCATTTTCCAAAGCCAATTCTTCCAAGTCTTTCTGCGAGATTTCGGGCAAAACCAAAACGCGCGAACGCAGTTTGCCGTTAATTTGAATCGGAATTTCCAACTCGTCGGCTTTCGTCAGAGATTCATCGGCAACGGGAAATTTCGCGCCGGAAGCCAAAATTCCCTGTAAATTCCCGGTCAGAATTTCCCACATTTCCTCAGCAAAATGCGGCGCATACGGCGCGAGCATCAAAATCAAACTCTGCAACGCCTCGCTGACGGCGAATATTTCACTTTTATTTGCCGATTTCGGTTCGACCTTAAAATCGCCCAAAGAATTTGAAAGTTCCATCAAAGCCGCAACCGGCGTATTAAATTGATGGCTTTCAAAATTTTCCGTAATTCGCTTAATCGTCTGATGAGTTTTTTGCCGCAATTTCCGTGCTTCCGATTGATTCCCGACTTCCGATTCCCGACTTCCGACTCTTAACACTTCGTGCCAGCGATAAACAAAACGATAAACACGCTGCAAAAATCTGACCGCGCCTTCGATTCCGGTTTCCATCCAAACCAATTCGTTTTCGGCAGGCGCGGCAAAAAGCGCGAAAATTCGCGCCGCATCTGCGCCGTAAATCAAAACCATATCGTCCGGGTCAACTCCGTTATATTTTGATTTCGACATTTTTTCAACCGCAACTTTTATCGGCGAATTGTCCGCTTTTAACTTTGCGCTTGTAATCTTTCCGCGTTCATCACGCTGGATTTTGACTTCATCAAGTGGCACATAACTCGATTTTTCATCCGAGTAATAAGATTCACCGACGACCATTCCCTGCGTGAGCAAGTTTTTAACCGGTTCGTCAAAATTTACTAAACCGATGTCCTGCATCACTTTTGTCCAAAATCTGGTGTAAAGCAGATGCATCACGGCGTGGTCAACGCCGCCGACGTATTGATCAACCGGCAGCCAATAATTCGCAATTTCGGGATTAAACGGCATTTCCGAATTGTGCGGATCGGCGTATCGAAAATAATACCAACTCGAATCAACGAAAGTGTCCATCGTATCGGTTTCGCGTTTTGCGTTTTCGTTTCCGCATTTCGGGCAAACGGTATTCACAAAATCGGGAACTTTTGCCAGCGGCGATTCACCGACTCCGGTAAATGGCGCACTTTCGGGCAATTCGACGGGCAAATTTTTGTATGGAACAGGCACAGTTCCGCAAGTTTCGCAGTAAATTATCGGAATCGGTGCGCCCCAAAATCTCTGCCGCGAAATCCCCCAATCGCGCAGGCGATAAGTCGTCGCCGCTTCACCGAAACCGTTTTCTTCGGCAAATTTCGTCATTTTCTTTTTCGCATCGGCTGAACTTTTGCCCGACCATTCGCCGGAATTTACGACAATCCCGTAATCGGTCATCGCTTCTTCCTTTTTTTCTTTATCTGGAATTCGGACGACTTCCCGAATCGGCAAGTCGAACTTTTTCGCAAATTCGTAATCACGTTCATCGTGCGCCGGAACGCTCATCACCGCGCCCGTGCCGTATTCCATCATCACGTAATTGCCGACCCAAACGGGCAATTTTTCGCCCGAAAACGGATTTATCGCTTTTAATCCGGTATCAATGCCGTCTTTTTCGATTTCTTCGCCGTAATCCGTCGGCTTGGCTTTCTCGATTTTGATTTCATTGATTTTCGCTTTTACTTCATCGGACAATTCATCAAAATTCGCTTCGATAATCGGATGTTCCGCCGCCACGACAATCGCGTTCGCGCCGTAAATCGTATCAATGCGCGTCGTGAAAACTTTTATTGTTTCGTCCTTTGTTTCATTGACTTTGAATGCGACGAACGCGCCTTCGCTTTTACCGATCCAGTGTTTCTGCATCGTCAAAACTCGCTCCGCCCAGCCGTTTTCGATTTCCTTCATTCCCTGCAAAAGTTCTTCGGCGTAAGCGGTGATTCGCAAAAACCACTGCGCGATGTCCTTTTTCTCGACTTTCGTGCCGCATCGCCAGCAAACACCGCCGCTCGCCTGTTCGTTCGACAGCGTGGTTTGATCTTTCGGACACCAATTGACCTGTGTCATTTTTTTATACGCCAGACCGCGTTCGAGCATTTTGAGAAAAAACCATTGATCAAACTTGTAATATTCGGGACGATGCGCGGCGATTTCCCTAGACCAATCGTAGCTGATTCCCAAACGCTGCAGTTGTTCGCGCATCTGCACGATGTTGTCTTCCGTCCAATCGCGCGGATTGACACCTTTTTTAATCGCGGCTTGTTCTGCCGGCTGACCGAACGAATCCCAGCCAATCGGATGTAGAACATTGTAGCCTTGCAGACGTTTATACCAGGCGAGCGCGTCGCCGATTGAATAATTGCGAACGTGTCCCATATGAAGTCGCCCCGACGGATACGGCAGCATTTCAAGCGCGTAAAATTTCTCGCGTTCGTCGTCAATGTCGGCTTCAAAAGTCTTATTTTCCGCCCAACGCCGCTGCCATTTCTGTTCTATCTTTTGTGCAAAATATTTCTCGTCCATAATCTTTGAGTCCAAAATTTAAAGTCCAATGTCAATCATAAAATCACAAGTTTAGCGGATAAACAAAAATTCATCCACTAATCCGTAATTTGTAATACGTAATGCGTAATTGATTGAAGCCACACGCCGGAAAGATTGGGCGAGCGGCTATCTAAGAAGGAGTTTGGTTTGATAAAAAATCTTATACATAGCTAAATGTAAAAATAATTCTAAACACTTTTGAAAATATTCACAAATTGTTTTGTGTCATTATAAAAAATTGTTAAGAGGTTCGCTTAATGACAGAATACGGCGGGAAATGTGGAATGAATTAGAATGTAAATGTAGTGTCAGAATGATGTAAAAGCCGCCTTTCAAAAATTAAAAGACGGCTTCGATAGCAAATTAATTAATTGCAGATTTAATTGTTAGTGCGACGGGCGGCATCAACGTCAGAATTTAGTTTTTCAACTTCAACTTCCGTTTTTCGCACCGTATCGGTAATTGTTTTATCGTGTTCTTCAACCGTTTTGCCGATGGCGACTTCGCCGACGACGCGGGCTTCTTTACCGACGACGGCTCTTTCGGCACGTTCGGTAATTTCGATGTCGCCTTCCTTGAAATTATTAAAATCGGCTTCGGTAGCGGCGCGGTCAACAGGACGACGGTCAACAACGATATGCTCTTGGCGAAGTCGTAGGGTTTCTTCCACAGGTTTTTCGACAATGCGACTTCTAACGCGAACGCCGCCGGTTTCCACTGTGCGTTTGCCGACTTGGAGACTTTCTTCAACAACCGGAATCGTCATTTCGCTCTGGTTGGCGGTTCGATTCATTCTTTCATCATTAGCGGTTTGATCCGTTCTGTCTTCGCTAATCGTTCGATTCACTCTGTCATCGTTAACCGTCGAATTCATTCTCTCATCATTAACCGTGGAATTCATTCTCTCATCTGCAACTGTTCGATTCATTCTGTTTTCGTCGAACGCTGGATTTATTCTGTCATTGTTAATCGCTTGATTTTGATTAATCGTTTGATTTTGCGCCGTTTCAGATGTTTGGGCGTAGTTTTGGCGGTATTGGGCGGCTCGTTCTTCAACGTCAACCGCGCCGTTTTTATCAAGTATTTGAGCCGCTTGATTGGCTTTTTCACTGGTGTCGGTCTGCACGGTCACAATTCCTTCGGTGTCGCGGGCGACATCTGAATAATTTCTTGCCGTTTTTTCGTCCCCGCCGAATAAGTTCCTAAAGAAATTGCTGATGCTGTCGCCGGTTTTAGTGTTAGTATCTGCGGCGGCAACCGTTTCGCTTATTACATTTCTGTTTGAAACGTCAATGTCTTCTTGGATGAAACCTCTTTGAACCAATTCATTCATTGCGGCTTGTGCTTCTTCTTTGCTGTCAAATATTCCAACTACTGTGTGTGCCATAATTATTTTTCTCCTTTTTGTTCTAATACTATTTCCTTATGCCAAACCAATTTAGCACTTCATTAGTCATCAATTTTTTCGCTTCAATCCGATCTCTTCACTCTCTTCACGTCAATTTCCGATCTCTTCACGTCAATTTCCGATTTAAGCAATGTTATCTTCTGTGGCTGATGTGATTCGATCACTTGTTTTTTAACGCGCAGTTCTTCGACCAAAAAAAGACGTTTGCTGACAACAATTCTTTCTTCGACCACAGGAATTATCATTGTGTCGCCATCGTGACGAATTTCAGGATGTTCTTCGACGAATTGATTGACGGCAACACGCTCGACCGAAACTTGTTCGCGGAGCAGCGGTTCATCAATAATTTCCTCGTGTTCGGAAATACGTTTTGAAACTATAACTTTGCCCGTTTCTACAACTTCTTTGTCAACGAATGCTCTTTCCTCGATAATCGGAATTAATTCATCACTGCCGACAGCTTGCCGACTTGCCGGGAGCGGCGCGTTAGTCCGCTCGTTTTCTTCGATAATCGGAAGAAGCGTGTTTTCCGTCGGTCTCTCTCTTTCGTTAGGGTTGTTTTCGGGTTGAATTGACATTTACTTAAATTCGGTTACTTATCGGATAAATCCTTAATGCGAAAATTTTTGATAACAAAACCTATAAATGCAATTGACGTTCCAAAAATTACAAGATCAGATCATCTGTCGACAAAGTTTGTTTGATACTATTTTCATTGACCGAAAATACAAATTAAAAAAATAGTCGAACCGAAATGATGTGTTGCTCAAATACACCGAAACTTTATTAAGTCTGATTTTTCACGCAAATCGGTATGGAATACATACACGCTGATTTTCATTTATTGGCGTGAAATGTGAAAATCAGAGAATGGAAAATATCAGTGATTATGAAAAAGTACGCAGCGGCGAAGAAATCGGCTACATCGAGAAAAAGCGCGGTTTAATCGAAGTTTCGGGCAAAGAAGCGGTTCAGTTTTTAAACGGTTTGATAACCAACGATGTCGCCAAACTCGCCGACAACGCGCAAATGTCGGCGGCGTTTCCGAACGCGCAGGGACGTTTGATCGCCGTCGTTCGCGTGATTAAGAAAGACGATAAATTTTTATTTGAAACCGAAGACGCGACGCGCGAAACCATTTACGACAACTTGTTTCGCTTTACTTACGCCGGTGATTTTTTCGTTAAAGATTTATCGGAAAATTACCGGTATTTTGAAATTTCAGATTCCAGATTCCAGATTCCAAATTCCAAATGTATCGAGTTTCAAAGTGAGACTGGAATCGATGTTTTTGTTCCGAACGATGCGGCAGAAGATTTTCTCGACAAGTTGAAAGAACAAAACTCGGTTGAAATTTCACCGGAACTCGGCGAAATTTTGCGAATTGAAAACGGAGTTCCGAAATACGGCGTTGATATAGACGAAACGACAATTGTGCCGGAAATCGGTTTGCCGGAGGCGATCAGCTATAACAAAGGCTGTTACATCGGACAAGAAATTATTGCAAGAATCCATTTTCGGGGACATATTGCCAAAAAATTAACGGGTTTGGTTTTCGACGATGAAAACGCCGCAATTCAGCCGAATGATGAATTGAAATCTGTCGAGGGAAAAAATGCCGGACGAATTACATCTGTAACATTTTCGCCAAAACTCAAAAAAATTATTGCGCTTGCCTTTGTCAGATATGATTATCTGAAAGAAGGCACACGGTTGACAACCAATAATTTCAATGCTCAAGTTGATCACTTGCCATTTGTTGAACAAATCTAAATCTGATATATTGGTGGTAAATTCCCGCCTGATTTATTTTATGACACCGCGTTCGATTGCCAAACTTCGCCCTGATATTTCCCGCCCGAATCTTTTCGGCGGCGACTAACTTTTTTCTCTGCACAAAAAGCGTTTAATTTAATTACCAACATTAACCATTTCAAAAGAGGAAAAATATAATGACACCATCAACAGAATTACAAAAACCGATTATCAAAACCGAACTTCCCGGACCGAAAGGCAGAGAAATTATTGCGGCTGACGAAAAATATGTTACGCCGTCTTATCCGCGCCCGGATTACAAACTTGTCGCCGAAAAAGGTTACGGCGTGTGGCTCGAAGATGCCGACGGCAACGTCTTTTTAGACTGCAACGCCGGTGTCGCCGTTTGTTCGACCGGACATTGCCACCCGGAAATCGTCGAAGCGATTTCAAAGCAAGCCGCGACTTTAATACATATGTGCGGCACGGATTTTTATTATCGCCAAATGCCCGATCTCGGCAAAAAATTGAATGAAATCGTGCCGATTAAAGGCGACACGAAAACGCATTTCGCCAACAGCGGTGCGGAAGCCGTCGAAACCGCGCTGAAATTGGCGATGTATCACACGCATCGGCAGAAATTCATCTCGTTTTTCGGCTCGTTTCACGGGCGAACTTTGGGAGCGTTGTCGCTGACATCTTCGAAACGCGCTCAAAGAATGGGATTTATGCGGCAGGCGTTAGACGTTGTTCACGCGCCTTATCCGAATCACATTCGTTCGCCATTTAAAGATGTAACCGACGCGGAAAGCGCGGCGAGAGCGACGATTGATTGGATTGAAAACACGCTTTTCAAAACGACGACACCGCCTTCCGAGGTCGCCGGAATTGTCATCGAAGCCGTGCAGGGCGAAGGCGGTTATGTTCCCGCGCCGCCGTTATTTATGACGGAAATCAGACGAATCTGCGACGAACACGGCATTATGATGATTGTTGACGAAGTTCAAAGCGGAATGGGCAGAACCGGAAAAATGTTCGCCACCGATCATTACGGCGTTGCGCCCGATATTATGTGCATCGCCAAAGCACTCGGTTCAGGCTTGCCGATTGGCGCGTGTGTTGCTCGTGCAGACGTAATGGATTGGCACAAAGGCGCACACGCTTCGACCTTCGGCGGAAATCCGGTCTGCATCGCGTCCGCGCTTAAAACAATCGAACTTCTCGAAGGCGGAATGATTGAAAACGCCGCAAACGTCGGCGAATATCTGCAAAACGGCTTGAAAAAATTGATGCAGAAATACGACTGCATCGGCGACGTGCGCGGACTCGGTTTGATGGTCGGTGTTGAATTTGTCGAAGATAAAGAAACGATGAAAGCCGCGCCTGAACTCAGGGATAAAATCGAAATGGCGTGTTTCAATCGCGGTTTGATTATCTTAGGCTGCGGAACTTCAACGATTCGCTGGTCGCCGCCGTTGATTTTAACGCGGGAAAATGTTGATGTCGCGCTTGAGATTTTTGATGCGGCAATTGCTGAAAGTATCTGATCAGATCATTATTCTTTAATTGAAAAAACGCCGGATGTTTAAAAATCCGGCGTTTTTTGTATGTCCGGTTAAAAATTTTTATTGATTGATTTTTTTTTCTGCTATTATTTAGCGGAGATTTATTACACATCAGCGAAATTTCCCAAAGGACAAATAAAATTATGAACTCCCGAAAATTCGATTTTCAAATCCGAAACACACTTTTAATTTTTTGCTTAATGCTTTTTGGACTCAGCGTTAATTCATTTGCTGCGTCCGGCGACCTTGATTTGAGTTTCGGAAACGGCGGAATTGCTTATACGAGTTTTGCCATTTATAGTACTGGGGCGAGAGCCGCTGCCGTTCAGCCGGACGGTAAAATTGTCGTCGTCGGTTCTACTTCGGAAAATGTGGGCAAGCCGGTTTCGCGTTCCGCAATCGCGCGTTACAACCCCGACGGGACGCTCGATTCGTCATTTGCGACGGGCGGAAAAGTTTTTCATCGTTATGCAATTATCAGTTTTTATACCTCGGTAGCTCTTCAGCCGGATGGTAAGATACTGGCTGCCGGAGGCATTAGTCAGAACGGAAGATATTATAACTCTTTTGTTGTCAGATATAACACTGACGGCACTTTGGATGCTTCTTTCGGCAACGCGGGGTTGGCAATTATCGCTGGAGAAGATGTAATCAGTTATGGGTTTGGTTCGGTTTTACTCCAATCGGACGGAAAAATCGTAGCGGTCAATGCTAGTGTTTTAAGTAGTCGGACACAATTATCTTATAGAATAGTTGAAGTCCGAAAAATTGATTCTTAAAATACTTCCCACTGCTCCGAGAATCTGTCTGACCGAGTAGTGCAATTGTGCTTTATCAATATAATCTGACGGACTCAG
>JBBSIE010000028.1:0-37703 GCA_038232235.1 Pyrinomonadales bacterium | reverse complement strand
TAATCAAAACCTTAAACGATCAGCCGACTCGAAAGAGTCTTCAGCTATGTATTACTGCTGTTGCTGTTGTATTTTCGGGTTTCTGAGGGCGCGTGGTCAGTCTTATTCAGAATAAAAAGCTCTGTACAAAATTATATTTTTTCCAAGACCGCTTCTAGTTTGAGCGGTCTTTTTATTTTACAAGTATGAACGAAAAAACAATCGCAGTTTATTACGAACACCCGGACTGGTTTCGCCCGCTGTTTGCCGCGCTTGACCGGCGCGGCTTGAATTACGAAAAAATTGACGCGGCGCGCGACTTTTACGATCCGAACGAAAATATCGGCGAAAAATATTCGCTTTTTTTTAACCGGATGAGCGCGTCGGCTTACCTGCGCGGACACGGCAACGCCGTTTTCTACACGCTCGGACGGCTGGCGACGCTCAAACGGCAAGGTGTGCGCGTCGTCAACGGCTACGAGGCTTTTCAGATTGAAACTTCCAAAGCTCTGCAGCTCGCGCTGTTTGATGAACTGGGCGTGAAATATCCCAGAACGCGCGTCATCAACTCGGCGGAAAAGGCGGTCGAAGCGGCGCGCGATCTGCGGTTTCCGGTCGTCGTCAAACCGAACATCGGCGGGCGCGGCGCGGGAATCGTCAAATTCGATTCGATTGAAGATTTGGAAACGGCGGCGGCGGAAAATCTTTTTGATTTGGGCATTGATTCGACCGCGCTCGTGCAGGAATTCGCGCCGAAACGAGGCGGCTCGATTCAGCGGATTGAAACGCTCGGCGGCAAGTTTCTTTACGGCTTGAAAATTTTCCCCGAAGGCGAAAATTTCAATTTATGTCCGGCGGAAGTCTGCCGGATCGAAGACGCGCCTGAGAAAAGCGGAATTTCGGCAATCGGCGAAATGTGTCTGACCGACGCGCCGAAAACGGGTTTGAAAATCGAAAAGTTCGAGCCGCCGCCGGCGATCATCGAAACAATCGAGAAAATCGTCAGCGCAGCGAAAATTGATGTCGGCGGCATCGAGTATCTGATTGACGACGCAGCGGGCGAGCCGCTTTTTTACGACATCAACGCGCTGTCGAATTTCGTTGCCGACGCGCCGAAGTTAATCGGGTTTGACCCGCACGAAAATTTAGTTGATTTTTTAGAACAGGAGACGAAAAAATAATGCGATACGGATATTGGATGCCGGTCTTCGGCGGCTGGCTGAGAAACGTCGAAAACGAAAAGATGGAAGCGAGCTGGAATTACGTCAAAAAACTCGCCCAACGCAGCGAAGAAATCGGCTTTGACTTGAGCTTGATCGCTGAATTAAATCTCAACGACATCAAAGGCGTGGACGCGCCTTCACTCGATGCGTGGTCAACGGCTGCCGCTCTGACCGCCGTCACAAACACACTCGAATTGATGGTTGCGGTGCGCCCGACTTTTCACAATCCCGCACTGCTCGCCAAACAAGCCGCTACTATTGACCGCATCGGCGGCGGCGGTCGCCTTTCACTTAATGTCGTTTCGTCGTGGTGGTCGGAAGAAGCGCGTAAATACGGCGTACAGTTTGACGAACACGACGACCGTTACGCACGGACAGCGGAATGGCTCGAAATCGTTGATAAATTATGGAAAGAAGATCATTTTTCATACGCGGGCGATTATTACAAAATCGCCGACGCGGTGATGCAGCCGAAGCCGTTCAAAAAACCGGTTATTTACGCGGGCGGCGAATCGGAAAAAGCGAAAGACACGATTGCCCGGTTGTGCGACGCGTATGTGATGCACGGCGACGCGCCGGAAAAGGTCAAGGCAAAAATTGACGATATGGCGGCGCGTCGCGAAAAGCTGAATCTGCCGCCGCTCCTTTACGGCGTTGCCGGTTACGCGATTGTCAGAAATTCCGACGCGGAAGTAAAAAAAGAAATTGAAAGAATAACGGATGTCAGACAATCGGCGGCAGGCTACGGCAATTATCAAGATTGGCTTGCCAATACAAAGCTCGACAGCCAGGTTTCTCTCGAAGATTATTCGGTGTCGAACCGCGGCTTGCGTTCGGGTCTGACGGGAACGCCCGATCAGATAGCGGAGAAAGTGGGCGAATTTGAAAGAGCGGGTATCAACCTGCTGCTTTTGCAGTCGAGTCCGCAGCTTGAAGAAATGGAGCGGTTTTCCGAAGCAGTCATCGAAAAAAACGCTTCGGCGACGACTGCATCAGCCGAATTATCATATTAAAACTATTTTGATTTATTCTTTTGAAAAATTTTGAATTAAACGCCGTCGTGCAACGAGTATGCGTTTTTATCAAAGTCGCGCCGTCGGAAACCGACACTTTGTTTGCCGAAAGAATCTTTCAGGCGGCGCGTCGAAATTTGGAAACGGGAGCGAATTTACTGAGGATGGAAAACAAATACTCATTTCACGACATAATAATATTCATTGTTGTATCATAAATTATTAATTTATTTTCACGCTTTAATAATGAAGTTTCTAAAAGTTTTAATTCTTTTAATTTTTACAATAACGCTTTTTTCAGGATGTAATTCCGGCAATTCAGATTCTCCGAACAATGAAAATTTGACGGTTTCGGCGGCGGTTTCGTTAAAAGACGCTTTTACGGAAATGGGTGAATTGTATAAATCGAAAACGGGCAAAACGGTAAATTTCAATTTCGGCGCGTCGGGAACTCTGCAAAGGCAAATTGAAACGGGCGCACCGGTTGACGTTTTTGCCAGCGCGGGCGAAAAGCAGATGGAAGAGCTTGCAGCGAAAGATTTGATTTATTGGGCGAGCCGCGTTGATTTTGCGCGAAACAAATTGGTTTTGATCGTGCCGCAGAATTCAAGTTTGAATCTGACGAATTTCAGCGAACTCGCTGAAGCGAAAGTGCAGAAAATTGCGGTCGGAAATCCGAAAACCGTTCCCGCCGGACAATATACCGAACAGCTTTTTAAAAAAAATAATTTGAAAAACGCTTTGCAAGAAAAACTGATTTTGGCGGAAGATGTCCGGCAGGTTTTGGATTACGTCGTGCGCGGCGAGGTTGACGCGGGCGTTGTTTACGCGACCGATGCAGGGATTGCCGACGGAAAGGTTCGCGTAACGGCGACAGCTTCGGAAAGCGATCACGAACCAATTTCGTATCCGATTGCAATTTTGAAAGACAGTCAACAAAAGCAAAGCGCGAAGCAATTTATGGATTTAATTTTTACTGCGGATGGACAAAAGATTTTGCAGAAGTACGGATTTTCCCGTGTGGTCGTAAAAGATTAAGAAATAATAATTTGCCCGCGAAACACGCGGAAAGCGCGAAAAAAAGAAAAGAATTTTATGATTTTTTATTCAGCGTCTTTCCGCGTGTTTCGCGGGCAAAAAAATTTTGGAAATATTCGAAAATTAAATGATTTGGGACGCGCTTAAATTATCGCTTTTAATCGTCAGTGCGGCGACAATTATTGTCGGTGTTTCGGGCTTGGCGTTCGCTTATCTGCTCGCCAAATTCGATTTCAAAGGCAAGGAATTACTCGACGCGGTTTTGACGATGCCGCTTGTTTTACCGCCGACGGTTACAGGTTATTATTTAATTATTTTGCTGGGCAGAAACGGAATTATCGGCGGTTTTATCTATGAATTTACCGGCTGGACAATCGTTTTTACGTGGCAGGGCGCGGTTATTGCGGCGACGGTCGTCTCGTTGCCGCTGATGATAAAAGCGGCGCGGGCGAGCATCGAAAGCGTCAATCCGAATTACGAAATCGCTTCTTACACGCTCGGCAAAAGCAAAATTGAAACTTTTTTGCGAATCACTCTGCCGCTGGCGAAACGCGGAATTTTTGCAGGTTTAGTTTTGAGTTTCGCCCGCGCTTTGGGTGAGTTCGGCGCGACTTTGATGATTGCCGGGAATATTCCGGGAAAAACGCAGACGATGCCGCTGGCGATTTATGAAGCGGTCGCGTCGGGCGATGATCGTCGGGCGCAGATGCTGGCGTTGATTTTGACCGCGATTTCCATCGCCGCCGTTTATTTCACCAATAAAATCAGCCGCTCGCGGATTTACGGATAATGCTGACTGTCAATCTCAAAAAACAATTCAAGAATAAAAAGACGGCGGAATTTCTACTTGACGTTTCATTTGAAGTCAGCAGCGGAATTACCGTTTTAATGGGCGCGTCCGGCGCGGGGAAAACTACGATTCTGCGCCTTATCGCCGGAATTTTAACACCCGATGAAGGTTCGATAAATTTAGATTCGACAACCTTTTTTGATTCGGCGAAAAATATAAATCTTTCGATTCAGGAAAGAAACGTCGGTTTTGTTTTTCAGGATTACGCGCTTTTTCCGCATCTGACGGCGAAGCAAAATATCGCTTACGGAATAAAAGATAAAAGTTTGAAAAATGAAAAGGCGCGGGAAATGCTCGCGCTTTTTCACATCGAACACATTTCCGAACGCACGCCAAACAAGATGTCCGGCGGCGAACAACAGCGCGTCGCGCTCGCTCGCGCTCTGGCTTCAAACCCGAAAATCGTGCTGCTCGACGAACCGCTTTCGGCGGTTGACGTTGAAACCAGAACGAAACTTTTAGATGAAATCGAAGAAGCGCGAAAACGGACAAATATTCCGTTTATTTACGTTACGCACAACGAAAAAGAAGCTGAAAGATTAGAAAGAAATCGGGTAATTTTACAAAACGGACGGATTTTAAAATGAAAAATTAGAATAATTGTTGTAAGATAATGACTTATAAATCTCGCTAAAAACATTCACTTGTTTCCCGATTTAATAAATGACTCCGTATTAAACGCCGTCGTACGATGGATGTTGGTTTTTATCAAAGTCGCGCCGTCGGTAACTGACACATTGTTTGCCGAAAGCGTCGTGCCGGTGGCGCGTTGAAATTCGGAGATCGCTTTATTTAAATCGGTTTGCGCCTGCAATTCTCTGCCTCGCGCGTTGAGAAGTTCGGTTTGACGCTGCAAAACTAAGTAAAAAGTCGCTGTTCCGGCGCGAAATTGGCGTTGTTCGCTTTCAAAAAGCTGTTCGGCGGATTGGCGCGAAGCCAGCGCGGAAGCCAGACGCGCTTCGCTTGAACGAAGTGCCTGCAATGAATTTCGGACTTCGGCTTCGATAATCTGCCCGATTTGCGCCTGCAGATTTTTGATGCGGTCGGCTTGCACGAGCGTTCTGCCGAGATTGGCTTTCGCCACCGTATTTCTCCACGGCAGAGCGATTTGCACACCGACGCGGTATGTCGGATAATCCTGCCCGATCAGATTTCCGAGCGAACTGAAATACCCGCCGACGAGATTTGACGGGACAGTTGAAGTCGTTACGGTTGTTGCCAGCGGATCGAATCCGGCGAGGGCGGAAAGTTCGTTGACGCGCGTTGTCAAAGCCGAAGGCGTAGTGGTCGTCGGTCGGACAGTTGCCGTTCCTGCCAAACCCTGCGATGTATATGTGCCGACGAGATCAATCTGCGGTTTAGTCTGATCGCGGAAATATCGCTCGTCAATTTTATTGATGTCGAAATTGGTCTGAAGCTGGGCGATTTCCGGGCGATTTTTTAAGGCTTCGGAAGTAGCGATTTCCAGGGCGATGCGCGGAGCTTCGAGACTGACTTCGGAAACAGGCATAATCGGGCGCGACCATTCGGTGTCGGTTCGGTCGGCGAGCATCAGCGTTTTCAGAGTATTTTCCGCTCTCGTGACATCTTCCTGCGCCGTGTAAACGCTCTGCTCGAATGTCGTAATCTGCGTGTTGGCGGCGATGATGTCAATCGGCGCGAGAACTCCTTTCGACACCAATCTTTGATTGCTTTCAAGCTGTGTCCGCGCCTGTTTGACGGCATCAATCTGCACCTGCAAATTTCGCAGGGCATACGCCAAATCCCAATATGAACTTTCAACCTGAGCGATGACTTCGATGGCTTTTTGGCGAAACTGCGCGTCGGTCAGGCTCAAGTTTTTCTTGGCAATTTCGATTTGCCGCCGGTTATTATCAAAACGCCGCCCGCGAAAAAGCGGTTGAATGTATGAAAACGTCAAGGCGGACGGAAACTGCGGATTTAAGGTCGCATTTGTATTACTCGTCCGCGTCCGCGAAGAGTTAAAATTTGCCGAATACGAACCGCCCGCATACGGCGAAAATCCGCTTGCACCCGCCGAACCGAAAATGCGTTTTTGCGTTACCGAACCGTTCGCGCCCGCTCCGCCGATGGTTGAAGCCGTCGGAATTGTCGCGCTTTCGTAATAACTTTCGGAAACCAGAGCCGGATCGTAAATACCGCGAGCCGCCCGCAGATTAAATTCGGCAGCCTGCACATCGTTGCGCGTCGCGTCAATGTCATTACTGTTTTGCAAAGCCATTTCGATGGCTTCTTCGAGCGTCAGCGGCAATTGATTCATCATATCAACGCCGATGCGTTCAGCCGACGGCAGCGGGCGAATCGGTGCTTGAAAATTCGGCGCAATCGGCGGCGGATCGTCCGGCAAGACGGCGGGCGCAATGCCCGAAGTTCCGACATTCTGCGTCGGCGTTTGTTGAATCACCGTATTCGGATTGGCGATTTGTCCGCTCGGCGTAACGCCCGGCGTATTTGGATTTGCCGGAGTCGTAACCTGTGGCTGCGTTTGCGGCTGCGCCGGATTTGTCGGCTGATTCGGCTGATTATTCTGCTGCGTTTGATTATTATTCTGCCTTTGAATTTCTGTTTGCTGCTGAGTCGGCGGCGTGGTCGGCTGATTCGGCGGCGGAGTCGCTTGCGGAGTTTGTGCCGATGCCGAAACAATTACAGCGAAAATCATAAAAACGATGGTCGAAATTCGCTCTAATACCAACAAATAAAAATCTGATTTTTTCTCGTATGATTCAAACATAAAACTACTTGCTCGAACTCGGTTCGGCGTAACCGTCGCTTGCGCCTCCTAGATTTGTTTCTTTAATTTCCGGTTCGCCTTTTGATTTTCTAAACATTCCCGCAAATCGTTCGTAAGCCGGACGTAAAGTTACGACTTTGAATTTATCGTAGCGGTCGGCAAATCCTCGAAAAATGTGCGATTGCTGAACGTCGTCAAACAGCGAATAGAAAACCGGAACTGCTAATAAAGTTAAAAGCAGACACATTGATTGACCGCCGACGACCAGAACGCCGATTGAACGGTTGGTCGCCGCGCCCGCGCCGCTTCCCCAAATCAGCGGAACCATTCCTGCGACGAGCGCAATCGTCGTCATTAAAATCGGACGCAGACGATCACGATTTGCCTGAATAATCGCGTCATAACGAACCATTCCCTGCTCCCGCAGATGATTGGTGTGGTCAATCTGCAAGATCGCATTTTTCTTGACGATTCCGAAAAGCAGTAAAATACCGAGCGCGGAAAAAATATTCAAAGTTTGTCCGGCAATCGCCGTCGAAAGCAGAGCGAACGGAATCGAAAGCGGCAAGGTCAGCAAAATCGTGATCGGATGAATAAAAGATTCAAACTGCGCCGCTAAAATCAGATACATAAACACGAACGACAGCAGAAAAGCATACAAAAACGAATGATAAGCACGCTGTAATTCCTTCGATTGTCCGGTTACGCCGGTCGTATATCCGGTCGGCAGATTAAGCTCTTTGACGTAGCCTTCGAGCTTCGCCAATGCGTCGGATTCCGAAGTGTTCGGCGGCAAACCCGCGCTGACCGTGATTTGTCTTTGGCGATTCAGACGGCTGATCGAAGAAGGACTCAAACCGTCTTCGAGTTTGATAACTTTTTCCAAACTGACCGTTCCGCCGTTTCCCGAAGCGACCGTGAAATACTTCAAGTTGTTGCGGTCGTGGCGATATTTTTCGTCCGCTTGCAGCACGACATCGTATTGTTTATTGTTCCGGCTGAACGTCGTTACGCGCTGTCCGGCGGCGAAAGTATTCAGCGCGGTAGCTACGTCGCCGGCTTTAATGTTCAAATCCGCGGCTTTAGCGCGATCAATTGTTACTTGAATTTCCGGCGTTCCCGCGTCATACGAACTGTCCGGCTCGCGGAAAACAGTGTCTTGTTTCATTTTCTCGACCAACTGATCCGCATAACTTTTTAGCTTACCCATATCGGGTCCCGAAATGTAATAGCCGATGCCCGAACCGCCGCGCCCCAAACCGAGACTGCCCGAAATCGAAGACTGCGCCGAAGCGTTTATCCGGTAATCTTTCGACTGGTATTTTTTAATAATGCCGCGCGTTTTGTTGATCAAATCGGCTTGCGAAAACTTTCTCTGATCGGGCGGCACAAGACTGACGGAAACCGAGCCGGAACCGCCGCCGCTGCTGCCGAAACCGCCCGCCCGCGCCAGCACGACCGACACGCCGGGAAGCTGTTCGCGGATGTCCCGCGCGATGCGGTCGAGAATTGATTGCGTTGCCGACAGCGAAGTGTCCTGCGGACCGCGCAAACTTATTTGAAATGACGATTCGTCTTCATCAGGCAAAAACGCCATTCCGACATAGTTGAAAAGCGGATAAATCGAAGCGACTACCAAAACGCAAAGCAAAACGACCGCCCAGCGGAAACGCATCGAAACTTTCAGCAGCCAGGTGTAAATGCCGTCAATTTTGCGGTAAAACCAACCGTCACGACTGTCTTTAGATTTTGGATTTTGGATTCTCGATTCTCGATTCTCCTCTTCGCTCATCAACATTCCGTCGCCGCTGATTTCCGGTTCGTCTGAATCTTTCGCCTTTATCCTTTCGCCTTTATCCTTTACCTTGATCCAACGCGATGCCAACATCGGTGTCAAAGTAAATGAAACGATTAGTGAAACGGCAATCGCCGCCGCGCTCGTCAGACCGAACGACGACATAAATCTGCCAACGATTCCCGTCATAAATCCGACCGGAATAAACACGGCAAGCAAACTCAAAGTCGTTGCCAACACCGCCAGACCGATTTCGCGCGTGCCTTCAATCGCCGCCTGATACGGCGACATTCCTTTTTCTTCGACAAAGCGATAAATATTTTCAAGCACGACAATCGCGTCGTCAATCACGATGCCGACCATCAAAGTCAGCGCGAGCATCGTCATTTGATTGAGCGAATAGCCGAGCGCGGCGATAACCGCAAATGCCGCGATGATCGAAACCGGAATGGCGAGCGCGGCGATAATCGTCGAGCGGATATTCCACAGGAAAAGAAAAACGATAATCGCCGCAAAAATTCCGCCCAGAACAAGATGTTCTTCGATGGCGTGCAGCGAATTTTGGATAAATTCCGACTGATCGCGCACGACGACGACTTTCATATCCGGCGGCAACGTCGGAATAATCTCTTTCATTCGCTCTTTCACACCGTCAATCAGCGTGATCGTGTTCGAGCCGGATTGTTTGCGAATACCGAGATAAATGGACGGAACGCCGTCAATCGAAGCCGCCGAAGTTGCGTCCGCGCCGCCGTCCTGCACACGCCCGATGTCCTTGATTTTGATCGGAAAACCGTTGCGCGTCGTGATGACTATTTCGCTGAATTGATTAACGTCGGTCAGTTTGCTGATCGTGCGAAGTCCTGATGTTTTCGCGCCTTCAACCAAATTGCCGCCCGGCAGTTCGAGATTTTGGCTGCGAATCGCGCTGGAAACTTCCGTAATCGGAAGGTTGTAAGCGCGAAGCCGCGCCGGATCAACGTAGATTTTGATTTGCCGCTCGCGTCCGCCGAAAATCACGACCTCGCCGATACCGTTAACCGATTGGATGCGTTCCTGAATCTGTGTTTCGACAAAATCATTGAGTTCGACGGCATCGCGCGGCGCACTGATCGCATAAATCAAAACTGGCGAAGAATCGGGATCGGATTTGCGAACCGTCGGCGGATCGGCAGTTTCCGGCAGACGATAAGTGACGGTCGAAATTTTCTGCTGAATTTCCTGAAATGCCTGATCCGGGTTTTTGTCTAAATTGAATGTCAGCGTCACGTTCGAGCTACCGCGCGACGACGATGAAGTCATCTGGTCAATGCCGGGAACGGTGTTGACCGCGCCTTCGATGATGTCTGTAACTTCGGTTTCGATTTCCGCCGGAGCCGCTCCCGAATTTGAGGTCGAAATCGAAATCGTCGGCAGATCGATCTTCGGAAAGCGGTCAACACCAAGCGTAAAAAACGCGAAACCGCCGACCACCGTTAAAAATAAAACGATCACCGTTGCAAATACCGGACGCTTAACACAAATTTCCGCCAGCCACTGCATAAAATCTTTCCCTTATTGAACCTGAATTTTCGCGCCTTCGTACAGTTGATCCAAATTACTCACTGCCACTGTTTCCTCGGCATTTACGCCGGACAAAATTTGGTAATAATCGCCTTCTTCCGTTCCGAGCTGCACGACTTTGAGTTTTGCCACATTTTCCTCAATGACAAAAACTCGATGACTTTGCGTTGCCTGATCGTTATAAATCGCCGATTTCGGCACGAAAATTCCCGTGCTTCCGCCTTGCCGCACAATTTTTGCCGTAACAAACATTCCCGAACGCAAAGCATTATTGCCGTTTTCAATCTGCGCTTCGACAATCGCCGAGCGCGAAGCCGGATCAATCGCCGGATTTACCGCCGTTACCACGCCGCCGAATTTGCGGTCTTTGTAAGCGTCAACTTCCAGCGAAACGGCGCGTCCGACGGAAATATACGGCACGTCGGCTTCGGCAACCTGCATTTGAAGTTTAATCGGATTTGCCCGCAAAATCGTTGCCACCGGCGTTGAAGAAGTAACATATTCACCAACCGCCGTCGGACGTGCGCTGATAAAACCCGAAAACGGAGCACGAATAACCGTATCGGCAACCGCCTGCTGTGCCGTCGCCACCTGTGTCTGCGCCGCTTCGACGGCGGCTTGTGCGCTTTTGATCGCCTGATTATTCAGCTTTGCGGCGTTGACGGCGGCTTCGAGCTGCTGTTTCGCGGCATTGACGCGGGCGCGTGCCGTGTCGCGGTTGGTGCGGTAAGTTTCGTAAGTAATCATCGCCACATCGCCCGTTTCAACCAAATCACGATAGCGTTTTTCGTTCGCTTCGGCTTGGCGAAGTTCGGCAAGAGCTTGTTCGTAATTGGCATTTGCGCCGCGAACTTCAGGAATCGTGCTGGAATTAAAAGTTCCGTTTGCCGCCAAACCCAAGCGCACTTCGGCTTGACGAACGGCGGATTGCGATTGTTTGACACCGGCTTGCGCTTCCGCCAGACGCAGCCGCGCGTCTTTGTCGTCAATTTTGGCAATCACGCTTCCGCTTCTGATAAATTCTCCCACATTAGCGTAAATATTAACTACTTTTCCCGCCGCCTTCGGCGCAATGTCGGATGTTTCGTCCGCTACAAGGCTGCCCGTCGTTTGAATAACTGCCGGAACTTCACGGGCAATCGCTTTGTCAACCGTAACGCTAATCGGCGCGTTATTAGCGGCGTTTTCATTATTGCCGCTTTGCTTTTCGCCTTCTGCTTGCGACTTGCTGCAGCCGAAACATATCGCCAAAGTAAAAATGACGAGTAATATTTTGTGATTTAATTTCTGCCCTTTTGAATATTTAAACAGCATAAACATTTATAATTAAATCAAATTGTATAACATTTGGTTTTATAACTTGAATAATTTAACTGTAAAGTTTTGTAAAGTCAGAGATTTCTTAAAAGGAGAAAGGGTAAAGAATAAAGGATAAAGTATCAGAATTTGCTTTTACTTTTGCCCTTTCTTCTTTTAATTTAATCCTAAAGTTATCATTTTAGATTTTTTCGGCATTTGATCCGGCGGATTTTGCTGTGCCAGAGCAGGCTGCAAAGGATTCACAAATTGACTCGGCACGGACGGTATTTCGCCCAAGCGACGTGCCGCCATCAGTTCGATATCGTAACCTTCGTGGCGCACACGCTCGTCAACGTAAAGCAGACACAAACCGATCATCCAGACGGGAATCAAAAGAATAAAACTCGCCTGCCAGACGAATTGACCGGCGATTTCATACCACGCCGGAACTGTCTGTGTGCCAAAGGTAAAAATTTCAACGCCGTTCAAATACGCATACCAGCCGAGCGGAATATAAAAAAGCGACAACGCCGAATAAGTGGCGACGGTTGAAAAAATAAACAATGCGGCAAAGCGTTTGACATTGCCGCTTGCCAAGGACGTGCTTCTGCCGATTGCCGCAAAAACGCCTAGTCCTTCAACCAACATCACCTGCGGAACATACGCAAAGCGCGAGGTAACCAAAAAAATCAGCCAGCCCGTGCCGAAAGTAACGGCTAAACCGAGAAGAAGCGAAACGATAAAAGTGATAAAAGGCGAAAAACTGAAAGCGGCGATGGCAGCCATAACCCCGATAAAACCAATGATAAAGCCGAAATAAAAAATTATTAAACCGATAAATCCCAATAAGATCGAAAGAATAATTGAAGCGGCAATCAAACCGCCCAATCTTTTCCGCACATTTTGGTAAGTTTCGCGGAAAGTTATCGGCTCATTAAAAAGCAGATGCCGGACAAAATTGCGCGATGCGCCGCCCATCACCGTCAGCACGGCGATTGATTCGATCAGCCAGATAATCATTCCGCCGAACCAGTTAAAAAGAGTGCGAAAAACCATTACATCCGGTGAAATCGCCGAATCGCCGAAAAACAATTTGCGCCCAAGCATTGTCCATACAACTGAAATTATCGTCCCGACAACAATCGGCGGCACGGCAATCAATACAAAAGTCCAAAAATTACCGCGGTAAAACCTGACGGCGCGGTCAATCAAATCACCCGCGCCAAGCGGTGTCAGCGACAGTTGAAAATTTGAAGATGACGAATTCATTTTTGTTAAATCATTTTGATTATATTCGATGTATGAGATTTTTGCGTAATTTCGAATAAAAAAAGTCTGCCGACTTTTAACATCGGCAGACTTTACAAAAGGCATTTTGCCCGATTAGAAGTTAAGGCGTACGCCAAGTTGAATAATTCTAGATTCACGAGTTCCAGTATATTTACCAAATGAAGGATTTGGAGATGTCGGTGTCCCAAGATTCAAATCAACCGTCGTAAATTGAGTGGTATTGAATAGATTAAATGCTTCCAGACGCAATTCAAGATTATTTGTTTCGCTGAACAAACGAGTTCGTTTAGATAAAACAGCATCAAAATTGTTAATCGGATTATTTAATCGGAACTGATTTCGTCCGCTTGTTCCACGTCTTCCTACGCCTCCACAGCGACCAAAATTTTGTCCTGATACCGGTTGTCCGTTTGCATCTAGAACTCGGCAATCGGCAATGCTAAAAGCATTAGCATTAAACGCTTGACGATCATTTTTGAACGGATCAACTTGTTGATAAACAGCGGAGCCGAAATCAGCAAAATTGAGAATCGCGCCGCCTGTTCCGTCAATATCTATCGGATTGCCAACACTAAACACACTACCTGACTGATAAGAGTAGATACCTCCTATGCTAAAACCACCGAGTACGCGGTTGACAAAGCCGTTACCTTCTTTGAAGAACGGTATATCATAGATAAAACTACCTACAAATCTATGCGGAACGTCATCATCAGACAAGGCACGCCCGGCACTTCTGTTGAGTAAATCAAGCTGTCCGCGTTGTGTATCCGAATCATTGATTGACTTTGAAAAGGTATAAGCAAGTTGGAACAACAAACCATCATTACTGAAACGCTTTTGGAAGTTTGCCTCGAAAGCATCGTATTGAGAATTACCGCCGGTAGTCAGTTGATTCAAACCTAACCGAATGTCGCCGTTAAGACGGCGGCTGTTAGAGTTACTGACAGAAGGATCCGGAATCGCACGATTTGCAGGAATAAGAGTTCCTACCGCCGGATTAATTGGTTCCCGAACATAAAGTTTGTGTCCGCGATTACCGACATAACTTAAACTAACAACATAATCTTTAGCGAAACCGCGTTCAACCGTCACATTGAACTGAGTCGTTTCCGGCGTTTGTATATTCGGATCAATCGGTTGCGAAAACTGAGTTAACGGAGCCGAAATTGAAAATGAACTTGCCGTAAAAGGATTAGGAATTTGTCCTTGATCGCCGTTGAAATTTGGAAACGGGTCTGGAGCAAACGGATCGGCTAAAGTGCCGCTTGCCGGAAAGAAGAAAGAATTTGTTCCGTTAAAACCCGGTGCCGACAATTGCTGTAATGCCGTATCGCCGATTACCGCGCCGTAATAAAGACCGAAAGCACCTCGGACAACAGTTCGATTTTCACCTAAAAGACGATTGAACAGCCCTTGACCGCCGCTAAATGAATAGGCGAAACCAACACGCGGCGCAAAGTTATTTTTATCCACCTTAACTCCACCTGCTGGAACTTTTCCACCGAGAACCGGATCCGGGTCGCCGACGAAAACCAGTCCAACCGGAGCGCGTCCGCCTGTCGGTACAGTCAATAGTTGTCCGGTCGGAGTGCGAAGTTGTCCGCTTGTCAATAATTGCGAAACCGCACCGGCACGATAATACGCAACTTGATTTAATGTGTCTGTAAGCGGCGAATTATATTCATAACGCACACCATATGATAAAGATAGATTGCTCGTTGCCCGCCAAGTATCTTGAGCGAAAAGTGCTTCTGCTTTTTGACGGTAATTACGCGCACCGGCAGCTCCGAACTGAACAAATGCAGGAGAATTGCCAATTAAAAAGTCGGCAAAATCATCGCCTGTGGTATTGCCGCCAAACTGACCTGAAAATCCGATCGAACCTTGGTTAATAAATAAAAAATCGGTGGCTTGTTTATATTTGGTGGTGTCAAATCCAAACTTCATTCTGTGACCGCCCAATACCCAACTGAGCGAATCCTGAAACTGAATATTTTCAGTAACTCGTTTTTGCGGTCCCTGAATCGAGTTGCCGAGTGTGATGCCTCGGTCAAATAATCTAATCGAAGGCGGTCCGGCAAAAGCCGGATTCGCTACAAAATTAGCGGTAAAACCTATTTGAGCCGGAGTTGCTGTATTTGTCGGAGAAACGCCGGGTTGTTTGTTTTTTGAATAACTAACAAGAAATGCGTTCACCAAATTTGAATTGATAACGTAAGTATAACGTCCAACATAATTCCAAGATTTACGACGGTCGGCAGCACCAAAACCGGGAACCGACGCACCCGAAAAAGCAAATGGTGACGAAGCATCCGAATCATTATAATTTACTGTGAAATTCAAAACGTGATTGTTTGTTATATTGTGATCGGTTCGAACCGTTAAAAAATTATTTTTGCTCAGTTCGTTAGCCGAAACCTGTGCTTGCCCACGTGCGTCGGGAGTCGGTAAAAACCCTAAGTAAAACTGTGCAATCGGAGAAATACGACTTGTCGGAATAGTGTTTCCGGGGAAAGGTTGTCCGGTTGCCGGATCGGT
Source organism: Pyrinomonadales bacterium (assembly GCA_038232235.1). Taxonomy (GTDB): domain Bacteria; phylum Acidobacteriota; class Blastocatellia; order Pyrinomonadales; family Pyrinomonadaceae. The sequence continues at coordinate 22,360 of JBBSIE010000028.1, read as the reverse complement.
GATAGTGCGGCTAAAGGTGCCGGAACGCTCGGCAAGACTCGGAAGTCTTGAAACTGTTCGAGATGCGCCGACATCTTGATAACGACGTTCAAAATCAACAAAAAAGAAATTTTTGTCTTTGCCGTTATTATAGACCGGAACTCCTTCACCAAAGTTTAAGAAAGGGATCGGACCGCCAATATTTCCGCCATATTCTTTACGTTCAAATTTACGGCGCAAATCGGCTCCGGGCGGTGTTCCGGTCGGCGGAAGTGCTTTATCAAGAAAGCGGGCGGCAGATAGTTTCGACGGGCGATAAAAAAAGCGGGCATTCCCGTGATAATTATTTGTTCCCGACTTGGTAACAACATTGATAACCGCACCGGTGTTACGTCCAAACTCAGGTTCAAAATTTGAAGTCAAAAGACGAAACTCCTGAACAGCATCAGGACGCGGCTGCGCTCCTACAGTTCCGCCCACGGCACCTTCATTATTATTTGCGCCATCAAGCGTTATATTATTTTCTACTCCGCGACTGCCGTTCACACGAATTCCCGATCCACTGCCGAAGCCGCCTGATGCGGGAATTACTCCGGGTTGAAGCAATGCCAAATCAAGTACATTACGCCCGTTAAGTGGCAAACCTTCAACGCGGCGATGTTCGATTGTTGTACCGAGCGTTGCCGATTCTTTGTCAATTAATTCGGCTCCCGCAGTTACTGTTACTTCATTTGTTATTCCGCTTACCGATAATGCCGTCTTACCAAGTTCGACATTACGGTTTGGATCTACCTTTACGTCAACGATTCTGGACTCGGAAAAGCCAGTTGCGCTGATTACTACATCATAATTAGAGGGTTCAATCTCCAAGAATTGATAAACACCGGAATCGTTCGACTGAATTACCCGAACCTCAGTTCCTTTAGTTACATCAACCAGTTTAACTGTCGCATTTGGAATGACAGCTCCGCCAGGATCGGTAACAGTTCCTTTAATTGTTCCGCGTGTACCTTGTGCAAAAGCATTTTGCCCTGAAAAAAGCATAAGAGCCAGCAGCAAAAACATTGCGCTGACACGAAATATATTTATTATTTCTTGAATCTTATTCATATTTAAATTTCCCCTGTTGGTTTTATTTCTAGTAAATTTTCTCTAATCTGACCGGAATAAATAGCCGATTGAGATTTTGAAAATTATTTCCAAATTAAATAAATGGCAATTATTGTTCCACTAAGTATGAAATATGTGTAATATTTTATACTGAGAAACTCTTATACTACCGCTATCTCTTTATGTAAAAGCTCTTAAATAAGGTTTAAATAAAAGGATACTTCAGTGATTCATAATCTTTTTTGTCCAAAATAATCACCTTTGAAATTCAAATTTCTATACCAAAACCAAAAATTTGGATTAAACTTTTTTGATAATTCGTAGCAAAAAGTATTTCGCAAGAATTGTTTATGAATCGGAACTATTGAAGATATTTCGTAAAAGTAAAACCTGCCAAGAGCAATTTTATGAGAAATAATTTTACGTTTTTTTGGTTATTTCCTTAGTTTTTAATTTGATTTCCGCTTCATCAACTTTATTTGCCTGCCCGTCGTAGAAAATTTCTTCACCGCCAACCATTGTCAAACGAACATCACGCGCATTGGAAGCGAAAAGTAACGCCGAATAAATATTATGAACGGGCATTTGCGCGATATTTTCGAGCGAAATAACAATCAAATCGGCTTGTTTTCCGGTTTGAAGTGTTCCAATTTCATTTTCCAAACCCAGAGCCGATGCGCCGCCGAAAGTTGCTGTTTTGATAATTTCTTCGGCACTCAAAAATCGTTTTTTGTCTTCCAAATTTCGCGCAAAAAGCGTTGCAAAACGCGCTTCTTCTAAGATGTCGCAAGTGTTATTGCTCGCCACCGAATCGCTGCCGAAACCGACGCGGATTTTTTTGTTTAAAAACTTTTCGAGCGGTGCGATACCGTGTCCGAATTTGGCGTTTGACTTTGGACAATGCGCGATGCGTGAATCTGTTTTCGCAATCAATTCAATATCTTTTTCCGAAACTTTGACGCAGTGTGCGAGAAGCGGTTTGGTTTGCAAAACGCCGATGTTTGCCAGATATTCAATGGTTGAAACTCGCGGCGCGTTCCATTCGATGTTCAAACTTTTGTAGAGTTCGGCAAAAAAGCCTTTGCCGGTTAGAAAAAATTCTCTTTCCTGATTTGATTCGGCGGCGTGAATCGAGATTTTTATATTTTCGGCGAGCGCGTAATCGGTGATTTTTTCAAAAAGTTTGCGGCTGACCGTATAAGGCGCGTGCGGCGAAATGCCGACTTTGACGAGTTCGGTTTCCGTCTCTTTTAATGACAGAAATCTATCTTTGAGTTTGGCAAAATCGTTTTCGGCTTCTTCATTTTTCGGCGAAAATTCAGTTTCCTGAAACAAAACGCCGCGCAAGCCGACTTTTTTTAGTGCTTCAAATCCGGCTTTTCCGTAACGTCCGATGTCGCCGAAACAAGTTACGCCCGCCCGCGCACCTTCGATTGCGCCGAGCATTGCCGACGTTTCGATGTCGTCTTCGGTTAATTTTTCGGCGCGTGTTTTGGTTAATTTTATCAGCCACGAATAAAAATCATCTTCGACATCATCGAGAAATCCGCGCATTATTGTTATTTCTAAATGCGAATGGATATTGACCAAACCGGGCATTATGACGGCTTCGCCGAAATTTTCGTGAGTTGCTTCTGGAAATTTCCTGATGAGTTTTTCGCGCTTGCCGACGGCGGTGATTTTATCTTTTTCAATCGCCACCGCGCCGTTTTCGATTGGTTCGGCGGAAATTGGCAAAACATAATCAGCGGAAAGAATTTTCATAAATACTAACGGGAAAATTTTCGGTTCAATTTATTCGTGTAGCTTGCGGCTCATTTGATTTTTTCCGCGTCGTATCTTTTCATAATCGAGGTAACATAAGCCTTTGTCGAAGGAATATCAATTCTCGAAATAAATTCTTCTCTGGTGAGTTTTGCGGCATCGGTGTTTTTTGTCCATTCTTCGACGCGGCTCGCACCGGCGTTGTATGCCGCCAGCGTCATTGCTCTTTCCGCCGTATAGCCTCGATAATTTTCGCGCAGTTTTTCCAGATACCAGCACCCGACTTGAATATTTCTTTCCGGTTCACGCAAAAAATCCACCACATTGTTTGCTGTCTGTTCTTCAAATTCCCGAAAACCGGTTTCCTTTGCCCATTCACGCGCCACTGTCGGCGTAACCTGCATCAGACCAACCTCATCCGCCGCGCCGATTTTCCAAGGACGAAAATACGTTTCTTCATAAATCACACTCCACACTAATTCTTTATCCAAATGATAAACGGATGCGTGCCGCACGATTAATTCATCGAAGCGGTGTATCCAATAATTGTTAAAAAAATACAGTCCGGCTAAAGATATAAAAATAAAAACTATCAGACCGGACACAAAATAACGACGCATTTTTTTGAGTTGACCGAGTTCGGCGAACTTCTTTAATTTAATCTTTTAAATCTTTTCCAAAAATCAACCGTGCGATACGACCAATCAACGCCTTCGTAAGCGGACAGTAAAGCATTTTCGTTCAAGATATGACCTTGCAGCCAAACATCGGCTTTGACAAATGCGCCGACTTGTAAATTTTCCGTCTGTAAAGCGCGGCGATTGACGAGAATTTCGATTTTTAATTCTCCTAAATTTACATAAAGCCAGTATAAATCATTTCCCGAAAACGGATTCCGAAGCGCGTTGAAAGCGATAATTTGCCCGCACAAACTCCAATCGTTTTCGTTGGCGACAACATTCAGCGCAGTTTCATCATAGGATTTCCAATAAAATTTTGCGGTCTTTTTCAAAACTTTCGCCCGGTAAGCCAGACCGCATAATCCGACATTTAGAGATTTTCGTTCAAGCTGCCGCGCTCCGATTTCGGTTAAATTCTGCAAGGCAAACAAAACTTCAGCGTCGGTGTTTTCAATAAATCCGTGAATAACCGCTTCGCCGTCTTCGTCAAATTCGGTCAAAATACACGGCGCAATCGTCTGCGCGTAACGCGCCCGAAAACCCGGACGGCAGTCGGTATAAAAAATTTCGCCCGCGCCTGTTTCATATAAAACCGTCCAAACTTCCAAACCTTCGCCAAACTTCAAACAGCGTCCGTGCAAAACGCCGCTTTTTCGGGAAAGCCGCGAAACTTCACCGCGCCTTCCGACATCCTCAGCCAAATCGTGAAAAGCGGTTTCATTTTTTATTTCAATGCCGATGGCATCAAAAGCGATTTCCATAAAATTGCAGATTCCAAATTCTAAATTTCAGATTTTGATTCTGATTTGGTTTTTTCGGTGTCCGCTTTTGAATCGGTTAAATTGTGTCTGTTTCCATCGCTTGAAAATTTACCCGAACGAATCATTTCCGCAAATAAATCCACGTCGTAGTCGGCTTCGCGCGACATTTCCTGACGGATTTCGAGCAATACTTCTAAAAATTTCGGACGACGATACATAACATCGTTCATTGTTGATTTTTAAAAGGTAAACGTCAACCGGCAAAAAAGTTAAATTGTATGAACCAAAAATTCCGGTGTAACAATCATCGGCACAAAAAAACCGGCGGCAGTATTAAAAAGCCGCAGCCGCGCCTGTTTGCGGACATTTGCCAGATGACCGAAATTCCAGGTTACGAGATAGTCAATTTTGTGAAATGAAGCCAACGCGACGTGAAGAGCGTCGGCGATAAATTTTCGGTGAAAAATGCCGCGTGAAATATAACCTTCGGCTAAAATAGCGACTTCTTCGGCGAGTTCGAGATTTTCAAGCGGTTTTATCAGTTTTAAATAACCCGTGCGGTGCGGTTCGCTCACTTGTTCGAGTTCGCGCTGAACCAGAATCGAACTGAAAGCCCGATATTCCGTCAGTTCGTGTTCCCACCAGCGAATCGTCAAATCGCGCCGGAACGGTTCGCCGTTGTCAAGATACGCCCCGACAACTGAAGTTTCTAAATATAAATTCTGTTTCATTCTTCTTTAGTTCAAAGTTCAAAGTTCAAGGTTCAAAGTTCATTTGCTAACATTGAACTTTGAACCTTGAACTTTGAACTACTTGGAGATCGGCACAAAAATTACTTTAGAATTTGTGAAATCAAAGGTCAAGCTGTAGTTTTTCAGAAAATTCCCGCCCAAGATACCGGCTTGTTCAAAACCGGATGTTTCGTTAATCATATTTAAATCAAGCGAGATTGCCATAACGCTCTCGCGGCTGTGTGTCCCGAACGTAACGCGCGGAAGTAAAAATTGCGGCACATTTTCCGTAATCCCCGCCGCGCCGATGACACGCATTTTTTCTTCTCTGATAAAGCGGCTGATTTCCTTTAAGCCCGCTATATCGTGCGAGATAACCGAAACGCTCGCTCCCGTATCAACAATAAAATTTAAAGGTGCTTCGATACCTTCGAGTTGAACCTCACCGCTTAAAAAACCACTCGAAGTAAGACGCAAAGGCAGCGATAATACTTCACCGACATTTTTTTGATTTTCCCTTAAATCCTTTTTTTTCAGCGTGAACGTAGAATTGCCGTAATCAACCGTTGTTAAAAATTTTGAAATTAGCGACAAGCCGATGTAACCGTCAATCTGGTCGGCGTTGGAATGAAATTCACGAATATAAACCGGCACGTTTTTAATTTTTACGTCGCCGATGTAAAGATTTTTCAAGAAACCGTAGATTATTTCAAACTTACCGTCACCGCCGATAGCCCGCGCCAAACCTCCTTTGGAAATCGGTTTGATTTTTAATTTTTTCGCCGTTTCTTCGGAAATTACCGAAATTCCCGAACCCGTGTCCAACACGAAATTTAACGGCACGTCCTTATCATTAACTTTAACTTTTATAACCGGACGATTGTTTATCAGTTCAAAAGAAACTTTCGTTTGTTCATTGCCGCTCGAATTGTACAACGATGACTTTACGCCGAGAAAGCGCAGGAAATTAATGAGTCCTTTGATACGATCACGTCGTTCGTAATCAGTTTGCGGTGAAATTTGCAGAAATTTTTCGTAAGCCTCCGCCGCTTCCTTGTAATTTTCAGCCCGTGCCGAAACTTGTGCGAGAGTAAATAAAAAATCCGGTTCGTTCGGCGCGTAATAGACGGCTTCGCGCAAATTTTCAAGACTTTTATTAATATGGTTTTCGTAAAAATCGAGTGTTCCCAAACCAGCCCACGCCAGAGCTTCCGTTCTGTCAATCTGCAAAGCGTTAGTAAATGAAATTTCAGCACTCGGAAAATTTCCCGCGCCCAGAAGCGTCGCGCCCAAAACCGCAAATGCGTGGGAATTTTTTTGGTCGGCTTTGGCAACTTCAAACGAAAAATTATACGCTTCAACCAATCGCCTTTGTTTCATCAGAATATATGCGAGAGCGAGTTTGGCTTTCGCGTCCTGCGAATCTATTTTCAAAACGCGGCGCAAAATTTCCTCCGCCTGCGTCATTTCACCTTTGCGCGTGAGTTTTTCCGCCTGTTTGATAAGCCCGCGCGTATCGTCGGAAATCGTTTGCTGCGTGTCATCATTCGCCTGTGTCGAAACCGCAAAACCGATAACTAATAAAATGATACAAATTAAACTGATTAAACGCTTACTGTGGAAAGGAAACCGAATAACGCCCGTCAAAAAAACTTTATACTTCATAAAACGCTCCTTTCCTTCTTCGGATAAATTTTTATTTAAGAATTTCGCCCGTTTTCAGCGACCATAAAACCAAATCGAGTTCATCAAAATCAATCTCCGCCGAATCCGCCAGTTTTTTTAGCTGCTCTTCAATCGTCAAATATTTTAATCGTGTGCTTGGCGGTTTCGGATCGTCAATAATTTTCAGTTCGGCAAGACTTCGCAAAACGTGCTTGTCTAAAATGGCATAACCTTTAAAACCGACGTTTCGCAGAAAATGACTGGCTTCTTTGTAGCCTAAACCTTTGATTCCTTTTTCTTTAACGAGCCAGTCGCGCCGTTCGAGATGATTATTGAAACTTTGTAATTTCCGGCGCAGACGCATTCCGCAATGTTCCTGCAAAAATTCGCGCGAAGCGACAATGTAACTTGCCCGCGCATTCGGATAACGATGTTTTCCGCGCAAAGCGTCGGCGAGTTCCGCTTGATTTCCGCTTAACAAAATCTGCTTGACGGCTTCAACCGAACGAATTCCCATTTTTGCCGAACAGCCGCCGGTAAAGAAACAAAAAACCATTTCTTCCCACAACAGTTCGTCCGTTCCAGTTTCCCAAATCGCTTCAAATTCCTTTATGCGGGCGCGAATTTCCGCGCCTCGTTTGGAATATGCCGTTTTTATCTTTTCAATCGTTAAGGGCTGATTTTCTTTTTTCACAAAACTTGTTGATTTCAGCTTTATCTTATGAATTTTATCGAGCAACTGTCAATATTTTTCAAATAAAAAACGCCGCAGCGAAAATTGCTTGCGACGTTTTTGCCGAATTAAATGTTAAGCAGTTTGTATTTTATTTTTCCGTTGGGAGCAAATTTTGCGAAAATGCTCCTAATTCTTTAACAAAATCGTTTGGAACTTCGTCGGGATTCGGCGTAAGTTTTATCATTTCCGCAACAATCGCCGAACCGACAACCGCCGCGTCTGCATAATGCCACGTTTCGGCAACTTGCGCGGCGTTTGAAATGCCGAAGCCGACGGCAATCGGCAAATCGGTAGATTTTCGCAGTCTTTGAACCAGATTTTCAGCATCATTGCTCAATTCGGTTCGTGCGCCGGTTACGCCGGCGCGTGAAACGGCGTAAATGAAACCGCTTGCTTTTTCCGTAATTTTTTTAAGCCGTTCATCGCTCGAAGTCGGCGCGGCGAGCATTATCAACGCCAAATCTTTTTTTGCCAAAATCGCGCGAAATTCTCCGGCTTCTTCGGGAACTAAATCGGTTATCAAAACGCCGTCAACGCCCGCGTCTTTCGCTTTCACCGCAAAGTTTTCCAAACCAAACTGCAAAATCGGATTGAAATAGCTGAATAAAATAATCGGCGTTTCGCACTTTTCGGCGCGAACTTCCGCGACAATCTTTAAAATACTTTTGACGTTAATTTGATTTCGCAAAGCACGTTCGGCGGAAGCCTGAATCGTCGCGCCGTCGGCTACCGGATCGGAAAACGGAACGCCGAGTTCAATGACGCTGGCATCTTGTTTCGCCAGTTCTAAAATTAACCCTTTCGTCGTTTTTATGTCGGGATCGCCCGCCACGATAAACGGAATAAATCCGCCGCGTTTTTCGGCTTTTAAACAATTAAATTTTTCAGTTATTCGATTCATTTCAAATTATTTTAAACCTTTGTATAATCGGTCAATGAAGTTTTATCTCCCAAAACCGCGCCCGCGCCGACCGAAACATTTCTGCCGATATGACAGCCGCGCCCGATGATCGCGTTTTCAATATGCGCCGAACTTGAAACGCGCGTGTGCGCCCAGATAACCGAATTTTCAATGACCGCTTTTTCTTCGACGTGAACACCTTCGCCGATCACCGAATTGATAATTTTGGCATTCGGTTTAACTATGCAGTTTGCGCCGAGAAGCGAATTTTTATCAACAAACGCCGTCGTCGCTATTTCCGAATCACTTTGTTTTTCGGGTTTGAAACCTTTTATCCGATTATTTAAGAAATCGTGGTGAGCGTCCAAATAACTACCCGGATTTCCGATGTCGCGCCAGTAATTATTTTTCAGAACGTAAGCGTAAAAAGATTTTTTGTGATCTAAAAGCGCAGGGAAAACATTATATTCAAACGAATAATTTTCGCCTTCGGGAATTATATCCAAAACTTCCGGCTCCAAAATATAAATTCCGGCATTGATATTGTTGGTCGTCAAATCCTTGAGTTCTTCCGGTTTCGGTTTTTCCAAAAAACGCAAAACACGATTTTCCGCGTCGGTTTCAACAAGTCCGTAAGCCGAAGGATTTTCAACCGGTGTCAGCACAATTGTCGCTTGTGCCTCTTTTTGTTTGTGAAATTTGACGATTTCGGAAATATTCGCGTCCGTTAAAATATCGCCGTTAAAAACGACGGTTGTTTCGCGGATTTGTTCAGCCGCAAATTTATACGCGCCGCCCGTTCCCATCGGTGAAGGCTCGGTTACGTAACGCAAATTTACGCCTCCGTCCAAATTATAACCGAGCAGATGTTCGATTTTATCAGGCTGATAACTGAGCGAAAGTGTAATGTCTTTAATTCCCGCCCGCTTCAAAATCTCGATTTGATAAAGCAGAAACGGGCGATTTAACAGCGGCACAACAGGTTTCGGAGTATAAACCGTCAGAGGTCGAAGTCGTGTGCCTTTTCCGCCGGCTAAAATTAGTGCTTGCATAAAATTTTGCTCAATAATTGGTTATTGTAAAGTAGTTTTTGAGATTAAGGAAACGTGCTAAAAAATCAAAATTGGATAAATCATATCTTTTACAGATATTTCGACTACATAAACTTTTGGATGAACATAAGGGAAAAACGGCGGCGGCGCGGACTTCTGCTCTTTAAGTTTTAAATCTAACAAAAAATGTTAAAATTCGTTGACACATTTTGTAATAACATGCTAATTTATTTCTGTAAATTAAGCGGGTAATTTAATCTGCCATCACTACCTCTTCAAAAAGTTTAACCTCAAACTTTTCAAAACAAAAATTCAAATTTCAAAGGCATTTAATCCACAATGAGCTTCGATAAAACAAAAGCGATGCGAAATGCCGAACGGTTTTTGTCGCAAGGCAAAATTCGGGCGGCGATCAGTGAATATCAAAGGGTTGTCGAAAATAATCTGAAATATTATAGCACTTTAAACATTCTCGGCGATTTTTCCAATGTTTAAATCTGTTGGGACATTGTTTTATGGAAAAGCGAATGCCGAATCTCGCGCTGCTGTGGTTTAAACGCTGTTTGGAAGTTGCCGGCTTGCAAGATGAAGAAAAACAGACTTTATATTACGAGTTGGGCAACAGCTACGAAGCGGGCGGCAATTCGGAAAAGGCTATCGAATATTTTGAAAAACTCTATGCGGAAAATGTCAATTTTCGAGATGTCGGCAAGCATTTGGAAAGTTTTCAGAGTGAAAAATGACGGCAAGATAAATATAAAAATCAATAATTAGATTAATAAAAAACTTCTCCGGTAAAGAAACCCGCATAGAGTAAAGATTCGTTCGAACCTTTACTCTATGCGGGTTTATGCCTTGGTTACCTTCGATAACTGCAATTTTATCAACGATCAAACGCAACAGCCGATAAACGAGCGCGTCAATTCCATTTTCCAAATCCTGCGTGTCTTTAGCTGCCTTCTTTAATTTAAGAGAATGGATAATTTTGTGTGCCAAATGTGCCAAACTTAACATAATTTTAAGAAACTTTTATACTCAAGAACTTGGTAAATGCTAAGTAATATGAAATTATTAAAACCGGGCTGAATTGAGAAAAATAATCTTTTATGATTTCAAAACTAATCGTCATTTTTTTTATAATTTTATGTTTGCTGGTTGGCATTTTCCTGATGATTTTGCCGTGGTTCAGCTACGGCGGAATGGGCGATTGGGGCGACAACTATTTTTTGAATTTCGTCGTTAGGCAGACGGGTTTGCCGTTTATTCGGCAAGCGATTGCTTCCGGTTGGTTTCGCGGCGCGGTAACGGGTTTGGGCATCTTAAATTTATTTCTCGCTTTTTGGGAAATGGCGCACTTTAAACAAAGCGTGGGAATGCTTGAAGATGAAAGCCGTGTAAAAAAATAAAAGTGTTTTTCTTTAATTCATCCGATAATTTTTTGACTTATTTGATTACCGCCGGAGAAACTACTGCCGATAATTTCGCCAAAAAGAAATCCCGGATTCTCGAACTCGTTACAATTGCTGCCGAAAATAACATTTCTTTAATTCAAATCCGCGAGAAAAAAATTCCGGCGCGGCTTGTTTTTGAACTCGTCCGCGAAGCCGTGAAAATCACGCGCAAAAGTCAAACAAAGATTTTAGTCAACGACCGCGCTGACATTGCTTTTGCCGCCAAAGCCGCCGGTGTTCATTTGACTTCACATTCGCTTTCCGCTGAAATTATTCGCCGAAATTTCCCGAAAGATTTTGTCATCGGCGTTTCGACTCACACAATCGAAGCAGCCGAAACAGCCAAACAGAACGGCGCGGACTTTGTTACATTCAGTCCGGTTTTTCAGACATCCGGCAAAGGCAAACCGCAGGGCGTTGAAAAATTACGCGAAGTCTGCGAAAAGTTAAAACCTTTTCCGGTCATCGCGCTCGGCGGAATTGACGAAACAAATTACAAATTAGCTTTGGAAAACGGCGCACGCGGTTTCGCCGCGATTCGCTTTTTGAGCAATACAGAAAAATTCAAGAGATTTTTATGATGAAAGTTTGTTTAACTATCGCCGGACTCGACCCGTCAGGCGGCGCGGGAATTATCGCCGACATCAAGACCTTCACGGCTTTCGGTTGTTTTGCAACTGCCGCCGTAACTTCGATAACTTTTCAAAATACAACCGGAGTTTTCGGTGCGGTTCATCAAACCGCCGAAACTGTGCGCGGACAAGTTGAGCCGGTAATCGAAGATTTTGAAGTTGCGGCATTAAAAACAGGAATGATGCCGACGCGGGAAATTATCGAAGAAGTTGCGCGATTGGTTCAGTTCGGCAAAATGAAAAACTTTGTTGTCGATCCGGTTGTGCGTTCGACTTCAGGTTTCGATTTGATTGACGACGAAGCCTTAAAAACATTGGTCGAAAAGCTTTTTCCACTCGCCGATATTGTTACGCCGAATTTGCCGGAAGCTGAAAGAATTACAAATATAAAAATCGAAAACGAAAAGGACATCGAAAAAGCCGCAAGAATAATGCAAAGTTACGGCGCGAAAGCTGTTTTGATAAAAGGCGGACACTCTTTGAAGCCGGAAGGCGGAAGGCGGAAGGCGGAAGATTTTTTGTTTGAAGGCGATAAATTTCAGACGTTTGAAGCAAAGTTTATCGAAACAAATGCGACGCACGGAACAGGCTGCACACTGGCGGCGGCGATTGCGGCAAATCTTGCATTAGGAAAAAGTTTGGGTGAAGCCGTTGAAACCGCGAAAAAATTTGTTACCGAAGCAATTCGCGCCGCGCCGAATTTAGGACACGGACATTCACCGATTGGAATAAAACAAGTCAAAACAGGTTAGACAACCTAAATTATTGAGCAGTTTGGGAGAAGTAAAATCTTTTCCTCGAATCCATAGCTATTTTCAATTATGTGTCAAGATAATTTATCACTGAACCTCCAATTGTTGATTTATTAGTTCTGCCGAACTGCCGCCGACCATAATTTGAAAAGTTCTCGGTTCGACGACGCGCTTCATTTCGCGGTTGTAAAACGCTAATTTTTCCGGCGTAATCTTAAACGTAACCGTTTTCGTTTCGCCCGGTTCGATTGAAACTCTGGCGAAATCTTTTAATTCTTTAATCGGGCGCGTTACTGAACTTACTTCGTCGCGGATATACATTTGCGCGATTTCATCGCCGCGAACTCTGCCGGTGTTTTTGACATCAAGCATTACGATCGTTTCTTCGTCCGCCTTGATTTTCGGTTTTGTGATTTTCAAGTTCGAGTATTCAAAAGTCGTGTAACTCAAACCGAAGCCGAAGGGAAAAAGCGGTTCGGTGGTCGAAAGCAAGTAACCGCGCCGTCGGTTTGTAATTGTAATAAATCGGAAGCTGTCCGACGGTTCGCGGAAATGAAACGGCTAATTTTCCGCCCGGATTGTAATCGCCGAATAGAACATCGGCGGCAGCAGTTCCGGTTTCTTCGCCGAGGTAAAATCCTTCGAGAATTGCCGGAACATTTTCGGCGACGTAGTTTATGGCTAAAGGTCCCGAATTTATCATAAAGACGACCGTCGGTTTTTTCGTCGCTAAAACGGCTTTGACGAGATCGTTTTGCCGTCCAACGAGTTCTAAAGAATCGCGGTCGCCGAGATGATTTTCCGCCCACGCTTCTTTATTTGTGTCTTCGTTTCCGCCGATCACGAGAATTACGGCATCGGAATTTTTGGCGGTGTTCACAGCTTCATCAATCAATTTTTGATCGCTCGCCGCGTCGTTCAAAGTAATCGTATCGCCGAACCAATTGCCGCCTTCTTTCGATATTTTCACGCCTTCCGCATAATTTACTTTTACTGAATTTCCAAGTTTGTTTTTTACGCCGTCCAAAATGCTGACCGTGCGCGGCGGTCGCGGATCGGTGTAGCCGCCGAGATGGGCGCGGTTGGCGTTCGGTCCGATGACGGCGACGGATTTTAATTTTGTTTTATCGAGCGGCAGAACATTGTTTTGATTTTTCAGCAAAACAATTGATTTTTTCGCCGTTTCCAACGCTCTGTCTTCCGGCGTGTCCATCATTTGCACAGCTTTATTGACATCAACATAAGGATTTTCAAAAAGTCCGAGTTGAAATTTTTGACGAAGAATCCGCGAAACGGCTTGATTGATTAAACTTTCGGGAATTTTTCCGGCTTTGACCTGTTCGACCAAAGTTTTGTAAACGCCGGTTTCGGGCAGTTCGACATCAACGCCGGCTTCGAGCGATTGCTTCGCGGCATCGGCATCATCGGCGGCGACGTGATGCCGTTTGATGAGTTCGGTCATTGCGTAATAATCGGAAACAATTTGTGCCTTTAAAACCCCATTCTTTTCGCAAAAGCGTATCGAGCATCCATTTATTCGCGTGAACCGGAACGCCGTCAATTTCGTGATAAGCGGGCATAATGCTGAACAAATTCGCTTCTTTGACCGCCGCTTCAAATGGGCGGAAATGTGTTTCTCTGAGAAGTCTTTCCGATAAATTGACGGGACCGATATTCGTGCCGTTTTCAGGTTGTCCGTGTCCGGCAAAATGTTTTCCGGTGGCAATAACGTGCATATCGTCAATTTTCGGATTTTCATAAGTCGCGTTTCCCTGAATCGCTTTGACGACCGAAACAACCATCCGCGAAGTCAAATACGGGTCTTCGCCGTATGTTTCTTCCGTTCTGCCCCAACGCGCTTCACGCGCCAAATCCATATTCGGACCCAAAACCTGATGCGTTCCGCGAATGCGCGTCTGCCGCGCGCCGACGGTGAAAACTCTGGACGGCGTGTGCGCCTTAAAAAAATTATCTTTTGGAATGATTTGCTGATTGATTGAATCGAAATTTATACTATAATACTTTTGTTCAGTCGTGCAACTAAGTCAAAAAAATTATGAATTTTCTTGGAATAGATGTCGGAACGGGCGGTTCACGCGCCGTTTTAATAAATGCGAATGGCGAAGTCATAGCTTCTGCAACTGTTGAGCATATTGCGTTTGCGTCGCCCGAAATCGGTTGGGCGGAACAAAATGCGGAAGACTGGTGGAAAGCATCGTCGGAAGCGATTCGGCGGATTTTAAAAGATGAAAACATCAAAGCCGAGGAAATCGGCGCAATCGGACTTTCGGGACAGATGCACGGCGCGGTTTTCCTGGACGAATCCGACAAAGTTTTGCGTCCGTCAATAATCTGGTGCGATCAGCGGACGGAAAAACAATGCCGCGATCTGACAGGAAGAATCGGCGCGGAAAAACTGATCGAACTCGTCAGCAATCCGGCGTTGCCGAATTTTACTCTGACAAAAATGCTCTGGGTGCGCGAAAACGAGCCGGAAATCTGGAACAAAACACGCACCGTTTTGTTGCCGAAAGATTATCTGCGCTTTCGTCTGACGGGCGACAAAGCGACGGATGTTTCGGATGCTTCGGGAACTCTTTTGCTCGATGTGCAAAATCGAAAATGGTCAAGTGAATTGCTTGCGGCGGTTGATATGAACGAAAGTTTGTTGCCGAAACTTTACGAATCAGCGGAAATTACGGGAACGATTTCCGCGAGATGTGCCGCTGAAACGGGACTAAAAGAAGGCACAAAAGTTGTCGCGGGCGCAGGCGATAACGCCGCCGGAGCAATCGGAATGGGAATTGTCAGCGTCGGCGCGGTCAGCGCGACAATCGGCACTTCGGGCGTAGTTTTCGCCGTTACCGACAAACCTTCGATAGATTTACGCGGCAGAATTCACACATTTTGCCACGCCGTCCCGAATCGCTGGCACGTTACGGGCGTTACGCAAGCCGCCGGACTTTCGTTTCGCTGGTTCAGAGATAATTTTGCGGCGGGCGAAAGTTATGACGATTTAGTTGAAAGCGCGAAAAAAATCTCAGTCGGCGCGGACGGTTTGATTTGGACACCGTATTTAATGGGCGAACGAACGCCGCACGTTAATTCGTCGGTTCGCGCTTCGTTAATCGGTCTGACGGCAAGCCACACAAAAGCGCATGTCGTTCGCGCAATTTTAGAAGGTGTCGCGTTCAGTCTGCGCGACGCGATTGAAATTTTTAAGCAATTAAACATTCCGATAGAAAACATTAGACTCGGCGGCGGCGGCGCGACCTCTCCGCTGTGGCGGCAGATTCAAGCCGATGTCTACGGGCAAAAAGTCGAAATCGTCGAAGCCGAAGAAGGGGCGGCTTACGGCGCGGCACTGCTCGCCGGAGTCGGCGCGGACGCGTGGAAAACGATTGATGAAGCGTGTGAGAAAACGATTCACGTCGCCGAACAAATTGAACCGAATGAAAAATCCGTCGGGATTTTGAATCATCAATATCAGGCTTTTCAAAAAGTCTATTCGTCGCTGAGTTCGGTGATGGAAATTCTCAACTCGAAAACTTAATGACTATTCCAGATTTTCGTTTTATATTAAGATTTTTTAGCCGCGGATTTTCGCGGAAAACGCGGATAAATCAATAATAAAATCCGTGTTTATCCGCGTTTATCCGCGGCTAAATATTCTTTTCTTTCGTGTCTGTTCGTGGCTAATTCTTCTCTTTAATCAAAGATTTGCTGTAAAAATTTATCACTTTCCAAGTGCTTTTATCCGAATCGAAAACTGTATTCAAACCCTGCTCTTCCATCGGCGGATCGCCCATATAATCATCGCCTTTTTTCCAGAAAACTTGATTTTTAATCGGGCGCGAAGTTCCGCCGAACGCCCAAAAAGCTGCGCCGGCGACATAACCGTTTGTTTCCGCACTCTTGTCGAGAATCGAAAATATCGTGTTGTAATATTTATCGCGTAGAGATGTCGAGGAATTTATATCAAACGATTGTTTATCACGCGGCAGACCGAATTCTTCGATGACGAGCGGTTTGTTTAACTTTTCCGCGACTTTCAGATGTTCATCAAGATAACTCGTCGCTTTTTCGACGACATTCGGAAAACCTTCCGCAATCTTATCGCCTTCAAACCAACCCCAATTTTTCGCCCAAATGTGAATTGTCAAATAATCCAAATTTTTGTCGGCGTTGATTTCTTCGTAAAGTTTCAAATCTTCCGTTCCCATTCGCCCTTCGTGTCCGATGGTTACGAGGTGATTTTTGTCTTTCGATTTTATCATCGCGGCGACACCGGCGATCCATTTTTTATAATCTTCATTGGCAAAGGCTCGCATCGGACGCGGTTCGTTGCCGAGTTCCCACGCCATCACCGCCGGTTCGTCAATGTATTTTTTTCCGTTGTATTTATTTTTTCTATTGAGAATCAGATTAACCTGTTTGTTGTAACTTTCCTTACACGGCTCGCACGAATAAAATTGCGCCACGATGTCGCGCTGTTCGTCCCACGTTAATTTTCTGGTTTTTTTGTCGCCTTTAACCTTATTGTTCCAAATCAAATACTGCTGAAAACCGCCGCTCCATTCCCAATTATTGCTCAGGAAAACGACGGCTTTCATATCGCGTTTGCCCATTTCCGCGAGAACTAAATCCAAACCGTCGAAAACGTTTTCATCAAACTTTCCCTGTTCCGGCTGCAACGGCGGCGCAACCCGCATCACGCCGTTTATCATTCCCGCGCCTTCTGCGCCGCCCAAAATTCTCAGATTCGTTACGCCGTTCGCCTTCAAAAAATCGAGTTCTTTTCGCAGACGGTCAATGCCTTTCCGCTTATCTTTTTCTAAACCCAAAAGTCCGCCATACCAATAATTTGTGCCGATATAATAATACGGTTTGCCGTCCGCCAAAAATTGGTGATTTTTGACAGCTACAAAAGAAGATTTTTGAGCAAATATCTTTGCCGAAAACGGTGAGATAAGAATGAAAAAGACGAGCAAAGCGGTTAGCGGAAAAGTTGTTCGTTTCATAAATTAACTCCTTCTGAAATGTGTTTTATTCGGTTCAAATTAAATTCAAAATACTTTGGGACGAAAGATTTATAACAGCTCGAACTTGCTTTTTCAATAATTTATTTTCCAAATTTGAAAAATTATCTTGACAATCTGTTAAATTCATATTAACTTTTGTTAGGTCATACAACAAAGTATCAATAATCAGTTATAATTTTCTCACTTTTATACATTTTAAGAGCAGTTTTACGTAATTATGATCGCAAAGGTATCGGTTCTATTCTTACTTTTCTTTTCATTAAATTTTTACGCTCAAAAACCGTCTGCAAAACCCGCTCAACAAAATCAAAAAGAGGATTTGGAAAAACATTTAAGCGCGGCGGAAACTTATCAAATTTCCGGCAATTTGGTGAATGCGGCAGTTGAGAACCGCGCAATAATCGCCATCGGTTTGCAAAAATCCGGCAACATTGCCGTCGAAGAAGGAAAATTTCAGGATGCCGTAAAAAGACTTTCGGAATCAAAATCGTATGCCGACAATGCCCGAATTAGATTAGATTTAGCCGTCGCTTATTTGCAGTTGAACGAGCCTGAAAAGGCTTTGGAAGAAGCGCGGGATGCAGTTAATCTCGATCCCGACAAGGCTTACGCACATTACATTTTAGGCAATATTTTTTTTACCAAAGAAGACTACGAAGCGGCGCGTCCCGAACTCGAAAAAGTTCTGGTTCTCGCGCCCGATTTCGATGCCGCCCGCGCACTCGGTTTGACTTATTTGTATCTGAAACAACCGGAACGCGCCAAACTTCTTTTTGAAGAAATGCAGACGGCTTTTAAGAACGAAAATCCCGAACTGCATATTTTATTCGGACAAGCCTACGAGCAGACAAATTATCCGCTCGAAGCCGAACGTGAATTCAAACGCGCTCTGGCGATAAACGCGAAACAGGCGCGGGCAAGTTTTTATCGAATTTTCAGCCGGACGCGCTCGATAAAATTTTAGCGTCCGATTATATCGAAATTTCGCCGCTCGGCGAATTTGATACGCGCGACAAACTTCTCGGATTTTACAAACCCGAAATGAAGCCGCCCGCAGATAAAATGACGGCGACAAATGAAGTGTCGGATTTTTCGATTCGCAGTTACGGCAAGTTCGCCGTCGTCATCGCGCGGCTGAACTATTCAATTACGAGCGAAGGAAAAACTCTGCCGCCGCGCAGCATTCGCACAACTTACGTCTGCCGCAGGGAAAACGGCGCGTGGAAAATCGCTTCGGCGCAATTTACGGGGATTCGTCCGCCGCAAACGCCGCCGATTAAATAGATTTTCAAATTAAAGGTGATTGTACAAATTTATTCTCACTAAAAGCAACAATTCTTTACAAGAAAAAGCATCCGCCGGATTAAGACGGATGCTTTTCTCAAATTTCCAGCTAAATTTTAACTAATTATTCGCAGCTTCGGTTTTTGCACAAGTTTCATTAAATGCAGAAACTAAAGCCTGTGCGATTTGCTGCGGATGGCGACCTTCGAGGTCTTTGCGCTCGAACATCTGCACGAGTTTTCCGTCTTTCAAAATCCCGATTGCCGGCGATGAAGGCGAATAACCCGTAAAATAATCACGCGCCACATCGGTTGCGTCAATGTCCGCGCCGGCAAAAACCGTAATCGCTTTGTCCGGTTTGGCTTCGTTCTGCAAAGCCATCGCAATTCCCGGACGAACTCCGCCCGCCGCGCATCCGCAAACCGAATTAACGATGACCATTACAGTTCCGTCCGTATTTTCAACCGCTTCTTTTACCGCTTCCGGCGTTTTTGTTTCTTCAATTCCAAGCTGCGCCAACTCTTGACGCATTCCGTGTATCATTATTTCTGGATATGGCATAATTCTTTTACTTCCTTATATTTGACTGAATGTTATACTGTGATATACAGATAATTTATCAATAACATTTTAACTGTGTATCACTCTATATTAGCACATAATAGATACATTATCAGATACAGTCCTTTGAAATTGCAAACCGAAACTGCTAGACTGCTTTTGCATTAGGTTATTTAGTTTTCAAAGATCGAGCCTTTGGTTGTTCAGAACCAGAGGCTTTTTTATTTTACCAATTAAATTTGATCGGCGCGGCTTTGTCAAAAAATCTCAATCTCCTCGCAAGAGAAATTAATTTTTAACCGCGCCGGTTTTTCGCATCTGCTTACTCAAACGCGAAAACTTTTACTCATCTTCGGGAAAATCTTTCGACAGCCTTTGATAATCCTCGTCGCCGGTTAATTTCGATAAATCGATTCAACCTTGTTATCTCTGACGGTGAAAATTCCCCAGCATTTTTGATTTCTTCTTTTTTCTGAATACTCGTAGCGAAGTGTGTAGGACGCGCCTCTGGAAGACTCAAAGCTACTGACATCATCTGGTTTCCCGCACAAATTATATAAGTCTTCCCATTCAATGCCGACATCGGCAAATTTGTAAGGTGTCGGATAAGGTGTTGTTGTATCTGCTGTTAGAACTTGCGGTTCGGGCTGTCTGTTTTGGTTCTTAAAGTTTTGAGCGTAGATAAAAGCCGTAACGACTATCAAACCAAATATAGCAATAACAATTCTGTCTCTGGTTTTGGATACGCCATTATATTGAACAACAGGAAAAGCCACGCCGCAGCCTTTACAAAACTTGGCATCCGGCGCATTGACTATTTTGCATTGAGGGCATTGTAAATTCATAGATTTGTTTATTTTTCAAAACTGCATATAAATAGCATACACAGCGCAAAGAATAGAGAAAATTGCGACATTCATTTTAATAACCATTTGGATCAATCTTTTTCTTTCCCTCACTTCTTGAAGTTTGAGGAATTGAACATAATCGGCATCGCCGCGCTCCAAGTGATCTTCGATGTGTTTAATTGGTTCCACTTTTTAATTTTGCCGGTTTGCCTGCTTTACCGTGAGCTTTGACGTTTTTCAGTTTACTTTCTTCAATGGCAAATATTTCTCTCTGTTACTTCAAAATTCAAGGTTTTGGTTTCGCATTTTGAAATTTTACTTTTTTTCGAGTGTTCTATGCAAATTGTTTTTCGTCAAGTCAAAATGCAATATGAAATTTACGGCAAAATTTTAACCTTTGTTCCGATGGGGATTTCATCAAAAATCTCTTTTATTTCTTCGTCCTTAAGCGCAATACAGCCGTGTGTCCAGTCGGATGAACTGCCGTTGCCGTGAATGTAAATCTCGCCGCCGAGTTTTGTCTTTTGCGGCGGCATTTTGTTTTGTCGAATCGCTTCGACGATCGCGTCGTATTCTTTCGGCGTAATAATTTCTTTCTCCAAACCGCGCTTCGCATCTTCAATGTTCGGATAACTTATGCCGAGCGAAAGATAAAACTTGCTGTTCTCGTTTTTCGTGAAAATATAAAATTCGCCTTCAGGCATTTTGCCGTCGCCTTCGATTTCTTTATCTTCTTTCGGCGCGAAACCGAGCGCGACTTTATATGTTTTAATTAATTGTTCGTTATTGTAAATTTGCAGAAGGCGGAATTTTTTCCTGATGACGAGATGCAGATTTTTCATTTTCCAAATTGAAAATTGCCGGACAATTTGTTTATCTGTTTTTGAAAATCTTCATTCAAACCCAAACGTCCGAGCCACGCTGTTTGTTCGCGCATCAAACGCGGCAAATAAATGACATCCGAAAGCGCGTAATGAACTAATTCGTCCGTCCAAATACCGTTCCAGTTTCTGTTAAATGCGCTTCGATGCGATTTTTCCAGATCAACGGCGAAATATCGGTAAAGCGTTTCGGCTAAACTCGCCGATTGTCCCGCGCCTTTGGTCAAAAGTTTTTCGGCAATCATCGTGCAGAAGACGTTTTCGACGTTGGTTGAAATCGCCCGCAGAAATTCAAGGTCAAATTTAGCATTGTGGAAAATTTTAACGATGTTTGGATTTGCCAAAATTTCCCGCAATTTCCCAAGCGGAACGCCTTCGCTTAATGGAATCAAAACATTAAAATCGCCGTCGGAAAACTGCACGGAAAAAATCCGGCTCGTTCGCGCACTCAGACCGCTCGTTTCCGTATCGCAGCCGATTTCCTTTGAATTAGACAGTTTTTCAAAGGCGAATTCTATTTCTTCCGGTTGACGAGCCACTAAAATCTTCACACTTTTTATTGTAAAGCACTAAACACGAACGCGAAAATGTATTAAGCTGTTAATCGTATATGACTGAAAAATTAACTGAAGTTGAAGCGCGAGTCGTCGGCGCACTGATTGAAAAACAACTGACTACGCCCGAATATTATCCGCTGACATTAAATTCATTAATCGCCGCGTGCAATCAAAAGTCCAACCGCGATCCGGTCGTTTCTTTTGATGAAGAAACCGTGCAGAAAGCGTTGGACATTTTGCGCGACAAAAATATCGTTTATGTTTTTTACGGCAGCACGTCGCGTGTTCCGAAATACAAACATATTCTGCCCGACGTTCTGGAACTCGAACCTTCGGAAACGGCGATTTTGTGCGTTTTGATGCTGCGCGGCGCACAAACTTTGGGCGAGCTGCGCGAACGAACGAGCCGTCTTTATGAGTTTTCCGGTCTCGGAGAAGTCAACAAAACGCTCGATGATTTAGTGCGGCGCGAAGAACCACTGGTTATTAAATTAGAGCGTTTGCCCGGACAAAAAGAAGTGCGTTTCGCCCATCTTTTGTCGGGCGAGATTGATGTCGAATCTTACGCGAAGGAAAATATTTCTTCAGCCGGAAAACAAGCGGGCGGCGAACGAATCGAGAAACTCGAACAAGAATTGGAAAATTTGCGAAATGAATTTAATCTTTTCCGCGAATCTTTTGAGGAATTTAAAAAGCAGTTTGAGTAAAGAAAGAGTCCAAAGTCCAAAGTCCAAAATTTTAAGTCGAAAATAACCTTGGACATTGGACATTGGACATTGGACTTATTTTTTCCCTTCGCTTTTCGCAAAGTAGCCTTGCCGGTGTGTCAGCATAACCTTTTGTTTGGCTAATTCGGGATTGGTCGTTTGAATTTCGATTTTGCGATATGAACCGTCGCGTTTTTGGTTCGAAGGTTCGTAAGCGATCAAATACTGCGAGCGCATTTCTTCCTGAATTTGTTTAAAGGCTTGGC
>JBBSIE010000027.1:0-38349 GCA_038232235.1 Pyrinomonadales bacterium | reverse complement strand
CGGTCAAATCAAGCGCAAAAGAGCGCAAGATTTGACGAAATTTAGCCTTAGAAATCTTGGCGCGAACAAATTGCTTGTATGTTACTGTCATAACTGGATTTAACTATTATACATAAATTCTTATCTAGTCTTGACCCTAACTTTTTAATCGGGTATTTGGTTAATTTATTCAAGGAGGGAGAATATGTTGAAAAAAATATTTCTATTTTCGACGTTTGTTTTTTGTATACTTTTATTTTCCGGCACGACGGTTTTCGCGCAAATGACAGGAATGGCAAGCGTTGCCAATACGAAAACCGAACGGAGTATTCGTAAGGAAATTCTTTCGCTGCCATATTATGGCGTTTTTGATGCCATCGGCTATCAGCTTAACGGTGATACCGTAACCTTAAACGGTTATGTCGTTCGTCCAACAACAAAAAGCGATGCGGAAGCATCGGTTAAAGATGTTGACGGAGTGACTAACGTCGTCAATAATATCAAAGTTTTACCGCTTTCGCCGATGGATGATCGCATCCGTATGCGAACTTATCGGGCGATTGCCGATCAGGGCAGTCTTTACCGCTATTTGCTCGGCACAAACCCCGCGATTCGAATCATCGTTAATAACGGTCACGTTTCGCTCGAAGGCATCGTGTCGGATGAAACCGATAAAAATCTGGCGGGCATTGCCGCCAAGGAAATTTTCGGAGTTTTCAGCGTGGAAAACAATTTACAACTCGAAAAACGCGTCAGCTAATTAAATCGGCGCGATTACAAATTTAATTTAACCGAGACCGGGCGTTTTCGCCCGGTCTTTTTATTTTCAGTTTGCAAAATCCTCTTTAATCAGGCATTATTCTCGTTTATTTTAAATTCACTATTTACACTATGATTAACAAAGAAAATATCAGAAACATCGCTATCATCGCGCACGTTGACCACGGCAAAACGACTTTGGTTGACGCGATGCTCAAACAATCAGGCACGTTCCGCGACAACGAAGCCGTTGCCGACCGCGTGATGGATTCGATGGATTTGGAGCGCGAGCGCGGCATTACGATTATGGCGAAAAACGCTTCTGTGCATTACGGCGATTATAAAATCAATATTTTAGACACACCCGGTCACGCCGATTTCGGTGGCGAAGTCGAGCGCGTTTTGAAAATGGTTGACGGCATCGTTTTATTAGTTGACGCGGCGGAAGGCTGTCTGCCGCAAACCCGTTTTGTGCTTCGTAAAGCTCTCGAACTCGGACTTCCGGCAATCGCGCTCGTTAATAAAATTGACCGCCAGGATTCGCGTCCCGAAGAAGTTTTAGACGAAATCTACGATCTTTTTATTGATTTGGGCGCGGACGACAAGCAGATTGATTTTCCGGTGCTGTATTCAATTTCGCGCGACGGAATCGCTAAGAAAACTCTGGAAGAAGAATCGAAAAATCTGAAACCGCTGTTCGATCAAATCATCGAAACGATTCCCGCGCCGCACGCTCTGCGCGACGATTCTCTGCAATTGCTCGTCGCCAATATTGAATACAATGCTTTTGTCGGAAGATTGGGAATCGGCAGAATATATTCGGGCGAGATTACCAAAAATCAGGAAGTGATGGTTTCTAAACGCGATGGCTCAACGCAGAAAACGCGCGTCAAGGAACTTTATGTTTTTGAAGGAATGAAACGCGAACCGGTTGAAAAAGCCGGTGTCGGCGAAATTGTCGCCCTCGCCGGTTTTGAAGACATCAATATCGGCGAAACAATTACTTTAATTGATAATCCGAAACCGCTGCCCGTCATCAATGTTGACGAACCGACAATTTCGATGATTTTCGGCGTGAATAATTCACCGTTTTCCGGCATTGACGGCAAATTTGTCACCTCGCGTCAAATCAAAGAACGACTCGAAAAGGAACTTTTGGGAAATGTTGCCCTGCGCGTCGCCGAAACCGATTCGCCCGATCAGTTCAGAGTTTCCGGGCGCGGCGAATTGCAGCTTGCAATTTTAATCGAAATGATGCGCCGCGAAGGTTACGAAGTTCAGGTTTCCAAACCCGAAGTCATCACGAAAAAAGACGAAAACGGTCAATTGATGGAGCCGATTGAACAAGTCGTCGTTGATTGTCCCGAAGAATTTATCGGCGTTGTAACGGAAGCACTCGGACGCAGAAAAGGTCAGATGACGAAAATGATTAACAACGGCACGGGCAGAGTTCGGCTTGAATACGAAGTTCCGTCGCGCGGTCTGATCGGTTTTCGCGGCGAATTTTTGACCGAAACAAAAGGCACTGGTTTGTTAAACACTCTTTTTCTGCGTTTCGACAAATGGCAGGGCGATATGAAAGGGCGTGGCACGGGTTCACTCGTGTCGGACAGAATGGGCGAAACGACGACATACGCGCTTTACGCTTTGCAGGAACGCGGAAAACTTTTCGTCAATCCGCAAACCAAAGTTTATGAAGGAATGCTCATCGGCGAAAACGCCCGCGCCGTAGATTTGGACGTGAACGCCGTCAAAGAGAAAAAGCTGACCAATATGCGAACGACTTCCACCGACGAAGCGATGCGCCTCGTTCCCGTCAAGGATTTATCGCTCGAAGAAGCATTGGAATTCATCGCCGACGACGAACTCGTCGAAGCCACACCGAAAGCGATTCGGCTGCGGAAAAGAGTTTTGAAGGCGAATGAAAGACCGAAAAAATAATGATTTCAACTCAAGAGTTAAAAAGGATTGCATCAGCAAGGCTCGAAGATGCCAAAATTCTTTACCAAGCCAAGCGTTTCGACGGAGCATTTTATCTTTGTGGTTATGCAGTTGAATTAACATTAAAAACCAAAATTTGCAAAATCCTGAAGTGGAGTGGATTTCCTTCAACTAAAAAGGAATTTGAAGGATTGCAAAGTTTCAAAACTCACAGTTTGGATTTACTCTTGAAATTATCCGGTCAAGAAGGCAAGATAAAGATTGGTTATCTTGCTGACTGGTCAATAGTTGTAAAATGGGATGCGGAAAAAAGATATTCGATTATCGGAACAGTAAATCCAAAAGAAGCCTCCGATATGATTGAATCCGCTGAAATGGTTATCAAAACGTTGAAATAAAAAATTATGATTGGTGTTATAGAAAATCAGATGTCGGTAGTAGCTGAAAAACTTCGCGGAATTGAAGTTGAAACATCTTTCGAAAAGGGCAGTTTTACCCTTTTTGCCTTGATTGAACGCGAAGATTCTTTTGGCAGTTGGGATGTAGTTATTTCAGCCAAGTGGATTAAAGATGAAAAAGCACTGATAAAAACACTCGCGTCAAAAATTTCCAGAGATTTAAGTGAGGATGAACAACTAATGCTTTCACGAATAGTAGTTTTGCCTTCGACTGATCCGTTCGTTAAAAATTTAAATATGATTGGTGTAGAACACGGAACAGTCAAACTTTCAAATAATACTTTTAATGGGATATTTGTAAAAGAAGCTTATTTAATAACTTCTAAATCACAATAATCAGCTTTTGAAAAAGAGTTTTGAAGGCGAATGAAAGACCTGAAAAATAATTAGTCATTAAATATTTGTTAGAAATTGAGCGAAGTGTTTCAAAGCACTTCGCTTTTTCGTTTTAAACTACGATGTAAAAAAATTTACTCTTTTAATTGACATCTACGAAAAGTTTAGTATGATTTGTACTAAACTTTTCGTAGATGATCATAAAAATGCAAAATAAACCGACAAAGTCCGAACTTAAAATTCTCAATGTACTTTGGGAATTGAAACAAGCGACGGTGCGCGAGGTTCACGAAATTTTGAACGAGCGCAAGCCGGCAGCTTACACGACAGTTTTGAAAATGCTGCAAATTATGACCGAAAAAAATCTGGTCGAGCGCGACGATACAAACAAAGCGCACATTTACAAAGCGAAACAGACAAAAGAACACACGCAGAAAAATCTCATATCGGATTTGATTGAAAAAGCGTTTCGCGGTTCGGCGTTAAAGTTAGTTCAGCACGTTTTGGAAACAAAGCCGACGAGCGCGGAAGAATTAAAGGAAATTCGCAAATTAATCAAAAAAGCGGAGAAGAAAAACAAATGAATGGGGGAAATTTTATCAACTCGAAAATCGTCGAAAATCTCGGCTGGACGCTTCTGCATTCAATTTGGCAAATTGCTTTAATCGCATTTATTTTATTTGTTTTATTAAAAGTTTTCCGCGCGTTTTCGGCGAATATTCGCTATGTTATTTCGGTCTTCGCGCTCGGTATGGCGTGTGCTTTATCGGTTATTACTTTTGTTCAATTGGCGGTCAATTCGAGTGCAAATGATCTGCAAATTAAAAAATTAAATTCCGATTACACGAAAAAAATTAACAAAGAATATCTGTCTGCGAAAGATTTTCCGGTAATCAGTAAAAACGACAAGCCAATCGTTGAATTAACAGACGAAAAAACATCCATTTCAATCGAAAATCTGCGAAATCTTTTCAGCGAAAATCTTCCCGCCGTTTTGCCAGTTTTAGTCGGTTTGTGGTTTCTCGGCGTGATGCTTTTTGCACTGCGTTTAATCGGCGGTGTTTGGCAGATTCACAAATTCAAAACGTGCGAGGTTTCTGCGCCGAACAATGAATGGCTGGAAAAATTCGCCGTGCTTTGTAAAAAGTTGGAAATTACGCAAACCGTGAAATTTCTGCAATCTAATCTGATTGAAACGCCGGTTGTTATCGGTTGGTTAATGCCTGTAATTCTCGTTCCGGCAAGTGTTTTCTTGCAAATCAGCCCGCAGCAATTGGAAACGATTATCGCGCACGAACTCATTCACATACGGCGTTATGACGCGCTCGTCAATCTCGCGCAAAGTTTTATCGAAATTTTATTTTTCTATCATCCGTGCGCGTGGTGGATTTCGTCCGTTATTCGCGCAGAACGCGAGTTTGCGGCGGACGAAGCTGTTTTGGAAATTCTGGAAAATTCGCACATCTTTTACGCCAGCGCACTGGCAAATCTTGAGGAAATTCGTCAAACGGCGAAAATAACCGAGCCGCCTGTTTTGGTGGCGGCAAACGGAGGCAATCTGATGCAGAGAATAACAAAAATTTTACAAAAAAATACCGAAAGAAAGCGCGTCAATTCAGCTTGGTCGGCGATGTTGGCGTTGGCTTTGCTCTCGGCAGTTTTACTAACGGTATTTTTATTCAACACAGACAGTTTTGTCAATGCTCAAACAAAAATGAAAGATAAAAAAATAGCTGTCGGTTTCGTTTCGATCCCGGCAAATTCAAGTCCGCTTAATTTACCGGAAAAAGTTGATTTAGGGACACGAAAGAAAGCTGAACGATTGATGGCGGATGCAACAATGATGCAATTAATGAACAGATTGGCAACCCACAAAGTTCCGGCAATCGGATTTCTGCAAGGCTCAAAGATTTCCGATAATGAAAAACTTAGTACCCTTGAACTGAAACTTTTACGTTCGTGGCGCGACGAGGGATTTGAAATCGGCATCGGAAATTATAATCACGTTTGGTTTTACGACACTCTATACGACGAATATGTCGCTGGAGTCGAGAAAAATGAAGTCGTTGCTAAAGAGATTTTGGCGGAAAAGAATTTGCCGCTTCGCTATTTCAGTTATCCGTATCTGAATACGGGAAAAAATGCGGAAGAGCGCAATCGTTTTGAAGCGTGGCTCGCGTCGCGCGGTTTAACGCCGGTCAAATATACGATTGACAATCAGGAATGGATGTATTCTTTCGCCTACAATGCGGCGAAACTCAACCGCGATGACGCGGCGGCGGATAAAATTCGCGCCGAATTTATCGAATATATGTCGAAAATGTTTGACTATTACGAAGCGTATTCACAAGAAATGTTCGGACGCGACATCGCGCAAACGATGGTTTTAACGCCGAGCCGTCTTGTTGCCGATTCGTTTGACGATTTATTCGGAATGATCGAAAAACGCGGCTACAAATTCGTTTCGATGGAAGAAGCACTTTCCGATCCGGCTAATCAAACACCAGAAAATTTCTACGGCAAAGCGGGAATTTCGTGGTTTGAACGCTGGCGAATGGCGCAGGGCGGAAAATTATTAGACGAGCCGCAAGTCAGTTCGACGGTTGAAGATGCGTGGAAAAACAGGAATGATAAAATTGCTGTAAAACCGCCTCAACCGCCTTCAGCACCTCAACCGCCGCTGCCGCCGCCAGTTCCAAAACTTTAATTTTTAATTGGAAAATTACAAAGCCTGTGTAAATTTACACAGGCTTTGATCATTTATTGATTATTTCTTTCAAAAGTCGGCTTCTCAAAATTTTCAAGTAGTTTCCAGAAAATTATCAGACTTCCATCTGCGTCTTTACGATAAATTTTTAATGCGACGAGAATGTCCCAATCGTTAAAGTTGATCGAACGTAAAATATATGTATGCCCGACAACATCCGGGACACGGCTTTTATAAATCAAACCGTCAACATTATAATTGTATGCTTTTCCGGCTTCGTTTCTAACATCAGTTTCGTTCGTTGGCGGTTTATAATTAAACAGAAAATCGGCTTCAATTGTGTTGGCGGAAACATTCGCCAGAGGAATTTCTCCCAAATCGTAAATAAAACCGTAATCCGCGCCTGCAAAACCTACGCTCAGATAGTTTTGTTCCAGAGCAAGATCGGAACCGCGTCCATATTCGGAACTTTTTCTCGTGAAGGAATAATACGCGCCGCCACCGTTGATTGTTAATTTATGATCATACTTTTCTCTCGGCATAAGTCTGAAAACGCCAAATCCTCCTTTTTGCGCCTGCTGAAAATCTTTGTTGGCAGGCAATAAAATATCCGCTTCCAAAATCTTTATTTGATTGTTTAACTCGTCAATTTTTTGCAGTTTTTGTTCGCGGTTTAGTTCCTGACTGAGAACAATCGAAGAACAAAATAGAACAAGGAGAGTGATATTTACAATAAATCGCATAGAACCTCCGCTTAAAAAGAAAAAAGCACTTTGAAATGTCTGCTGAACGCAAACATACCAAAGTGCTTCGATTAAAGTCAATAAAATTTTATGCCGAAGGAATAGTCAATTCCTGTCCCGGTTGAATTTTGTCGGGATCATCGAGTTTGTCGCGGTTGGCTTCAAAGATTTTCTGCCAGCTCACGCCGTGGCGCGAACCAATTTTGCTCAAAGTGTCGCCGGATTGAACTGTATAAGTTCCGCTGCCGCTCGATGAACCTGAGCCTGAAGAACTTGCGTCGCCTTCCGGCGCGGAAATGTTCATTACCAAATCGCCCGAACGATATTCCGGGTCAATGCGATTATATTCGTCCCAAAGCTGCTGTTTTGCCTGTGCGCTGCCGGCAACGCCGTCTATTTTCAAGACTCCGTCACTTTCGCGCACATCCAAACCGGAAACTCCGAGTTGTCTTGCCAAATCAATTACCGATTGATATTTTTCTGTTACAGCCATTTTTTATTTCCTCCTTTTTCTTGAACTATTTTAAAGTCAGTTGATTGTTAACTTTTCTTTTGCCGGTTTCACTGGCAATCTGCATTACTTCGCTCAGTTTATCTTTTGGCACCGAACCGCGCAGAGTAACTTCAGTATTGGTTGCGTCAACCGACACATCGTTAAAACCTTTCGCTTTAAGTGCCGCTTCGACCGCCGATTTAGCCGCCATATCGCTTGTCGGCATCATCGGAGTCGCCATATTACTGTTCATCATATTGGCGTTCATTTTGTTCGCCATATTTGCATTGACGTTAGCATCGCCTTTGCAAGCACCTAAAAACAAAACTGCCGCCAAACCTGTAATTGCTATTATTTTAATTTTCATTTTCCTCCTGAAAACTGTTAAGTTAATTAAATTGTTTCATACAAACCGAACATAATAAAGATTTTATTATGTCAAAATCTTTCGTTTCGGATTTTCTCTATTACATTTTGAGAAAATTACTCTCTTACATACGGTTTGTCAAATTAGTCTAAAACATTTCCCGCAAAATGTCAGTTGAGTTTCATAGAAAAAACATCTTCGGCAATTTGTTTGGCAATTTCAAACGAAGTCAGTTCGGGTTTGATAATAAAATGCCAATCCGCCAGACAATATGAATTTTTTCTTTCGTCAAAAAGTTTTCGCGTCTGCGTTTTGTCCTGCGCGAGCGGGCGGATACGCTTTGACAGCGAAATGTTGCGCCAGCAATGTTCAAAAGTGGATTCGAGCCAGATTGTTATCAAATTATTTTGTCTTATCAAATTGCGGTTTTCTTCAATTGTCCACGCGCCGCCGCCGAGCGCAATAATCACCGCACCGCTTTCGCGCAAAACCTTTTGCAGACTTTCCGTTTCGATTTTCCGAAATCGCGCAATTCCTTCGGCTTCAATGATTTCAGCGATTTTTCGGCGTTCGTCGGCTTCGATAACCGAATCGAGGTCAACGGTTTTACATTTGAGTAGATAGCTGAGAAATCTGGCGACGGTTGACTTACCAACGCCCATAAAACCTGTGAGAACAATTCTTTGATCAGAATTTTCCATTAAAGAATTATTATGCACATTTTGCGGACAAGTTTAAATTTGAGCCGTATTTTAAATGTCGAGTTTCTTCTTGCTGTGTCCGTTTGTTGCGGCAATTTTATGGATTTCCGCGCTTTCTTCCATCTTGCCGACAGTTTGCCGCAAAATCTCGCGCAAACGAGTCAATCGTTCGATTGTTGAACGCATTTCGAGCAATTGATATTTCAAATTCGGTTCGAGATTAAACGCCGCAGTAACGAGAAAAGAAAGCGATTGCGGTTCGGTTTGCGGAACATCGGGAAAAACGCCGCGTCCGCCGCTGAGTTTGTGCGCGGCTTTGGCGACGCGCCGAAAAAGCGTATAAACTTCGTCAGCCAGCGGATTAAGCAGATTTTCGTCTTCTTCGTCATCTTCAAAAAATTCCAGATCGCCGACCAAATAAGGTTCGCCCGCTTCGACATAATCAATCAACCGGTAACGAACAACACCGATGGTCAGAATATTCGAGCGTCCGTCCGCCATCGTCTGCACTTCGCGCACCTCGGCGACACAGCCGACTGTTCCAGACAGCGGTTTTTCGATAAATGTTTCCTGCGGTTCAAAATACGACACGCCGAACATATTTTTTTCGAGTGCGACATCTTCGAGCATCTTTCGGTAACGCGGCTCAAAAATATGCAGCGGCAAAAGTTCGTTCGGCAACAGCACGAGCGGCAGCGGGAAAATCGGCAGATGTTTGATACCGGAAATTTTTTCTAAGTTTTCGGACATTTATTTAATTTGCTTTCTAAAATTTAAATTTGCCACCAGATAAATTGTTTTATTTTTTTATCCCGGAAAATTTGGAACGAATCGCACATTCTATCTGAAATAGTAATGCCTTTACTGTTTTTCGGAACACTTTGGAGTCTTTTTGCAAAATCAGGCTTTAAATAATCAACGGCAAACCTCACATAGTTTTTGTCAATATCATCAATAGCGATGACAGCGGATTTGACCGAACAAAGTCCGCCTTGATCACCGGCATCTTCACCAAATTCAAGTGTCCAATGTTTTGATTTTTCCGTTACCAAGCCTTTAACAATTCCGACAACAAATTTTTTGCCTTTTCTGCCTCTCAAAGCATAATCGGTTACGCCGTCATAATCAAAATTCCCTTTTATCTGACTTTTAAGATTCCAATTTACAGCCGGATAGTTTTTTTTCAAAACAGAAAAAGCTGTTACGCCGCTTTCGGCAAAAGCAAAATTACAGCATAAAAACAGAAGAAAAATTTGTGCAAAGAACTTTTTCATACGTTATCTTATGCTAACTTTAATGCGATAAAGTCGGCGATTTTATCGGGCGAATCATCGCTCAAAGCCATACGTTTTGCGCCGATAACGGCATCGGAAATATCTTCGACGCGTGCTTTGTAGCGATTATCCCGACCAATCAAATCTTCGACGACGCGCCGTTCGAGTTTTTCGCGCGAAACGTCTTCGCCGACATCCGCCGCGACCGCGTATTCGACCGGCGCAGTGTTGTTTTTCAGGCGAATATGCAGCGCGTCGGTCAATTTTTGCGCTTCTTCGCGGATTTTGCTGAGTTCGAGATTCGAGTTCGGAAAACCGAGATAACCGCGCAGAGTGATTTCGATAATCGGCTGCGGCTGATTTTCTTCAGCGGCGCGTGCTTTGTTTCTAACCTCATTCAAAACGCCGTTGGTCACTTCCTTCGCTTCGGCGCATTTGGAAACGTCGTAACCCAAACGCTGAAACGAACGCTGGCGATAATCGGTTACGTGCTGCGCCGTAACTTGATTGTTTTCATCAACTTCGACGAGCCACGCGCCGCGCGTTTCGCGGAATTCGTCAATACTTGTTACTTCGAGCGAACCGGGATTAAACGCCCAATTATCAATTTCATAAGCCTTGTGCGTGTGTCCGAGTCCGACGTAATCGGTGACGGATTTTAATTCATTGAGATTAACAATCGTCAACGCCGGAATCGGATGCGTTTGATGTCCCTCAACGTCGGTGTGCAGCAGCAAAATATTGAACGCGTCTTCGCGCCGGTTTTCCTTAATTCCTTCGGTCAGCATCGGAATCGCCCAATTCGCCGACGCGCCGTACCAATCCGAACCGAAAATCCGCGCCCGTCCGATGTCAACAAATCCGCCTTTGCCGTATTCCGTATCCCACGGCTCGTAAATCATTTTGCCGTCAATATTTTTTGGTTCGACCAAATAAAGTAAATTCCAATTTGCCAGCGAACGTAGCCAACTGTAATCGTTGTCTTTGTGTTTTTGATCGTGATTTCCCTCAATCGAAACGACCGGAATTCCGGCATCTTTCAGCAAACTGAGTCCGGCAAAAGCGTAATTCATCGTTTCCGGCGGCACGTTGCGTTTGTGGAAAAAATCGCCGCACATTATGACAAAATCCACCTTTTCGCCAATCGCGTATTTTTTCAGAACGTCAATCCACGCATCAAAAAAATCACGCGGCGATTCATTTAACTGATAACGCGTGCAGCCGAGATGTACGTCGGAAATATGTAAAAACTTCATAAGAACATTTTAACATTTACCGTTTAACATTTACCATTGACCTTGCGAGATATTGAAATTTCAAACTATATGACGATTCACAATTCGGAAGTCATCGGCACAAATGTTGACGCGCAAACAAGATGCGCTCATTACCACAACGAAATTGACATCATCGCCATCAAATTCAAATGTTGCGAAAAATGGTTTCCGTGTTATCAATGCCACGCCGAAAATACCGATCATTCGCCGGAAGTTTGGTCAATTAATGAAAGAGATAAAAAAGCGGTTTTGTGCGGAAATTGCGGACATCAACTGATGATTTCGGAATATATGAACTGCGATTCGCTCTGTCCGAAATGCGAAAATCGTTTTAATCCGAAATGTGCAAATCATTACGATCTCTATTTTGAAACGGGCGAATAATTTTTGATCCGATCAGATTTTTGCAGCCGACTTTACGTGAACTCTGCCGAATTCGGTCAACAGCGGTTGGAGATTTTTTACTGCCGAATCGTGTGAAATTCCGTTACTCGCTAAAACGCCGTTGTAATTTTGCACGTCGGGCGTGTTGTAAATTATTTTCGCGCCGAACAAATCGGTCATTTCGCCGCCCGCTTCGCGCAGAATAATTTCGGGCGCGCAAGTGTCCCAATGTTTGGTGCGCGGCGAAAGATGAATGTACAAATCGGCGATTTGACGCGCGATTAAACCAATTTTCAAACCGACCGAACCGCGCTGAACTTCCCTTTTCAAGCCGAATTTGCTGACAATTTTGTTCATTCGCGGACTTCGATGATTACGGCTCGAAGCCAGCAGCATTTTGCCGAAATCTCTTTTTTCGGAAACTTGCAGACGCTTCGGCTGTTCGTCTTTTTCAATCATAAACGCGCCGCCTCCGTAAATCGCAAAATACAAAACATTTTCAAACGGCAAAAAAACCACGCCCAAAATGCTCACGCCGTATTCGGCTAAACCGATTTGAACGGCAAAATCTCCGTTTTTCTCGACAAAACCGCTTGTTCCGTCGAGCGGATCAATGATCCACACGCGCTTTTTGCCGAGTCTCTGCTGATCGTCAAATTCTTCTTCGGATAAAATTCCATCATCGGGAAATTCAGCAGCCAAATTTTCAACAATTAATTTACTCGCCGTTCGGTCGGCAATCGTGACGGGTTCAGAAAAACTGTCCGCGCCGATTTTTTCTTCCGTTTCAACGCCCGATTCGTAAAATTTCATAATCGCCGCGCCGGATTTTTTCGCCAATTCGACGGCGACTTCGAGTTCTTTTTCTAGCATCACTTTGAATTTATCACAGAATTTTTCCCCGCGCTCAAATAGAAATGCCACAAAAGCCGCGCCGCAACCGAACGCAGCGGCTGCCATTTTTCCGCGATTTGCAGAAATTCTTCGGAACTCGGTCGGCGTTCGAGATTTTTAAGTTTTTGCCAAGCGACGTGCAGAGCCAAATCGCCTTTCGGCATAACATCCGGGCGCAGCAACGCCATCAAAAGATAAATATCCGAAGTCCATTCACCGATTCCTTTGATTTTTTTAAGCTCGGTTTTGACATCTGCGTCGGACATTTTTTCTAGTTTTAATAAATTCAAACTTCCGCTTGAAACGGCATTCGCCAAATCCCGCGCATAAACGGTTTTCTGCCGCGAAAAATAAGTCGCTTTCATTTCCGCGTCGGTCAGCGACAAAACGCCTTCGGGCGTAATCGCACCGAGTTTTTCCTGTAATTTATTAAACGCCGAAAGCGCTGAAGCGAGCGAAACCTGTTGTTCGAGAATAATATGAATGAGCGTCGAAAAATTCGGCTGACGCGCCCACAGCGGCGGTTTGCCGTAAGTTTGAAAAATAAAAGCCAAATCCTTATCCCGCTCTGCCAATATTTGACACGCCGCGATTAAATTTTTCTCATTGAGAGAAGTAATTTCCATTAATTTTTTGAGTCGAGAAAATTCGGATTATCACTCTGCAATCAAAGTTTTTCTTGAAACGATTTCACTGATTTTGTCGTTGACTTTGGTTAAACCGTCGAACCCGGGAAGTGTTTGGACGCGGCGCGTGACGTTTTATCAATCCACCTCGTTCCATTTAATGCGGCTGATAAATTCTTTGGTCGAGGTTCGCGGCTGTTTTTCATACCAATCAAGAACGTCTCTGTTCGTTTCAAAAGTCATTTTCTAGTTTTCCTCTGCTTTTTAATTCGCCGTAAACAACTTTTTAGATGCGACGAATTTATCAGACTTTATTTGGTAAAATCAAGACCGAGAACACATTGCAAATTACGCTGCTTGTGAAATGCTGCTAATTTACGTTTTAATGAACGTAGTTTCAAATTAGGCAACTGACGTATAATTATTTTTATTTTTGGTGAAATTTATGAAACTCGCTCTTGAAAGACAAATACAACTGGCTTTTATTTTTGGTTTAATACTGCTTGCAGTGATCGGAATTTTCGCTTATCAGAGTGTAAATTCACTAAATACGGCGTTGAAATGGGAAAAACATACCCAAGACGTACTTTTGCAATTGGATGAAACGATGGTTTCGATAGTAAACGCCGAAACTGCCGGACACGGGTTTCTTATTACGGGCGACGATTCTTATTTGGAACCTTACATACAAACCGGACGGAATATAAACGGCACTTTGTCGCAACTGCGTCTTTTGGTTGCCGATAATCCTCAACAAACGGAAAGAGTCAATAGTGTTGAAAGTTTAATCAATGAAAAATATGATTTACTGAAACGGAGCGTCGAACTGCGCCGGACGCAGGATATTGAATCGGTCAGAAATCAATTAGCCAAAAATCGCGGCAGAGATTTGATGAACGAAATTCGTTCGTTGATCGGCGAGATGAAAAACACTGAAAAAAATCTCTTGATTGAGCGCGAAGGAGATTTGGACGGAAGCGTTAAAACGACTCAGACAATGCTTTTGCTTGGAAGTTTCGCCGGTATTTTATCGCTCGGTTTGGCGAATTCTGCAATTTTCAGAGAAGTCGGCAAACGGCGGCGGGCGGAAAATAAAATTCGTGATTCAAATAAGGGTTTGGAAAAAAGAGTCGAGGAAAGGACGAGTGAAATTTCGGCAAAAAATGAAGAGTTAAAAGAACAAATAAGACAGCGCGAACAAGCCGAAAATCGCCGCCGCACCGCGCTCGAAGCCGGAAATCTTGGAACGTGGACGCTTGACCCGAAAAATAACAAAGCGGAAATAGACGAGCGAAGTTTGACGCTTTTCGGCTTCGGCGCGAATGATTTTGACGGTTCGCACGAAAAAGTTTTCAGCCGGATTTACGAAGAAGATCATCCGCAAATCGAAGAATTATTTCAAAAATCGCTCGCCGAACGCGCCCATTTCAACGCTAAATTTCGCGTCAAAATGCCCGACGGTTCGATGCGCTGGAATCACTGTATCGGGCAGCCGCAGTTTGATGAAAACGGCG
Source organism: Pyrinomonadales bacterium (assembly GCA_038232235.1). Lineage (GTDB taxonomy): Bacteria > Acidobacteriota > Blastocatellia > Pyrinomonadales > Pyrinomonadaceae. The sequence continues at coordinate 23,896 of JBBSIE010000027.1, read as the reverse complement.
AAATAGTCAATATCGTCGGACATTGCAGCGACATCACCGAGAACAAGGAATATGAATCCGTTTTGCTCGAAAAAGGACATTTCAACCGCGCAATTCTCGATTCGCTGTCGGCGCACATCGCCGTCGTTGACAAAAACGGAAACATCGTTGCGGTCAACGAAGCGTGGGAAAATTTTGCCAAATCCAATTGTGTCGAAGAACAAATCGTTTCGACCGGAGTCGGTCAAAATTATCTGAAGGTTTGTGAAATGCCAAACGCTTTTGAAAGAAACACAAAAGAAATCCCGGAGAATTTGAAGGCGGTTTTAAGCGGCGATTTAGCTAATTTTGCGATCGAATATCCGTGTTATTCGCCGCAGGAAGAACGCTGGTTTTTGATGCAGGTCAGCGCGATGCGCGGCGCGGACGGCGGCGCAGTCATTTCCCACATTGACATCAGCGGACGCAAAAAAGCCGAACAGGAATTAAAAAACAGCGAACAGTTTAACCGCAGTATTTTTGAAAACAGTCCCGACTGCGTGCAGGTTTTGGAACTCGACGGGACGTTTCATTCGATCAATGCGAACGGTTTGAAACTGCTCGAAATTGACGATTATTCGGAAATTATCGGAAAACAGTGGCTGGATTTATGGGAAGAAAATGACGGCGAACAGCCTTATCAGGTGATGCAAACGGCTCTCAAAGGACAAACTACGCACTTTGAAGGCTTTTGCACAACTGCGACCGGAAAAAATAAATACTGGGACGTTTCGATTTCGCCGATTTATGATTCCGAAGGAAAACCGAGCCGTCTCGTGGCAACTTCACGCGACATCAGCGAACGGCGCGAAGCCGAACGCGAACGCGAAAAATTGCTTAAAAACGAACAGGCTGCCCGCAAAGACGCGGAAATCGCCAACCGGATGCGCGACGAATTTCTCGCCACCGTTTCGCACGAACTTCGTGCGCCGCTCAATTCAATTCTCGGTTGGGGAAAACTGCTTGAAAAAGGAAATCTCGACGAAACGACGACGGCAAAAGCCATCAACACCATCGTCCGCAACGCCGAATCGCAAAATCGTTTGATTGAAGATTTACTCGACGTATCGAGAATAATTTCCGGCAAACTTCGTCTGGAAGTGATGACGATCAAACCGATAAATCTGGTCGAATCGGCACTCGAAACCGTCCGTCCGGCGGCGGAAGCCAAAGGAATTAAGCTGGAAATAAAGGAAGATATTGATATCAGCCATATTTCCGGCGATCCAAATCGCTTGCAGCAAGTCATCTGGAATTTGCTTTCAAACGCGATAAAATTTACGCCGAACGACGGCAGAGTAACTTTAGAAATCGAGCGCGATAACGATTTTGTCGAACTGCGCGTAAAAGACACGGGCGTTGGAATTAAAGAAGAATTTCTGCCGCACGTTTTCGACCGTTTCCGGCAAGCCGACGCTTCGAGCATCAGAAAATTCGGCGGACTCGGACTCGGTTTGGCGATTGTGCGTCATATTACCGAAATGCACGGCGGAACGGTTGACGTTTTCAGCGAAGGCGAAGGCACAGGCTCGACTTTCACTGTCAAACTTCCGCTGATAACTTCGCCGAGCGCGGATGAAGAATCCGAAACGGCAAAGAGATTGTCGGCTTCAGAAATTTCGTTGGAAATAAAACTGGACGGACTTTTGATTTTAGTAGTTGACGATGAAGAAGACACGCGCCAACTACTCGTGCAGTCTTTAACTTTTCAAGGCGCAACCGTCATCAGCGCGGATTCTGCCAAACGCGCACTCGAAGAAATCGAAGAAAAAAGTCCCGATGTGATGGTTTCCGATATTGGAATGCCGGATGAAGACGGTTATTCTTTAATTCGCAAAGTCCGCACACTGCCCGATGAACAGCACCGCAACATTCCGGCAATCGCGCTGACCGCTTTCACCCGCGCTCAAGACCGAATGCGCGCGCTTTCGAGCGGTTTTCAAAGCCACGTTTCAAAACCCGTCGAACCTGACGAACTGACGACCGTTATCGCCAGTTTAACCGGACGCTTAAACATCGAGGAGTAACGCAGTCGTCCCGATTGGAAAGTACCGCAGTCGTTCCGACTGCGGTACTTTCGGTTATTTTGCCCGTTTTCTGATCGCTTCCAAATTATCGTCAATCAGCATTTCGCTGTTTTCATAAACGATTCGCAGCGCAGAATTTTCGGCGGAAATTTCTTCGTCCGCTTCGAGTTTGACGGTTTCATAATTTCCATGTTTCAAAATCAAATCCAATCGCCCGCGTTTCGAGTTTTTGCCCGCGTCGGTGATCGGCTGTTTGTAAACATCGCGCCATTCGCCGTCGGTGACGATTGCCGAACATTTATAAGCGAATTTCAAAGTGTCGCGGCTGATTTTTTGCAGCAGTGAACCACCGATGCCGAACGCGATGTTTGATGCGCTGAAGCCTTCTGTTTTCAATCGTTCCAAAATCGCGCGAATTGATTCCTGGTTCACGCCATCGCCCTGAATGATTCGCACGTTTTTCAAAACTTTGAAGCCTTTTGAATTCGTCGTCGTGCCGAATTTTTCCGCTAAAATCGCGGCGACTTTCGAGACGACTTCAATCGGTTCGCCCGAATCGGGACGAATCACAATCGTCGCGCCCGAATCTACGACTTCCTGTTTGAGCTGTTCGCCCCAGATTTTTTCGACCGCGTGGTAAATGTTCCACGAATCGGAAACTATTGCCACCGTTGAGTTTGGCTTGGCGAAATGCTTCAGCATATTGCGATATGCTTCGATCTCGTTGTCGCGTCCCCAACTCGTAATCGTCGAATGTTCCGCCGCCGGAATCGAAAATCCCGCCATCGGCGCGTGATAAAATTCGCGGTGCAGTAGCAGAGCCGCCATCGTATCTGAACCGAGAAAATTAACCAGATGCGCCGCGCCGCCAATCGCCGCCGTTTCCTGCGAAGACACGCCGCGCGAACCGAAATCGTGAACCTTAAAATCAATTTCCGCGTCGGCATCATCCGCCGTTTTACGCAAAAATCGGTAAACGTCGCGCTTGATGTAAAAAGATTGCGTCGAAACCGTAATCGGATACCAAATCCGCATCAACTGCGTCTCGAACCAACTGCCGAGCCACGCAAATTCGTCGTCCGTCGTCTCGACCGTCATCAAAACATTGTGCGTCGGCACGACCGAACCTTCCGCCACGGCGCGAATCCGCAAAGGCAATTTGCTGCCGTGTTTTTTAATTAAGTTCGTCCAACCGTCATAATTAAACGGCAAACCGTGCGCTTCGATGACTTCTTTTGCTTCCTCAACCATTTCTTGCGTAAATTTTTCGACGAAATAACGCTTCAAAATATACTGCAAACCGAAGAAAACCGTTTCAGTATAATCCCGCTCCGAACCGCGCGATTCGAGATAGAAAAACGCCCGCGTCGTGTTCGGCGGATACTGCAAAAAATGACTCGCTTTATACGAATCAGTGTCAATTATTCTGTTAATTTCAAACATATTTTTGTCTCCATTTTCGGCTTTCTACCCGAAAGCCTAATTTTTATTTTTAACCACATAGGAACATAGATCACATAAAAAATGTTTTGACTATGTTTCCTATGTCCCTATGCGTTTAATTTTTCATAAACCCAAAAAATACCTGATTATCGAAAGATGATCCTCAAAAAATTCATCTTCCTTTTCGCCCAACGCTGACAGCGGCAGCCAGAAGGCTTTCGCCGCGTCGTCGCCTTTGACGCGCGGCAAGCCGTCTTTTAAGTTCGATTCGAGTTCGATGTGATAAGCGAAAGTGACGGTGCGACCGCGCTGACTGCGTTCGGGATAATCGAAGGCGCGGGAATTTTTGATGCTGCCGCGCAAAACCTGCGCCGGAACTTTGATCTGCGTTTCTTCCTTTAATTCACGAATCATCGAATCTTCGAGCGTCACGTCGGGCGCGAGAAATCCGCCCGGAAGCGCGAGCAAACCTTTGCCCGGCTGAAAGCCGCGCCGGATGACGAGAACGTGACCGCTTTGCACGACCACCGCGTCCGTCGTGATAAAAACGGGCGCGAACGGCACGCCGACGAATTTTGTATCTTCTTTGTATTTTCGCAGATAAGCGAATTCGCTTTGCAGACGCGGGAAAAATTCCGTCGCGCGGTAAACGTCCAAATATCGCGCCGCCGTTTCGGGAACGAGTTCGCGCCAGGATTCGTCGCCGCTGAAAAAACTTTCGCGGATCGCCGTCGCGCTAATGCTTAAAAGTTTTTTGTCGGAAGTGTAAAATTCCTCGAAATTCCACTGCGGAAAAAGGTTCAGATAATACGAACTTTTGTCTTTGAAATATCCGACGACGGCGATTTTCGCGTGTTCCGTCGGCTGTTCTTCGACGATTTCGCCGACGATATTTTGAATTTCCGCCGTCCAGACGTGATCGTTATACGGATAATCGCGGACGGCGCGAAAAATTAAATGATGCGCGTCGCTCGGAAAACAGGCGCGAATAATTTCCTCGCGCATCGCCGGCGTAAACGGATTTTTCACGTCGGGCGCACTCCGCGCCGAACCGAGAATCACGATGACCGTTTCGGCTAAACTCAAACTGCGTTCGATTAGTTTTTGATGGGTTAAATGGAATGGCTGAAATCGTCCGATGACGATTCCGAAATCATATTTCTTGTTCATTTTCTCAACACTCTCCGTGTTCTGTATTTTCGCCTCGCTTCCTGCGCGGCTACATTCTCAACATAAACCTTTACGATAAATTTCGCAACTCGATTCAAGCAATTTTAGCCACGAACAAACACGAAAATTAAAGAAATAATCAAAGAAATCTTACATTTTATAGTATTTGGTTTTAATGTATCTCGTGAATTTTCGTGTTTGTTCGTGGCTAAATTAGCTTTTCATAATCTGCATTTTCATTTCGTATTTTGGAGGGGAAAATGATATGGAAATTTATGAATAATAACTTTCAAGCGAGTCAATAAATAAAAGCCGTTCTTAATCAATCAGACCGATTTTCAACATATTGAGGAATCCTGTTCGACCGAGGACGCTTCTCAGTATTTCAAATTCAGGAAAATATACTGTCGTTGATAATTCAAAATCAGAAAACAGAAGTTTAATTTCGTGACCGTAAGTGTTGAAACTGCTGTGTATCGTCCGCATCGGTTTTTCAATACCGCGTTCAATTTCCAAATTGAGCGACTCAGCATATTTTCTCTGAAAAAGGCAAAATTCGCTTCCCGTATCTAATTTCGCTATCGCCGAAACAGGATTTCTGTCATCGGCAATAAGGACGATATTTAATCCTATTCCTTTTTGATATTCGGAGTAGTTGATTTGTTTTTCAAAAGTGAGAGTATGCACTTTTACAACCAACCTCCTGTAAATGGAATGGAATCATCTTCGATAAATTGAACAAAGGGAATCTTAACTCCGTTGGCGCGGGCTTGTTCGACAAACGGTTTTGGATCATCGCCCGCTCCGATGAGTTTGTTTCCATCCAAAACAACCCATTTTCCGATATATTTATCCTGATTTTTCTCCAGCCATTGACGCTCTTTACTCAAATCAACTGTGTTTTTTGCACGTCGAATTTTTGGCAAATTATCGTTTTGAGGTTTTTCCTTCGCCGCTTCATTTAAATAATCTTCAACCGACACGCCGCTTTTTCTTGCTTCGATTAAAATTTGACGGGCGATATTTGGAGAAATACTTGACGGATTCATCATAATAAATGAAATTTTACCATAAAATTTTGAGAAATTTTATCTTTTTTCAATCCGCATTTTCATTCCGTATTTCGGGCGCAGAGTAATCAGCGGATTGAGCGCGATTTTCTGTTTGGGCATTAAACTCAATTTCCATTTTCTGCCCAAAACTGCTAATAAAAGCACGCCTTCCATCCACGCGAAACCTTCGCCGATGCAGCTTCGCACGCCTTTGCTGAACGGGAAATAGATAAATTTGTTGCCGGCTTCTTTGATTGGTGTTTTTTCCCAGCGTTCGGGAACGAAATCGTCGGCGTTTTCCCAGAAACGCGCGTCGCGGTGCATCACATACTGACTCGCCAAAACGAGCGATTTCGGCGGAATCTGAAAACCGTTAAACTCGTGCGCTTCGGTCGCCAATCTGCCAAGCGTCCACGCGGGCGGAAACAGGCGCATTGACTCGGCGAGAATAAATTCGGTGTATTTCAAACGCGGATAATCTTCGGGCGTTAAACTTTTTTCGCCTGTAATTTCGTCCAATTCAGCGTGAAATTTTCGCTCGCTTTCAGGATTTTGCGACAGTAAATAAAACGTCCACGTCAGCGCATTCGCCGTCGTTTCGTGTCCGGCGAGAAACAGCGTCAAACATTCGTCGCGCACCTGCTCATCGGTCATCGCGCCGCCGGTTTCTTCGTCCTGCGCCGTCAAAAGCGTCGAAAGCAAATCGCTTTTGTCTTCGCCGGATTTGCGCCGTTCGTCAATGATTTTGTACATCACTTCGTCGAGCGTTTTTCTGGCGTTTCTCAATTTTCTAATCGGCGGCAAAGGCAATTTTTCGAGCAGTTCGGAAAACGGAAAAAGCATAAAATTAAACATCGAAACGATTGTATTCATCGCTTCGCCGACCTGCATCGCTTCGTCTTCGACGTTCGCGCTGAAGAGAGTTTTCCCGACAATCCACAGCGTCAAACGCATCATTTCCCTGTCAACATCGCGCACGTCGCCGTCGCGCCATTCGTCCGCCATTCGCGTCCCGAATTCGATCATCGAAACGGCGTAATCGTTGATCCGATTACGATGAAACGCTGGTTGAATCATTCGCCGCTGGCGCAGATGAAATTCGTGTTCGCTGGTCAAAAGTCCTTCGCCCAAAAGACCTTTCGCCCGCTGTAAAGCGCGACCTTTGACAAATTTTGCATGACTTGTCACGAGCAAATCACGAATCAAATCCGGGTGATTGAGCAAAAACGCCTGCGCTCCGGCGATTTTAAAAGTCGAAACGTCGCCGAGTTTTGAAAGGCGCGTTAAAAATTCGGTCGGACGTTTGCGAAACGAACGCAGATGTCCGCCGATAAAATCGGTTTTCACTGTCGGCGGCGTTTTTGAAAGGCTGATTTTTGTCATTTTCTTTCGGTAAAATAAATTGGAATTATTAATCTCATATTTATTTAATCAGAAATATATCAAATCTCTGAATTTATAACGGATTTGAGATGTGCGGTTATTTCTTCAACATCAGTGAATTCCTTCAATCGCGCAATTTCCAGCAGCGGATGATAAACGATTTCGACTTGCCTGCCGAAGCGCGGAAATTTCACATTCTGCGCCCAGACGTGATTTGCACCGCGCACCGTGACGGGCAAAATCGGCACGTTCGCTTCGATTGCCAAACGCGCCGCGCCCGTTTTAAATTCCAGCATTTCTCCGTCGGAAAACCCGCGCGAACCTTCCGGGAAAATCACCAGCGTCGCTCCGTCGCGCAGTGCCGCGAGAGTTTGTTTGAGAGTTTTAATCGTTCCGCCGCGCTCCAAACTGACCGGAAATGCGCCGAGATAACGAATAAATCTGCCGATTAAAAACCAGCTAAACGCTTTATCCCAAGCCATAAAACGAAATTTGCGCTTAATTTTGAAGCAAATCCAAAACGGATCGAAATAGGTTTGATGATTGGCGACAACAATCAAACCGCCTTCCAAATCTTGCGGAATATTCTTCAAACCGCGAAATTTTATCCGCCACAAAATTTTGCTGATAAGAAGCCCGGTAAACTGCACCGCTCTGATGACAAAAGTCGGCGGATATTTGATTGTTTCGGTGTTCACGCGAAAATTATAAATCTGTTTCAGATATTTTAGTTTATGCTTTTTGAGAACGAAACTGAAATTAATTACGCCTGAAAAAATTAAATCGTAACTTTCCCGGCTTTCGGGAAAATAGTTATTGAGAAAAACGAAAACACTTTTATTCACGAACGAAAATTGAAAAGAGAAATCGAACAATATTTGATAGAAAAAGCCGCCAAAGGCGACGCGGAGGCGTTCGGCGAAATTTATGACGCGCTGGGCGATTCGATTTACGGTTTCGCCTACCGAATGACGAATGAAAGTTCCGTTGCCGAAGACATCACGCAGGAAGTTTTTATATTTTTTATTGAACATCCTGAAAAATATGCGGCAGAACGCGGTTCGCTTTTTTCTTTTTTGTGCGGCGTGGCGCGAAATCGCGTCTTGAATTTTTTGAAAAAAAGCGGAACGCGGCTTGAAACGAACAATTTAGAAAGCAAAGACATTGAAAATTTCTCGAACGGCGGCGGAAATTCGCCTTTAAAAGTTCTGTTGAACAAAGAAATTTCCGCCAAGATTGAAGAATGCGTCGCCGCACTTTCACCGTTTCAGCGTGAAGTTTTGATTTTGCGCGAGTTGGAAGATTTGACTTACGAAGAAATCGCCGAGATTACGGAAACCGACATCGGCGTTGTCAAAAGCCGTCTGCATCGTGCGCGGCGAAATCTGGCGCGGGAACTTGCGCCGTATTTGGCGAACGAAAAGGAAAAATATTATGAAGTGCATTGAAGTAGAAAAACATCTTGACGCTTTTTTCGACGGCGAAATCGTTTCTTCAAAAGAAATCGAAGCGCATCTGGAAAACTGCGTTTCCTGCCGAATATCTTTTGAAAATCTTGGCGCGATTCGGCGAACTTTGAAGCAAAACTTCGCCGTTTCCGCGCCGTCTTTGCTCGGTGAAAAAGTGTTGAGCGCGTTTCAAAATCATCACGAAGCCAAACGCGGAGAAAAAGAACGGCAAACAGAAAAACTCGGCTGGTTCGGTATTCCGCGCTTCGCATTTGCGGCAGCGTTGATTTTATTCACTTTGGCGACAATTTCGGCGTTTCAAATCGGCAGAATGTCGGTTGGCGAAAGAATAGTTATGATGCCGCAAGTGGCAGAAAATAAGAGTTTAGCTAATAATCCAGCGATACAAGAGAATTCAAATGCGGTTAAAATTGTTGAAGTTCCAGTAATTAAAGAAAAGATGGTCGAAGTTCCGGTCATCAAAGAAAAAATCGTTACCAAAAAGATTTATATCAAACAAGAAAGTGCTTTTGAAGATACGGATAAAAGCAATAAAAACGAAGAAAACACAGCCTTAAATGAGAATAAGGCGAACAACGAATATTTGACTCCAATTGAACTGGAAGGATTCCAACCCGTAGCGAAAATAAAAGCCCGGATTACAAAAAATAGCGAGGTAAATATAAATTATGAAAAATAAAATTTTGATAAAAATAGCTCTAATCGGCATTTTTGCTGCAATGTCGGCGGCTTTTTCAAATGCTCAGGAAGGCGTGACAACTTTCAAAGACGGATTCACGGTAGCAGTTAAAACCGAGAAAAAGCCTTCCGACAATAATCGTTCGAGCGATTACATCAGAACTGCGGAAACTTCTTCGGGATACGCGATTAATCGTTTGATTATTGATGAAACAAACAAAATTTTTTACGGATATGATTACAAAGTGGTGCGGGAAGATAAAACAAATAAATTTAGAATTTCATTCGCGCCTTTGTCGGTTGATCCCAAAACTTTGTTCAATACGGAAGGTTTTACTGCTAAAACTCTTCCCGCTTATCCTGCCAACATAGTTATCGAAGACGGAGATTCGGTAACATTGGACATTCTCGAAAATCCGCAAACGGGCGCGAAAATATCGGATATTATTAAGGTAACTTCAAAATCGAACAAGTTCGGAAGTTATTTTGCAGAACGCCGGAAAGCAAAAGATTTTACGATTGATGATGTTGAATTACATCTCGACGCGCCCGACATTTTGATAAACGGCGAAAAAAGCAAAATCGGCGGCAGTGCTTCGGGCAATGTGATTTGGGTTTGTGTCTATGGAAAAGGAAGATTTATTTTTTCGTTTGCGCCGCAGCCCGGATATGATTTTCAAAAAATCGGGACTATTTTGGACAATAAAATTATGTTTAATTACAACGGCGAAAGTTATCAATTTACCAATAAATCGCCGGTTCTCGGTTCGGGCGGGAAATGGAATCTTTGGGTGATGTTTGATCCGAATTGCAAATCTCCATACAAACTTTCTCCAGAATCTCCTTATTCATTCGGTTCGGCAGATAAAGTCGAATACATATTCAATATTAAATAGTTTTTTTATCTACATATCGAAAAGGAAACTTCGCATTATTATAAAAACGAAGTTTTCTTTTTGTTTCAAGGATTTAACTCTTTACTTTTTCATCTCTTCTATTCGCCAACTAAACTCTTCCAAAAGTTTATCGCTGCCGCCGACTTGAACGTAAACGATTTTTCCCTGCCGATTAATAAACCACGTTGTTGGAAAGGCGTTGATATTAGTATCTTCGAGATAATTTTCGCCGCGTAAAACCGGAAAATCCAGCTTTTTGCTGCTCATAAACTGCTTCAGTTTTGCGAGTTCGTCGTTATCGTCAATCGTCAAAATCGTCACGTCTTTATCGTTTTGATACTTTTTATATAGTTCCTGCAGTTCGGGCATTTCCCGAACGCACGGAGCGCACCACAACGCCCAAATGTTGATGACAATGACTTTACCGTTTAAATTCGCCGACGAAAATGTTTTAGAATTCAAATCCTTTAGCATGAAAGGCGTGACAATTTTCGCATTTTTGATTTTCGCGGAAAGAACGCGGTTTTTGCGCGTTTCGCGCTCGACGATTTTTACTTTTTCAAAATACGCTTCGATGCCGTTCTTATTGCCGTGACGTTTTTCGTAGAGATTCTCGATTGACTCTCGGTTCAGTTCGTTTGCCGACGGATACGAAGCAAAACCTTTAATATAAGCAGTTTCGGCTTCGTCCAATTTGTTTTTCGCCTCGTAAACTTGTCCCAAACGATTGAAAATAACTAAATCTTGATTGTTGAGTTCGACGGCGGTTTCGAGTTCTTTTTCGGCTACGTCCAAACGTCCTTCATTGAAAAAAAGCCAGCCTTTGACGCTGTGCAGATTTGCGTCCATTTCATCCAGATTTTGTTTGATTTCTTCCTCGTCTTTGATAAGTTTGCTCTGTGCTTCGCTTTCTTTTTTGACTGTTTCAAATCCGAGATTGACAAATTTTTCGCCTTGTCGAAACATCTTTCGTTCAATAAAAGCCGCAACAATCATTGAATAAATTTTGTCGGTCTGAGTTTGCCGCAGATTGTTTATTTCTTCGGCAATCTGCAAAAGTTCCGCGTCCGAAATGGCTTTATTTTCCTTAATATGAAAAATATGAAAAAAAAGATTGTCGTAGGCTTCGCCCAGATAATCGTTGTTAAAATGATTTGGACGATTGATAAAATCACGAAGCATTTGAATAAGCCGTGATCGTTTTTTTTCGTCAATTTTTTTATCTTCTCCGATGTAATCGAATCTTCTGATTTGCCGAATCAAAATTCTTTCCGTCTGCACCGATTGCGGAAATTGTTTGAGAATCTGCGCGTCAATTTCCTGTTTTTTGTCCGGCAAATTGAAATCATTGCAAAAACCGGAAATTGTTTCCAAACTTTTGACCGAATCCGGGCGCAGTTTTATAAATTCATTTATATCGGTAATTACTTCATTTTTCCTTCGATCTTCGCTCTTTGTCGGCTGTCCGTTTAAGACGGCTTTCCAATAATCACGCCGAATTTCCGCGACTTTCGGCGACAACGCAACGGCGTTTTTCAGCAGCGGATAAGCGTCAGCAAAACGATTGGCGTAAATCAAATAAACTCCGTAAACATAATTTGCGTTGACCGAATTCGGACTTGTTTCCAACGCTTTGGCAAAGGTTTTGAAACTCGATTTGATTTTTCCTTCGTCTTTGTCGTCGTCAATCGCCTGCCGATATTGCGCTTCGGCTTTCATTACTAAAAGCCGCGATTTATCTTGTATTTTTGACGAGTTTTTATCAAGCAGATCATAAATCTCATCATATTTTCGCTGCATCAGCAGTGAAGAACCGAAAAGCAGTATAAATTCTTCATCATCAGGTTTTAGTTCCAACGCTTTTCGGCTGGCGGAAACGGCTTCTTCTTTTTGCAGATTACGAATATAAGCATTGGCGGCGGCGAACCACGCCCAAGCATTTTCTTTGTTGTTTTCGACTAATGTTTCAGCCGCTTCGACGGCTTCCCTGCTCAAATCGTTTCGCGCCATATTGACGATAAACCACGCCTGCAATTCAATGTTTTCGGGAAACTGCGCGGTTAATTTTTGTCCGAGTTCATAACCTTTTTCATAATCGCGGTTTTGGTAAAGCTCGCGCAATTTTTCAACGACGGTTTGTTCGATTTCGATTTCGTTTGTCGGCGATAATTTGTTGGCAGATTGTGAACTGGCGTTAAAGATTAAAATTATCAAAAGTGCGAAGCCGCCGACATAAATTTTTATTTTGAATTTTTCCATAATTGCATAGCCAAGAATACTCCGAATTCACGCGTAAAGACAGAATTTTGTTGCGGAGAGTTTATGAGGAGAATTGTTTTGAAATTCAATTTTTGCCGGACATATCTATTCTTTTTTTGGTAATAAAACCCACGCCGAGCATCAGCAATCCGAAGACAACCAAATAAATATTTATCTTTTTGTAAAATAAATAAATAAAAAGCGACACGGAAAACACGATCATCGCCGCGATACTGCTGAAAATGTAAATCAAATCGACGTAATCTTCTTTCATCTTTTTTATTTCCCTGAAAATATTTTAATTCGTTTCGGAATCGAGCATTTCCTGTAAATTCGCTTCGTCAAGCGTGTAAATTTCATTGCAGAAACCGCACGTCATTTTCGCGCCTTTGTCTTCTTTGAGCATTGACGCAACTTCGTCCCGTCCGAGCGATGAAATCAAAGTAACGGCGCGTTCAAAGGAACAGTTGCACTCGAATTTGACTTCTTTTTCTTCTAAGATTTCAAAATCAATCTCGCCCAACGCTAATTTCACGAGGTCTTCTGCATTCGCGCCTTCGCTGATGACACTCGTAATGTGCGGCGCGTGGTTGATCGTATCTTCAATAATTGTAATAATATGCTCGTTTGCGCCTGGCAGCATTTGAAGCATCACACCGCCGGACGCTTTGACAAAAGGCGCGGAATTTTCCTCCGAATTGCTCATTAAAACGCCGAGTAAAACGGCGGATGGTATTTGTTCGGATTTTGCCAGATAATACGCGAAATCTTCGGCAATTTCACCGGAAACAATCGGAACTGAACCGACGTAAGGTTCGCGGTGCAGACCGATTTCAAAACCCGATTCGCGGATGACATAAAACATTCCTTCGCCGACAATTCCTGCGACATCAAATTTTCCGTTGTTATTCGGTGGCAGTTCGACGTGCGGATTTTTCACATAACCGCGCACGTTTCCATTCACGTCCGCTTCGGCTGTGATGCCGCCGACTGCGCCTTCGCCTTCAACTTTGACGGTCAAACGATCAAATTCTTTATGACTTGCGCCCAACAGAAGCGTTCCGGTCATCACGCGCCCAAGTGCGGCGGTTACGGTCAGCGAAGTTTGATGACGGCGCATCGCTTCGTTGGCGATGTCGGTCGTGATTGCCGCCATAAATCTTACTGTCCCGTCGGCGGCTGTTCCGGTGATGAGTTTGTCCATAACAATAGTTTCGACAAATTTGCACTTAAAAGTCAAACTTCTTCATCTTATGAAAATTTATTTTAATTTTATATTTTTTTTATTTGGCAAAAGTTAAGGTTTTACTTTAAGTTACGCGACATTTGGGTTAAATTTTTATGACAGCCACAACATATTGTGTATTTTTTTTGTTGACAACACAATTTGAATTCGGTTATATTCTTTTCACTTGAGAGAAAAACCGAAAAAAACCGAACTCGAATTCTCAAGTTGAATTTCAGAAGCAGTTCTTCCATATTCGCATTTTTTGATGCAAAAAACGGATAAAAACGCTAAAATTATAAAATAAAAAATTTGTCTTTTAATTAAAGACGTGAGGAGAGATTATTCAAATGAGTACAGTCTTTGAGCCTGTGGTGGCTGATGTTGTCGCTAAAAACGGAAAATCGAACGGAAACGGCACGGGAACTTCCCGCAAACTTGAAATCAAACCGGTTGGTTTGAACGGTCAAAAAGTCATCGGCAAACGCTATTCGTTGAAGGACGCGAAAGGCGAGCCGCTCGAAACGTGGGACGACATCGTGCGCCGCGTCGTCGGTCACGTCGCCACTGCCGAAAAGGATTCGATTGAAAGAGATTATTTCTATAATTCGATGACGGAAATAATGCTCAACCGCGAATTTGTGCCGAATACTCCTTGTTTGGTAAATGCCGGAAAACTGAAAGGACAGCTCGCCGCGTGTTTCGTTCTAAACGTGCCGGATTCGATCAACGGCATTATGGAACACGCCAAATCTGCCGCGACCATTCACCAAACCGGCGGCGGCACGGGAATGACATATGAATTTATTCGTCCCATGGGCGCGATGGTCAATTCGACGCGCGGCGTGGCTTCGGGTCCGGTTTCATTTATGAACATCGTCAACACGATGACCGAGGTCGTCAAACAGGGCGGCGTGCGGCGCGGCGCAAATATGGGAATGATGCGAGTAACGCACCCGGACGTTTTGCGCTTTATCCACGCCAAAAACGACCAGCATTCGCTGACGAATTTTAATATCTCCGTCAACGTAACCGATAAATTTATGGAAGCCGTTGACAATAACGAATGGTTTCAGACTTCATTTGATGACGAAAAATGGACACAGCCGATTTTCGATCCGCTGACCGGAACAGATTACGTCGTGTATCGCCGACCGACGGGCGAAACGGGGACATTTGCCGACAAGCTTGCTTTTGAAACCGCCGATTTATCCGATTGCACAATTGAACAGCCGCCGCAAGCCGGAATGATTTACGCGCCGGACATTTGGAACAGAATCATCGCATCGGCGCATAAATACGCCGAACCCGGAATTGCGTTTATTGACCAGGTAAATCGCCATAATCATATGATGAATTCGATGGGCGCGATTTTTGCGAGCAATCCGTGCGGCGAACAATTTTTACACTTTTCCAATTCGTGCAATCTCGGAAGTATTGATTTATCAAAGTTTTACAAAGAGAGCGGCGACGGCACAAACCCGAACGAATCTATCGAATGGGAACGTCTGGCGCGGGCGACGCAATTGAGTATTCAGTTTCTCGACAACGTGATTGATGCGGGATATTTTCCGCTTGATTCGATTGATGATGTCGTCAAAAGAACTCGTCCGGTCGGACTCGGAATTATGGGTTTTGCGGATTTATGCCTGAAACTGCAAATCACTTATGGCGAACTCGATTCGATTGATTTGATGGACAAAGTGATGGGTTTTGTACGCCGTGAATCGTGGAAAGCATCGCTCAAATTGGGCGCGGAAAAAGGCGCGTTTCCTGAATTTGAAGCGAATCGTGATGCTTATGCCAAATTTTTGTATAACGAAATCGGCATTTCGCACGACACGCCTTTAACGCCGCGCAACTACGAAACGACGACGATTGCGCCGACGGGAACGATTTCTCTCGTTGCCGAAACTTCTTCCGGTTGCGAACCGAATTTTTCGTGGGCTTACGTGCGCCAAGATACAATCGGCACGAGAACTTATGTTCATACATTGGCGGCGCAGGCTTTAGGAATTGACGTTAACCAAACCGACGAAGAATCAATAAAACACGCCGCGCAGTATGTTGTTGACCACGAAAGCGAATTGCCGCCGTATTTTATCTCGGCGTTAAATATCACGTCGAAACAGCACGTTCAAGTTCTTGCCGCGGCACAGCGCAATGTTGATAATTCCGTGTCGAAAACCTGCAACGGCGCGAAAGACGACACGATTGAATCGGTTGACGAACTTTATCGTCTGGCGAAGGATTTGGGCTGCAAATGCGTTTCGTATTACCGCGACGGTTCGCGCGAAGGTCAGGTTTTGACCTCGATGAAAGCGGATGATAAGTCCAAAGTCCAAAGTCCAGAGTCCAAAGTTGAAGAGATGTCGGAAATTGCTGTCGGCGAATGCGGCGAACTGGAAACGATTGAAACCGAAAGCGTAATAAACTCTGAAACAAAAACCCAGCAAAATATGGAAACCGCGCACACCGAAAGACCGCGCGAATTGCAGGGTTCGACGTGGCGCATTCCGTTTGACGGCGCGAATCTTTACGTGACGGTCAATCATAACGGCGAATGCGTGATGGAAGTTTTTGCGACCGGACCGATTTCCGAAGGTGTCGGGCTGCTCGCTTCAAAAATGCTGCGCGGCGGTTTCGATGTCAAAGAAGTGGCGCGAAGTTTGAACAAAGTCACCGCGACGCACGCCGTCTGGTTTAATGAACGCCTTTTGACATCGCCCGAACAAGCGGTTGCCGAATGTTTATTATTGATTGACCGGCGTTTGAAAAATATGCCGGCTTCGGAAAGACAGATTAGCAAAGCAGCGGCTTCGGAAAGTGAAAATACAATCGAAAAACAGTCGAAAATGTCTAATATGATCGGAACTTGTCCCGAATGCAAAGGTCAGCTCGAACACGCTTCGGGCTGCGATTTCTGCCGCGACTGCGGTTATTCAAAGTGCAAATAAACGAATAAAAAGTAGTCAACAGTAAAGATTGAAAATTGACTTAAAACTTAAAAACCTTTTCTTGTTTGCTTAACTGAAACAGAAAAACCGTAATGTTTTCGCATTACGGCTTTTTTTGAATCGCTTTTGACGAATTTTTTTTTGCGTGAAATTGCAAATTTATCAATAAAAGGCTACTTTTAACAGCATTATGAAGATTGACAAATTTCTCGTGCCGGAAGGCAAAAAGTTGAAACTAAAAGATTACGAAACCGATTTTACCGGCGATTACGACGATAAAAAACTGGCGGTTAATGATTTGGTAACAAACATCGAGCGAATGGCGGAACTGCAAAATGTTCTTTACGCGGAAAATAAACACGCGCTTTTGATAATTTTTCAGGCGATGGACGCGGCGGGAAAAGACAGCGCGATCAAACACGTTATGAGCGGCGTGAATCCGCAAGGCTGTGAAGTTACGTCTTTCAAACAGCCATCGAGCGAAGAACTTGACCACGATTATCTGTGGCGTTCGATGCGGAAACTGCCGGAACGCGGAAAAATCGGCATCTTTAATCGCTCGTATTACGAAGAAGTTCTCGTCGTCCGCGTGCATCCCGAAATTCTGCAGTTGCAGCAGTTACCGAAAAAAATAAAAGACGATAAAGACATCTGGAAAGAACGCTTTGAACAAATTCGCAATTTTGAAGATTATTTGTCGGAAAACGGCATTCACGTTTTGAAATTTTTTCTTTATGTGTCGAAAGAAGAACAAAAAGAGCGATTTCTGGAACGCATCAACCGACCGGAAAAAAACTGGAAATTTTCCGCTTCGGACGCGAAAGAACGCGCTTTTTGGGACGATTATATGAACGCTTACGAAGACGCGATGGAAAAAACCAGCACCAAAGACGCGCCGTGGTTTATCGTTCCCGCCGATCACAAATGGTTCACGCGCGTCGTCGTTTCAAATATCATCATCGAAAAAATGGAATCGCTGAAGATGGAATATCCAAAAGTCAGCGAATCGCATCTGGAAAGTCTTTTGGAAGCGAAAAAAATGCTTGAAAACGAAAGTTAGTTGACGGTTAGCCAAAAGTAGTATTGGCAAACATCAATTACTAAAAGTCTTAACAATTAACAATCTTGAGATTTAGAGCAAGAATTGGACAAATAGCCAAAATTAGACTCATTTCTTTTAAATTTATAGTTAAGTGATATGACTCAACAAAAAACTCAAGAAAATAAAGAACCTAAAATTATTGAGAATACTTTGTTCAATGCGCCATTTGTTGAATCAGAAGTTATAATTTCTAACTTTCAAATAATGGTTTCTCACGAACCATTTGTACTAGCCAAGGACGAATATCAAGTATTGAAGAGTGGAAATAGTTTTATTGCCAATTCAGCAACTAATATTCTAGCGGCAACAATAGGCATAGCTTTGATTATTGCCGCAAAATATTTTAGTAGAACCAAAATCGAAGATTGGGAATTATATGTATTTTACTTTGGGTTAATTTTAACGGCAGCGGCTTTTGTATTAGCGAAATTTTTACCAAATGATAAGAAAAAATTACTAAAAAAAATAGACAAGCATTTTGAAGGTGGCTCTAAAAATATTGAAATCTCGAACAAAAATCATGGGAAACAATCATAGACTGCCTAAAGAATATATACCTTTTGGCGAAATTATAATTTGTGGTAATCGTTTTATTGACGGGAAAATACCTATTTCGTCTGAGAGAGATGGCAAATCTCACGAGATTTTGCTTATTGGAAAAGGTGTCTTGCCACAAATTTGGTTAGCAGTTCCAATTTTACCTTCAAGTCAATCTAACTATGCACGTCCAAAATGGCGTTATATAGTTGAAAGAAACAAAACTAGAATGAAGAACGTCGAGATAAAGTCAAGACCAAATACTTTGATTTTATCCCTGGGTATTAGCATAATTCTTGAAGTAAATAAACTTACAGATAACATAGCAGAGGTTTCTTGGTTAGATTTAAGATTATTAGGAATTAATATTTATGGCGACAAAAATGTTTTAAATGTAGGAACAAACCAACTAATAAACAATACCTTTGAAAAAGTTCATACTATGTTAGCTATATGAGATTTGACAAATTTGAAAAGATAAACTTCTTTTAATTAAATTATGGCATTCATCAAAAAATTGTAGACAAATTAAGATAACAAACAATCAACTTAACTCTGCGAGTAATAATTTACTGATCTTCCGGTTCGATTTTCTTAAAATTGTAGCGCAGCAAAACGCGCATCGGCAGTGATTTTCCGTCGCGGTCGGCAGATTTCCAGTTCATTTGGAGAATTGTCTTTTTGACCGATTCATCCAAACCGAAACCAGCCCAGCGGATAATCTCCGTTCGCAGAATCTTTCCTGTCTCGTCCACGTCAATTTCGATGTCAACCGTCGCTTCGACGCTGTAAAGATAAGCGGCGCGCGTGTATGGCGGCTTTATTCTTTTGTATGGCAGCGGCGGACGGAAATTTACGGCTTCAGGCGAATTTTCGGCGGGCAGTTCTTCTAATTTTTGTTTCGGTTTCTCGTTCAATTCATTTTTGCTAACGGTTTTTAATTCGCTTGAAATCTCCGCCGACAAATCTTTTATTGAATCAAACAATTTTGCGTCGGCTTCGTCGGATTTTCCGGCTTCACCCTTGACGAATTTCCAAAAAACAAGTCGTCCGCTGCGCGAACTGACGACATAAACGGCGGCGTAAGATTCCCGATATTCTCTTTTTTCAAACGAAAAGCGCGTTAAATTTTCCGCTTTTACCAGCAAAAAATAATCACAGCCGATTGCCGCGCCGATGTTTTTCGCTTCGTCAAGCGACAGATTAAAGGGAGTTTTGTGTTCCGTCGAAAAAAACGCGGACTCGCCCAAAGAATCGTCCAGAATTTTGAAATCTGAAGAAAGCGCGTTTCCCAGTTTTTCGGTAAAAGTTTTGCTTAAAGAACTTTTATCGGGCGCGATCACGGCGATTTTCGATTGGGCAAAGGAAGCGGAGAAAAAAGATATTATCAAACCGCAGATAAACGCGGATGAACGCAGATATTTTTGGGCTGTTATCTTGTTCATCCTGTAAATCCCTGTAAATTTTCTCTGTTCATTTGTGATAAAGTTTCGCAATTTCCTCTTTTAATTCGGGCGGAAAACAGACGCGGTGAATTTGATAGCTTTTCTGCAAACCGCGCACCGCCGCGCTGACTTCGGAAATTTCCTTGATTTGCGGATGCGAAAAACCTTCTTCGACGTAGATCAGATTTTTCGGTTCGGTCGCGCTTTTCGTGTAAAAATAATACGGCACGTCGCCCGCGCGGTCTTCGATAAAATAATAATTCGGATCAAATCCGGCGTTTTCGACGAGTTTTCGCGTTTCGTCGAGAAAATTTTGGCGGTCGCTTTCCGGCATATCGAGATCGAAAATCTTGAAAAGTTGGCGATTCAGAAAACGATTCGATAAATCGGACAAAATCGCGTCGTCCGATTTTTGCCACTGTTTGATGTGAAACATCACGTCCGCGTCGTCTAATTCGAGATGTTCTTTCAAAGATAATCTTTGACCGTTGAGAATTTTTTCAAACGGCGTTCCGGCGGCGAACCAGACAAATTTTCCGTTTTGAAAAAGTTCCAGAGCGCGGCGCAAAAGCGAACGCAAAACCGTTTCCGCCGAACGCAGCGTGCGGTGAAAATAAACCTGCCGAAACATATAATATCTGGCTTGCAGATAATCTTCGACGGCGAAAATGCCGCGCCCGGAAACGTACAGACGATCATTTTCCTCGTCAATTTCGAGCGATTTGATAATCCATTCGACATCATAAATGCCGTATTTCGCGCCCGTCATCAGCGAATCGCGCAACAGATAATCCATCCGGTCAACGTCTAACTGCGATGAAACGAGCTGCGCCAGAGCCATCGGGCGAAAATCGCCGCGAATAATGGCGGCGACATCTTCGGCTAATTGCGGCGAAAAGTCGCGCAAAACTCGTCCGACTTCGGTTTCGTCGCTCAACACGGCTTCAATCGTAAAATTTTCGTGATGAAAATCTAAAATCGTTTCGATAACGTGCGAAAACGCGCCGTGTCCGATGTCGTGCAGCAGCGCGGCGACGCGAACGGCGATGGTTTCGGCGGTCGAAATCTCGTATTTGGTTTTGAGTTTATCGAGCGTTCGCGTCGCCAAATGCAGCGCGCCGAGCGAATGCGTAAAACGCGAATGTTCCGCCGCCTGATACGCGAACAGGGCGAGACCGAGCTGTTTGATGCGCCGCAAACGCTGAAATTCCGCCGTGTCAATCAGCCGCACGAGCAGTTTGCCTTCGTCGCTGTCGGTTTTCAGGCGAATGATGTTGTGAACCGAATCACGGTAAATTTTTTCCGACAAATCATTTCTCCAATCAGTTTTGCTTTTGTTGATAAAATTTTCTAACAGTTCGCCGATTTCTACAAATCATTTTTCAAGGTTAATTTTCCTCAAAAAAATATTTCAAAACTTTATCAACTGTTTTCTTGCCGAAGACTATGGCAAAATAAACTTGATGAACGATTTGATTCTCGACAAATTCAAAGAAGAATGCGGCGTGTTTGGTATTTTCGGACACCGCGAAGCCTCGACGTTGACACAATTAGGGCTTTTTGCCCTTCAGCATCGCGGGCAGGAAGCCTGCGGAATTGTATCGAGCGACGGCGCGGAACTTTCTCAATTTCGTTCAATCGGGCTTGTCGCGGACGTTTTGGATGAAGACGTTTTGAGAAAATTAAAAGGTCCGAGCGCAATCGGTCATACACGCTATTCAACTGCCGGAAAAAGCACGATCAAAGAAGTTCAGCCGTTTTCAGTAACCTGTCAACACGGAAAAATCGCCGTTTGCCACAATGGAAATCTGCCGTTTGCCAATGAGAAACGTGCCGAATTAGAAAAAGCCGGCGCGATTTTTTCTTCGACATCCGACACCGAAACGATTTTGCATTCAATCGCCCGCACCGAAGCGAAAGACGCGATTGAAGCGATTGCCCAAGTTTTGCGCGAAACCGAAGGCGCGTTTTCGCTTTTATTTCTAACGCCGATGGCTTTGATTGCCGTGCGCGATCCGCACGGTTTTCGTCCGCTGAATTTGGGCAGATTAAAAGATGCGTGGTGTGTTGCGTCGGAAACGTGCGCGTTTGATTTGATTGATGCCGAATATGTGCGCGAAGTAAAAGCGGGCGAAATGCTCGTGATTGACGAAAACGGACTGCATTCGACCTTTCCGTTTGAAGAAAAACCACGCTCGGTCTGCACGTTTGAACACGTCTATTTTTCGCGTCCCGACTCGATAATTTTCGGGAAATCCGTCAATCAATCGCGTCATCAGATGGGCAAGCAACTGGCAATCGAACATCCGGCGGACGCGGATTTGGTTGTTCCCGTTCCCGATTCCGGCGTGGCGGCGGCAATCGGCTATGCGAGAGAATCGGGCATTAATTATCGTCAGGCGATTATCAGAAATCATTACGTCGGGCGCACGTTTATCGAACCTTCGCAAAGCATTCGTTCGTTCGGCGTACGTTTAAAGCTCAATCCGATTCGTGATTTGATTGAAGGCAGAAAAGTTATTTTGGTTGACGATTCAATCGTGCGCGGCACGACATCGAAAAAAATCGTCGAAATGGTGCGCGATGCCGGAGCGCGTGAAGTGCATATGCGGATAAGTTGTCCGCCGACGATTTCGCCGTGTTATTATGGCGTTGACACGCCGCGCAAAGCCGATCTGATCGCCGCACAAATGTCGGTTGACGAAGTTTGCCGCTACATCGAAGCCGACTCTTTGGGTTATCTTTCGATGGAAGGAATGCTCGAAGCAATCGGGTTTGAAAAAAACTCGTCGTGCGTCGCCTGTTGGAACGGAAAATACCCGACACAGGTTGCAGGCGGCGAACCGACAATAGATAATAGTTAGCAAATTGTAAATCTGGAATTACAATATGGAGATAAAATATGAAATTAATTTTAACATTACTAATGATGTCGGTGATGGGTTTTGTGATGCAGACCTGCTCAAAATCAGGTATGGCGACCAAAACCGACTCAAAAACAAGCGCGACATCTAATTCCGATGTCGCCGCAAATAAAACCATTATGACACCCGCACCGGACGAGCATCCCGAAGATGATGCGCCGCGCATTAGCTTGGAAGATGCAAAGAAGGATTTCGATAGCGGAAAAGCGACATTTGTTGACACACGCGCCGAAGTCGCTTTCAATGTCGAACATATCAAAGGCGCGATAAATATACCTGCCGAAACTTTCAAAACCCGTTATACGGAAGTTCCGAAAGATAAAAAAATTATCGCCTACTGTTCCTGACCGCAGGAACATACCAGCGCCCGTGCGGTGCAGATTTTGAATGAAAAAGGTATTAAAAATGCGTATGCTCTGCTTGGCGGAACGGCGGCTTGGAAAAACGCCGGTTATCCGATGGAACAAAGTAAGTAACGGTAAGTAACGGAAAATGAAAAATGGATAATAAAAAGAAATATTTCTCATTATCCATTGTCAATTACAAAAGAGCATCACAAATGCGTTCCGCCGTTTTACCGTCCCAAAGCGGCGGAATTTTTATGTTTTGGGATTGTTTTTGATCTAAAACGTCAAAAGCGATTCTGACAATTTTTTCCGAATTCGTTCCAACTAAAATATTCGTTCCCAACTCAATCGGAATCGGTCTTTCGGTGTTTTCGCGCAGCGTGAGACACGGAATGCCCAACGCGGTTGTTTCTTCCTGAAGTCCGCCGGAATCGGTCAAAACGAGTTTTGCGCCACTGTATAAGCGCAAAAAATCCAAATAACCACATCACCATCTATTGAGGGCGTGAGCAGCAAATCTGAAATTCTATCGGTCAAAAGACGATTGACTTCTTCGGGCATTGTCATATCGCCCGAACGAAGACCGGCTTCGACGTGCGCGACGCGAACGCCGAGCTTTGAACAAACTAAAGCACACGCGATTGTCGAATTAACATCGCCGACGACCAAAACCCAATCCGGCTCTTCCTGCAAAATCACAAGTTCAAACGCCATCATTATTTTCGCCGTCTGCATGGCGTGCGAATGTGAACCGATTTCCAAATGATAATCCGGTTTCTGAATGTCCAAATCTTCAAAAAACGAATCGGACATCGCCGCGTCGTAATACCAAGTTGCGTAAATAGGGTGATATAGAGTAAAAGTTAAAAATGCCTAAAAAACTAACTTTAGAAAATCACTTAACCAAACAGCAATTACGAAGGAAATATCTGAGTTGTCAGCATTCGCAGGAGAAAAAGAGATG